>NZ_LMPM01000002.1:300000-600000 GCF_001423845.1 Sphingomonas sp. Leaf357 | reverse complement strand
TATTGCCATAGGGCTGGCCACCGGTCGTCGTCGCCATGTCTTCGGCCCCCAAAGCGGCGGTGACGAGCGGGAAGGCGATCGATCCGGGATCGACATCGAATCCGCCGATCGCCGCGACCTGGCGCAGGATGCGCGCCTCGTGGCCGGCGGGATCCTTCTTCGCTGCCGCGAACAGCGCCAGCACTGGGGTCGCGACCCGCGTCAACTGCCCCCACCCGTAGATCTTGGCGTCGGTCGTCGTGCCCGCCGGGGGGATGGGCGATAGCGCGGAACGGCGGATGTCCTGTTCGCCGGGCAGCGCATAGGGCGTACCCTTGGTGAGGAAATTATATGCCGCGCGCATGTCGTAGAGCTGGCCGAGCAGCGTCTTCCAGCTGCTCACGACACCGCATCGGGCCAGACCGCCGGCAAAGGCCCGCGGATAGGTTTCGAGCAACGTCACGACGATCCCGCCGCCCATTGAATCCCCCGCGGCATAGACGCGGCGCGCGCCCAGCTTGACGAGGAAATCGCGCAACCGCTTGGTGTTGCGTGTGCCCGTCTCGACGCCCAGGCCATCCTTGTCATAGGCGCTGTGGCCGACCGCGACGCCGTCTTCGTAGGCGAAGCGCATCAGCCCTCCGCCGGTGCTGGCGGTGACCGGATCCTCGGACACCGCGACCGGCGTGCCGGGAGTCGAATAGCCATGCGCATAGACCAGCCCGTCGCCCTTCCATCCGGTCGGGAAGGACACGGCGAACTGGTCGCCCTTCAGCTTGCCGACCAGCGTGACGCCGCCGCCGGGCGCGGGCCGGGTCGTCAGATCGGTCGCGCCGTTCGCGCGGGCCTTTGCGGCCAGCGCATCCTGCGCGGCGGTAGGACCGGTCGCGGGCGCGGTCTGCGCGGCGAGCGGGACGGCGATGAGCAGGGCGAGCGGCGCGGCTGCGAAACGGAACGACATGGGGAAACTCCTGGACGAAGCGACAATCAGCGTGGGCGGCGGCCGAGATGACGATCGAAGAAGCGCGCGATCGTGGCGAAGGCCTCCTCGGATTCGGGCATGTCGGGCCACATGAAGAAGGCGTGGGGCAGGCCGTCGAACAGCTGCAATTCGCTGTCCACGCCGGCCGCGGCGAGGCGGCGATGCGCGAGCGTCAGCGCGCTGACCGCGAAGTCGCGTCCGCCTGCCAGCAGCAGGGTCGGCGGCATCGCCTTGATCTCGGCCTCCGCGTTCAGCGGATAAGCGAGCGGATCGCCCGCTGCCACGCCCGCCATGTAGCCGACCGGCAGAACCGCCGGCAGCGCCGGGATCGCGGGTGGCGCGTTACCCGCCAGCGCCGGCGAGAGATACGGGCTGTCGCCGCTATACGGCGCACCGGTGCCGCAGAATGTCCCGATCGCGCCGGGGCGGGGCAGGCCCTGCTTGGCGATCCACGCCGTCGCCTGCGCGGTGATGACGCCGCCGGCCGAACAGCCATAGATGCCGATATTCTCGGGCCGGTAGCGCTTGAGCAGATCGCGGTACACGGCGGTCACGTCCTCCGACGCCGCCGGATATCGATGTTCGGGCGCGAGGCGATAGTCCACCGTCACCACGCGCACGCGCATCGTCGCGGCGATCGGGATCGCCTCGACCAGTGCGCCGCTGCCCGCGCCCCACATGAACGCCCCGCCATGGACGTTGATGAGGACCCGAGCGATATTGTCCTTCGCCGTGCCGCCTTCGGGATCGACGATGTCCACGCCGACGCCGGCGATCGTTTCGTGGCGGATCTTGGTCCGGAAATGCCGGCGCATCTCGGCCAGGCGATCGTCGTTCCATTTGCCGTAAAAGGCGCGCTGTTTCGCGACATCGCCCTTGATCGCGTCTGGCGCGGTCGCCGCATCCATTTGCGCCAGCACCTGCCGGGCCGCGTCGCTCAACTGGTTGGACGGCGGCAGCGAAAAGGTCGGAACCTGCTTGGCAATGCTCTGCGCGGCGGCCGGCGTCGTCACTATCGCCAGCGGTATCAGCCATCGGATCATCGCATGTGCTTCCTTACGAGAGCGGCGTAAACGCGCGCGCTGGGCTTGACGGTCCGCTTGAACGTCGTGCGGTCGACCGCGACCAGACCGTAGCGGGGCTTGTAGCCGCTCAGCCATTCGAAATTGTCGAGCAGCGACCAGTGGATATAGCCCAGGATCGGGATGCCGTCGCGACCCGCCGCTTGCACCGCGGCGATGGCGGCCGGAATGAAGCGCGCCCGCTCGGCATCGTCGCTGGCATCGATGCCGTTCTCGGTCACGAGGATCGGCTTGCCGGTGGCCTTGTGCGCGTAGCGGATCGATCCGCCGATCGCTTCGGGCTCGTACGGCTTGCCGTCGGCGCGGCGCGGCGTCGTGGGGGGCGTGTCGAGCGGGCCGGCGCGACCGATATAGGTTCGTTCGTAAGTCTGCACCCCGAGGAAATCGTCATCCCGCCCCGCCTCGAAGAACGGTTCGTAATGGGCGCGACGCTTGGCGGCGAGCAGGGCGTCGCCGTCGATGCTCACATCGTCCGAGATCGCGAGGCTGAGCCCCACCGGCAGGTCGCCGCGCACCGCCTTGATCGCGTCGCGGCCGGTCCGGTGCGCGCGCAACACGCCCGGGATCATCGGCGTCGCATCGCCGCCGTTGAGCAGCGAGAATCGGTCGGAACCGCAGGCCTTGGCCGCCGCGTCGATCATCGCGCGCGTCGCCGCACGCGCTTTGGCATCCGGCTGGAAGCGCGACCAGGGGCCGCTGATCGAGAGATTCGGCTCGTTGAAGGTCAGCGCATGGCTGATGCCGCCCGCCATCGCCCGCGCCACCCGGTCGCAATAGCGCGCGAAGAGCGCCGGGGCGTCCGCCGCTTCCCAGCCGCCGCGCGCGGCGAACCAGCGCGGCGTGGTGAAATGGTTGAAGGTCACGATCGGGGCCAGCCCGGATACGCGACAGCGATCCACGATCCGCGCATAATGATCTAGATAGGCCTGGCTGAACCGGCCCTGGACCGGCTCGATCCGCGCCCATTCGACCGAGAAGCGATAGGCGTTGAGGCCCAGCGCCTTGACGATCGCGACATCCTCCGCCCAGCGGTTCAGGCTGTCGCAGGCATCGCCGGAGGGTTCGGCGAACACGGTTGGCTTGACCTGTTCGAGCAGCCAGATGTCCGCGTTGACGTTGTTGCCCTCGATCTGATGTCCGGCGGTCGCCGCACCCCACAGGAAGTCAGATCGTGGCGTACGCGCCAGCACCGGTGTCGCCATCGCGGCCGCGCCGAGCGCGAGTGCCTGCCGCCGATCGATCACGCCCGCCATCTCAATATCGTCCCGTTTGGGGCCGCCGCCCGGTCTCGACCCAGGCGTGCAGCGTGGTCCACAGCACCGCCGCCTGGCGCGGCGTGAAGCCGCAATGCGCCCAGCCTTTCAGCCCGGTGCCGGGAATGTCCTTCCGCACCGATGGCGCCCAGAGCTGGAACAACCGCTCCTCGTTGCCGGCGGCCTTCACGTATCGGCGCAGCAGCAACGCCTGTTCGGCGAAGACCAGCCCGTCATGCGGATTATGTACCGCCACCAACGGCGTGGCGAACCGCCCGGTCGGCCGATACCAGGCGGTGGCGAAGGCGCGGGCAGGGGCATCGGACGCGATCCGCTGGATCCCGGCGTTCAACGCCGCCTTGCCCTGCGCGCCGAGCAGCGGACTGTCATAGACCTTGCCGGCATTGCCATAGACGCCGCCGCCGAAACTGGCGCGCATGTCCTCCATGCTGACCATCGCGGTCATAATCGGGAAAATGAAGCTCGCCGGGTCCGCATCCGCCTTGGCAACCGAGGCGATCCGGGCGATCATCTTCGCCTCGGGGCCGTTGGGATCGGCGCGTGCGGCCTTGAACAAGTCCGCCATTATGCCGCTCATCTTCTTCAGCTGCCAGAACAGCCACGGGGCGCGCGCGAAGCCGAGGCCGGCTGGCGGCGTGGGCGATACGCCGTTGACGGAAAGATCATGATCGCCGGGCAGTTCGTAGCCGCTGCCGCGGGCGTAATAGTTGTACGTCGCGCGCAGATCGACCAGGCTGCCGACCTCGCTTTCCCACCCGCCGGTCACGCCGCACGCGCTCATCGCGCCGGCGAAGGCGTGCTGGTGCTTTTCGATCAGCGCCATGACGATGTTGCCGCCCATCGACGCGCCGCCGAGATAGAAGCGCCGCGTGCCGATCCGGCTGAACCAGCCGCGCAGGCGCAACGTATTGGCGACCCCGCTCTTCACCGCCATCGCCGGCTTGTCGAACGCGCTCTGGCCGACCGCGAAACCGTCTTTGTAGGCCGCGGTCAGGAAGCCTCCGGACGGATCCTTGGCGACCGGATCGGCGGGCACCGAAACCGGCGTCCCGGGAATCGAATAGCCGTTGGCGAACAGCACCGCCTGCTCGTTCCACCGCGCCGGCACCGCGATGCCGAAGGCGCGCCCGGCGAGCTTCCCGGCGATGCTCATGCCGCCGTCCGCGCGGCCGTTCGCATCGAGGTCGGTCGCCCCGGCCGCGCGCATGCGGTCGACCAGTTGCTGCTGCTGGGGCGTGATCGCGCGACGCTCGGGCGCACGGCCGCACGCCGCCAGCAACACCGCGACGAGCAGCGCCGGACCCCGCCTGCGCATCAGAAGCGGTAGCGCAGCGACAGGCCGTATTGCGCCGGTTCGCCGTAGATCGAGTTGCTGAAGCCCGAATTGTTGTACCCGGTATTGGCGGTGATGCGATACGCCTGGTCGAGCACGTTGGTGCCGTAGATCGCGAGATCCAGCGGCGTGCCGCGCACGTCGTTCCACTCCAGCCGCAGGTTGAGCAACCCGTAGGGCGCGATCGTGTCGAACGGCTGCGCATCGGGCGCCACGCGTTGACGCGACTGGTGCGTGTACGTCGCGCGAATCGCCATGTCGCCCTCGCGCGCCGGGATCGGCAGCGCCAGCCGCCCATCGAGGCTGAACTTGTGCCGCGCGACGAAGGTGAACGGCGTGCTCGACAGGTCGCGCGACGGCTGTGCCGCAGTCAGCGCGGACGGGATCGCCGGGATCGGGATCGTGATGTAATCGAGGAACTTGGCATCGTTGTACGAATAGGTGCCGCTGATCGTCAGCGCCTTGAACGGAATGATCAGCCCTTCGAATTCGAGCCCGACGACGCGCGCATTCTGCGCATTGGCGAGGATGTCCGAACCGGCGATCGCCGCGCGCTGGATCACCTGGATGTCGTTGAACCAGGTATAGAAAGCTGCGATGTTGGTCCGCGCCTTAACCGTGCCGATCGTCCAATCGCGCTTCAGGCCGATTTCGGCGTCGGTCACCCGTTCCGGCTTCACCGCGGCCAACGGATAGCTGTCGCCCAGGAACAGCGTGACGATCGGGTTGTTCGCGCCCGATTTGTAGCCGCGCCGGGACACCGCATAGACCAGCGTCTGCGGATCGGCCTGCCAGTCCAGCCCCAATTGCCAGGTCGGGCCGTCGCTCTTGCCGCTGAAGCTGGGCTTGGTGCAATTCGGATATTTCAGCGTCGGGAATCCGCCCGCCGCCACCGCCTGAAAGGCATCGTAGACGCACAGATTGGCGTTCAGGCCGATCACCTGCGCGGCCTGCGCCGGCGTCACGAGACCGAGCGCGGCCAGCCGGTTGAACACCTGATAGCTGTCGGCCGATTGATAGCTCGTGATGTTTCCGCCGAAACTGTCCCACGTCCAGCGGAAGCCGGCCGTCGCGGTCAGCGTCGGCAGGATCTTGTACTGTGCCTGCGCATAGAGTGCCTTGCTGCGTGCGCGCACCGACGCGTCGGGCTGGATGCTGAGCGCGGGCAGCAACGGGCCGTCGACGCCCAGTAAAGCCTGCGCGACGGGCGGCAGGATGATCGGCCCGCCGCCGAGGATACCGCCGGCCTGCAGCGGATTGACGGTCAGGAAGGTCAGGGGGGCAGGGCTCTTTTCGTCGAGATAGAAGCCACCGCCCTGCAGGCTGAAGGTGCCGTTGTCGTAGCGCGCCTGGAATTCCTCGGTGATCGTCCGCAGATTGTTGTTGTAGCTGCCGGGGAACGCCCCGAGCAGATCGGCAATCGGCAACGGGGTGGAATCCCGGTCGGTGGCACTGGTCGAGCGGGTGCGCGCATAGCTGAAGACGTTCTTCAGCGTCAGTTCCGGCGTCGGATTCCAGGTCGTATTGTTGAGCACGAGCAGGTTCTTCGCTTTCTCGAACGTCGGCACGCCGAGCGAAGTCCGCCGCACCCCGCGCGCCTGTTGCTGCGCCAGATAGGGTTGCAGCACCGACGCATAGGGGCTGCCCGGCCGCACGGCGAGCAGGATGCTGCCGCCGCCATGCTCGTTGACGTCGATATAATTGACCGCGGTATAGCTGTTGATCGTCTCGGTCGGATTGAACTGGATGCCCAGGCGCAGCGAGTAATTGTCGCGGTTCAGATAATCGCGCCGCGTGACGACATCGGTGACGTAGCCGTCGCGCTTGTCGAACTGGCCGGCGATGCGGATCGCCAGCACGTCGTCGACGATCGGCACGTTCAGCGCACCCTGCATGCTGCGGCGGCTGAGATTGCCCAAAGTGCCTTCGATATAGCCCTCGACCGTGTTGAGCTTGGGCCGCGCCGGCTCCAGCAGTACCGCGCCACCGGTGGTGTTGCGACCGAACAACGTGCCCTGCGGGCCTTTCAGCACCTGTAGCGAGGCGAGATCGTAGAAGCTGCCAGGGCCGCTCGCCGAGGACGGAACTTCGGCGAAATAGCCGACCACGCCGGGGCCGCTGCCCGTGCCCGCGCCACCGCTACCGCCCAGCCCGCGGATCGTGTAGGTCTCCTGGTTGCGGGCGACGTTGCCCAGCACCGTCAGCGAGGGCGTGAAGTTCTGCAGGTCGGTCGCGGTGCCGATGCCCTTTTCGCGCAACGTATTCTGGGTGAACGCGGTCAGCGAGACCGGCACCTTCTGCGCGCGTTCCTCGGTACGGCGGGCGGTGACGACGATGTCCTGCAGGCTGTCGTCGGGTTCGCTCGCTTGCGGGGCCGGCGACGTGGCGGCCTGAAGCGGCAGGATGACGGGGAAGGCGTTGCCGGTGCTGGCCAGCGCGATCGGCCGGCTGACGGCGACCGCGCCGGACGGATCGCGATGCATCTTCAGGCCAGATCCCGCCAGGATCGCGCCGAGGGCATCGAACTCGCCCAGCCGCCCCCGCGCCCCGCCGGAGCGCAACGGGCGCACATCCTCGATGCGATAGATGATTTGGCGTTTCGATTGCCGGGCCCAGGCGTCCAGCGCCTTCTGCATGCTGCCGGCGCCGATATCGTACACCCGGAAGCCCCCCTCCTGGCGCACGTCCGCCAGCGCCGGCATCGGCGACGCGCCGACCACCGCGCCGGTCGCCACGGCCATCATGAATGCGTGAAGCTTGCGCATATCCCCCCCTTTGGTCCTTCGGTCGGCCTCTTCGTGCCGCCACCACCTCAGACGAACGGTCCGCGAAAAACCGTAACCGTCGTTCAGGATTTTATCGTCACGCCGTCCTTGTCGGTCGCGACATGCAACCCGAACGCGTCGTGCAACAGCCGCGTGAACGCCTCGATATTGGTCGCCTCGAATGTTCCGCCGATCCGCAGCCCGGCCACCTGCGCGTCGCCGAGCCGGATTTGGCGGACATTGTAGCGGTTGAATTCATGCGCCGCCTGTTCCAGCGTGACCTGGTCGAACGTCAGCACGCCGCGCCGCCAGGCCAGGCTGTCCTGCACGCGCTGTTCCGATCGGTCCGCCAGCAACATCGATTGGCCCCGTGCGATGGCGACGTCGCCCGCAGTGATGATCGCGGCGCGTTCGCCGGTCACGGCATCGGCGTCCTCCACCCGAACGCGCCCTTCGGCGACCGCGACGGTCACGGTGTCGCCGTCGCGCCGGACGGAGAATTTCGTGCCCAGCACCGTCACCTTGCGGCCGCCGGCAAACACCGTGAACGGATGCCGGCGGTCGTGCGCCACCTCGAAATAGGCTTCGCCGCGATCGAGCCACACCCGGCGCGCGCCTTGCGAGATCGCGGCGCGCATCCTGCTGGCGGTGTTGACCGTCACCGCGCTGCCGTCCGCCAGCCGCACCTGTTGGCGCATGCCCACCCCGGTCGCGACGCGAACCACGGCCGCATCCGGTTCGCGCGGCAGGAAACGCCACATAGCGACGCTCGCCAGGCACAGCATCAGCAGCGACGCGGCGATCGCCCATGCCCGGTGGATCGGCACCGACCGCCTGGCCGCGACGGGGACGGACGCGCGCGTCGCGGCCAGGCGGTCCGCCGCGCGCCAGCCAGCCTCCAGCCGCCAGAATGCGGCCTTGTGCGCGACATCCTGGTCCAGCCAGTGCCGCAGATCGCGCTCGCGATCGGCCGCCCAGTCCGGCTGCTCTCGGGCGACCAGCCATTGCGCCGCGCGCTGTTCGATGTCGCGCGCGCGGCTCACCGGTCGGCTTCCCGCAATGCGACGGGCGCCGCCGGCGTGCGGTTGATCCGTCCCGCGCCGCCGAGCATGAAATCCGCCAGCGCGCGCAGCCCGAGCGTCAGCTGGCGCTCGATCGTGTGGTGGCTGACGCCGAGCTGTGCGGCCGTCTCGCGGATGCTCAGCCCCTCGACCTTGCGCAGTCGCACCACTTCGCGGCAGCGCGGGGGCAATTGCTCCAGCCCGGCCATCGCACGACGCAGCTCGTCACGTGCCGTCAACTGGCGATCCTGCGCGAAGAGATCGTGATCCCAGCCGAGCGTATCGATATCGGCGATCTGCTCGAACGACACGATCTTCGCCCGGCGCGCGCGATCGATCAGCACGTTGCGCGCGATCGTGAACACGTAATTGCGCGTCGTGCGCGGCCCATCGGCGGGCGCTCCGGATATCGCGCGTTCGTAGACCTCCTGGCGCACGTCCGGCACATCCTCGCCCTTGCGGCAATGCCGCGCGATGAACCGCACGAGATCGCGCTCGAGCGGCAGGACCTCCTCGGTGAACCAGCGCTTGATCGTGGCATCGTCCGTCATCACCGATCTGGACGTACGACGCCGCCGAAGCCGTAACACGGGCCGGCGAGAAATCACACGACGCGCGCGTCGATCGCGCGGCGCACCAGCCGCCCCATCGCCACGATCACGAGAACCGCACAGAAATAGGCGATGGCCAGCGATGTCATGCCGGCGGCAAGCCCGAACGTGCCGGATACGCCGGCGACGAGCAGCGGCGACAGTCCCGCACCGATGAAGCCGAGCGTCGTCATCAGCCCGACGGCGGTGGCGCGGGCGGCCGGCGGCACGATGTCATGCATCGCGGCATAGATGCATCCGTCGAACAGCCCCTTGCCGATGCTCGACGCGATCAGCACGAGGGCGACGGCGGAGGCCGTCGTCGCGACGATCAGCGGCAACAGGCACAGCCCCGCAATGCTCAGGCCGATCGCGAGCGTGTGGAACCGGCCGAGCACGAAGCGTCGTCTCAGCAGATCGGCGATCACGCCGCCGATCGGCACCGACAGGAAGCCGGCCAGGTTGATCGTGGCCGACCCCAGCAGCGCCGATCCGGTGAGATCGAGCCCGAGCAGATCGTGCGCGAAGGTCGGCGCCCACACCATCACGCCGGTCGATGCGCCGTTGGCGAGGAAGAATACGCCGCACAGGATCAGCGCGGCGGGCGTGCGCAGGATCACGCGGAACGGATCGTCGGCTGCGGCCACCTCGTCCTTGGGCGCGGAGGCGGCGCGGTCGCGCAGGAACCGGACGAGCACCACCGCCCACACGATCCCGAAGCCGGCAAAGACCAGAAACGGCATGCGCCAGCCGAACCGGTCCGCGATCAGGCCGGCGGCCAGCGCGCCGATCCCTGCGCCGGCGAACAATCCGGTCTGGTGGAGCGACAGCGCGCGGCTGCGCATGCGGTCGCCATGCCAATCCCCGATCAACGCCGTGGCGCTGGGATAATAGGTGGATTCGCCGAGCGCGACGGTGGCGCGCACCGCGAGCAGCATCCCGAAGCCCAAAGCGAGCGACATCGCGCCGGTCGCGACGCTCCAGAATACGAGGCCGTAGGCGATCACGCGCGACCGCCGGGTCGCGTCGCCGATCCGCCCCGACGCGAACGCCGCAAAGGCATAGACCCAGAAGAACACCGAATTGACCAAGGCGAGCTGGGTCGCCGACAGGCCGAATTCGTCCCGGATCTGCGGCATGGTCGCGACGAGGATCGAACGGTCGGCGGCGTTCAGGAAGGATGCGACCCACAACAGGCCGATCAGCACCCAGGGATAGCGATCGATCGGCGCGGCCCGGCTCATGCGCCACCGCCTTCGATCAGGATCACGCGGAAATCGTTGACGTTGGTCAGCGTCGGTCCCGTCACGACCAGATCGCCCAGCGCGGCGAAGAAGCGATAGGCGTCGTTCGCCGCCAGGCAGGCGACCGGGTCCAGCCCGACCGTCGCGGCGCGCGCCAGCGTATCGGGGAAGATCATCGCCCCCGCCGCATCTTCGGTGCCGTCGATGCCGTCCGTGTCGCAGGCCAAGGCGCTGATCCGCGGATCGCCGTCGAGCGCGATGGCGAGTCCGAGCAGATATTCCAGGTTTCGGCCGCCCCGTCCGTTCGGATTGACGACTGTCACGGTGGTTTCCCCGCCCGAGATGATCGCGCGCGCCGCCCCGTCGGCGGCGAGGCGACGGGCCAGCGCGGCATGGCTCGCGCCCAGATGCCGCGCCTCCGCCTGCAAGCGGTCGCCGAGATTGGTGACGACCAGGCCGTCCGCCGCCGCGGCCGATGCCGCCGCGGTCAGCGCGTCGCGCGCACGCGCGATCACCAGCGTCTCGCACCCGGCCAGCCCGAGCGCATCGGCCGGGGGAGATTCGTTGCCTGGGTCGGCCAGCGCCGCGCTGACCGCCGGGGGCAGAGCGAGCGCATAGCCCGCCACGATCGCCCGCGCGTCGGCCAGCGAACTGTCGTCGGCGACGGTCGGCCCGGACGCGACGAAGGCGGGGTCGTCGCCCGGCACGTCGGAGATGATGTAGGTCGTCGTCAACGCCGGCCCGGCGGCCAGCGCCAGCCGCCCGCCCTTGATCCGCGACAGGTGTTTGCGCACGCAATTGATTTCGCCGATCGTCGCGCCCGATCGCAGCAACGCGCGGGTTACCGCCTGCTTGTCCTCCAGGCTGACGCCCGCCACCGGCGCCGCCGCGAGCGCCGAACCGCCGCCCGACAGCAACAGGATCAACCGGTCCTGCGCGCGCAACTCGGCGGCGATCGCCAGCGCGCGATCCGCCGCGAACAGGCTGTTGGCGTCCGGCACCGGATGGCCCGCCTCGACGATCTCGACCGTGTCGGGGAAGGCCAGGTCGCCGAGATGGCCGTGGCGCGTGACGAGCAAGGCGGCGGCGGGATCGCCCACCCGGTCGATCGCGACCCGCATCATCGGCGCGGCGGCCTTGCCGATCGCGATGATCGCGGTGCGCCCGTCGCGCGCCTGCGCCAATGCCCTCGGCATCACCGCCGCGGCGGATACCGCATCGACCGCGCGGTCGAACAGGCCACGCAACACGGCGCGCTGCCGCGCAAATCTCACCTCGACCGTCATCCGCCCCCAAACCTCGCCTTCGCGGATCGCGGCGCGTGCGCCCCGTCCTGCCTGCGCGCATCTTCGCCCAGCCGTCGCGCGTTCGGCAGTCACTGTCTGCGCAACGCTCCGTTCCGCTTTCGACAACCGATCGTCATCCCGGATCCCAGGACAGGCCACGCCGCAGGCGCTCGACCAGGAAATCGATCAGCGTGCGGACGCGCACCGGCACCGTCTTGGGATCGCTGAACACCGCGAAATAATCGATCCAGCCGCTGTTCCACCCCGGCATCACCTCCATCAACCGCCCTTCCGCCAAATCCCGCTTGCACAGGAAGGCGGGCAGGCTGGCGATGCCGAGCCCGGCCAGGGTCGCCTGGCGCAGCATCGCTAGATCATTGGTGGCGAAGCGGGCCGCGAATTCCACGACCGCCTCCTCGTCGCCGCGCTGCAGCGTCCAGCGATGCCGCCGGTCGACCGCGCCGAGCCCGAGCAGGTCGAAGCGCGGCAGTTCCACCTGGGTCTGCGGCGTGCCCATCCGCTCGGCCAGATCGTGCGCGCAGAACAGCCCGCATTCCGCGCCACCCAGCCGGGTTGCGACCAAGTCGGAACTGGCCAGCGGCCCGACCTCGATCGCGACGTCGAAACCGTTGCGCAACAAGGCGATGCCCTCGTCGCTGACCATCGTCAGCAGCCGCACCTCGGGGTAGAGCGCGAGGAATTCCGCCAGCATCGGGCCGAGCAGGCTCTGGCTCAACCCATGTGGCAGCACGACCCGGATGATGCCCTGCGGATAGCGCTGCTGGCTTTGCAGCGCCCGCTCGCCATCCTTCAGCACGCCGATCGAGCGCAAGCAGTACTGAAAGAACAATGCGCCATCCTCCGTCACCGTCACCGCGCGGGTGTTGCGCCGCAGGAGCTGCGTGTTGAGGTGCTGCTCGAGCCGGGTGATGCGCCGGCTGACGCTCGATTTCGGCATACCGAGATGATGGCCGGCGCGCGTGAAGCTTTCGGTCTCGACGACCTTGGCAAAGACGGTGAGATCACCGAAATCCAGCATGACATCCGCTCCCGTGGTTCGGGCAATCTGCGGCACTGTTGTCCGAATCGCAACGGTCTGTTCTGTCTTTCGCCTCTTTTGTTTCCTCCGGTCCCGCCGCACCTATCGCGTCCGAAGCGTAACCGATCGACAAGTCGGTACGCCAGTACGCCCCTAAAGGGCGAAGGGGGAGGACAGATGAACTACGCGAAATCCAGCCGTTCCATGCGCTCGATGCTGCTTGCCGGCGCGGTGATTGTGGCGCCTGTGCCCGCGTTCGCCCAGGTGGCCACGCCGGCCGATCCGGTCGCGCCCGCTGCGGACCAGTCGACGGAGCAGGATGGCGAGATCGTGGTGACCGGCACCAGCGCCGCCCGCCGCGCCCGCGATACCCCGCTCTCGGTCTCGACGCTCGACGCCGCGCAACTCCAGCGCACCGCCGCGTCGAGCCAGGCCGACATCCTCAACACCGTTCCGTCGATCAAGGCGGAAGGCGGCGGCGGTGAAGTCGCCGTGAACGTCTTCATCAAGGGCCTGCCGCTCGGCGGCACCTACCAGCTGACCCCGCTGCAATATGACGGCATTCCGGTGCTCAGCTCGTTCGGGCTGAACTCCTCGGCGTACGACGTCTATTACCGCAACGATCTCGGCATCGAGCGGCTCGAATTCGTGCGCGGCGGCGTGTCGAACCTGTTCGGATCGGGCTCGGTCGCCGGCCTGATCAACTACATCTCGAAGACCGGCCACGACACGACCCAAGGCGACGCCCAGATCGAATGGGCCGAACGCGGACGCGTGCGCGGCGACGTCGCCATGAGCGGCCCGCTGAGCAAGGATGCGGGTCTCTATTACGCGGTGTCGGGCTATTACCGTTATGACGACGGCCCGATCCGCACCGGCCTGCCGACCAAGGGCGGGCAGATCCGCGGCAACATCCGCAAGGATTTGTCGGACGGTTCGGGCTCCGTCACGCTCTTCGGCCAGTATATCAACGATCGCGTGCAATTCTATCTGCCGTCTCCGCTCGACGGCACGACGCGCAAGCGCGTTCCGGGCAATGACGGCAGGGACGTGAACTCGCTGCTAACCGATGCCGTGTCCGGCCTGGGCTTCAACCGCCCCGGCGGACGGTTCCAGACGCAGATCGCGGACGGCGTGTACACCAATGGCGGCCAGGTCGCGCTCGCCTTCACCAAGGATCTGGGCGAGGGATGGGGCCTGAACGGCAAGGCGAAATATTCGCAATACGCTCACCGATTCGGCTTCTTCTTGGATGGCGATGGCCTTGCCAACGTGCCGCAGACACAGGCCGGCTTCCTCGCGTTGCGCGGGCTGCCGAGCAACGCCACGTTCACCTATGCCGACGACAATTCGGCGGTGCCGGGCAATGCCATCCTGTTCGCCAATCGTTTCCAGGATCGCATCCGCCCCAATCATGATGTCAGCGCCGAGATCAACCTGACGAAGGAAGCGACCACCGGCGATTTCCGCCACAATTTCACCCTGGGTTATTATTTCGCCAATGCCTGGGCGCGGGACAATACGATCACCACCGCCTATCTCGGCGCGTTCAACAATCAGCCTCGGCTTATCAACCTGACCGTGCGGGATGCGGCAGGCAATCCGACGATCATCTCGAACGGCGGACTGCTCGATGCCGGGGTCGGCTACACCAACAACACCGCCAAACAATCCCATTATGCGGTGTATCTGGCCGACCAGATCGAGGCCGACCGGCTGGTGTTCGATTTCGGCGGGCGCCTGGAATGGTCCGACGGGCACATCGCGCGCGCCGCGACATCGACGACGATCACCGACGCGACCACGCCGAACCTGTCCACCGCCCTGCGCAACGTCGTATGGGAAAACGGCACGGTCGTTCGCGGCAAGGTGAGCGCGATGAGCTGGGCGCTGTCCGCCGGCGTGCTCTACAAGCTGACGCCCAGCCTCAACGTTTACGCCAACGCCAATCGCGGCTTCTTCTTCCCGGCGCTCAACTCGGTGTCGATCAACGCGGCGGGACTGACGCAATCCTACCAGCCCGAGATCATTCGCCAGGCTGAGGTGGGCCTGAAATACGGTGCCGGAAGAATTACCGCATCTCTGTCGGGCTTCTACAACGATCTCAAGAACCGGCGCACCGTGCTGCTGGTCAATGGCACGGGTGGCAGCGTCGTCGAACAGGTCACGATCGTCTCGACCAAGGCCTACGGGCTGGAGGGCGTGCTGGGCGTCCGATTGCTCGATCATCTGCGCTTCGACGGCAATGTCAGCCTCGTGCATGACGAATTCACCGCGCTCGACATCACGCCGCAATTCATCGGCAACAAGGAGCCGCGCCAGCCCAACGTGCTGTACAATGCCGGCCTCTATTATGACGACGGCGCGATCGATGCGTCGATGGCGACGACCTATACCGGGCCGAACTATACCGACAATTCCAATGCCATCCGCCTGGACGGGTTCAACACCGTGCGGCTGGTCGCGGGGTACAAGCTGCCGCTGGGCAGCGGCCGGCAGGCGGTCAGGCTCGGGGTGGACGTGTACAATCTCTTCGACAGCCAAGGGATCTCCGAAGGGTCGCCGCGCCAGGTCGCGCAGACCGTCGGGACCTATTTCGTCGGCCGCCCGATCCTGCCGCGCCGCGTCTCGGTGAAGCTGAGCCTGAGCTTCTGATGGAGGCGACGGCGCAGCGTGACGAGGAGGCGCGGGCGATCCTGCGCGCGAACGATCGCGGCGGATATTCGGTGCCGAACCGCCGGGTCTATCCCTTCCAGTGGAATTGGGATTCGGCGTTTGTCGCCCTGGGTTTCGCGACCTTCGATCGCGATCGCGCGTGGCGGGAGATCGAGACGCTGTTCGCGGCGCAGTGGCGCGACGGGTTCGTGCCGCACATCGTGTTCTGGCAGGACGATCCCGGCTATTTCCCCGGTCCCGATCGGTGGCAGGCGGGCGAGCAGGTCCGCACCTCTGGCATCACCCAGCCGCCCGTCGCCGCCAGCATCGTGCGGACTCTGTGGAACGATGATCCGTCCAGCCGCGACCGGCTGGCGACGCTGTTTCCGAAGCTGCTGGCCTGGCATCGCTGGTTCTGGCGGCACCGCGATTTCGAGGATCGCGGCGTCGTGGTGACGATGCATCCGTGGGAGACCGGACGCGACAATTCGCCCGAATGGGACGTGCCCGGTGCCGCGATCGATACCGCCGGGGTGGAACCTTATGTCCGGCGCGACACCAGCCACCTCGATGCGGCGATGCGGCCGACCCAGCTCGAATATGATCGCTACGTCGCTCTGGTCGATTTCGGGCGCTCCACCGGTTGGGATCACGCCCGGATCGCGGCGCACAGCCCCTTCCGGGTCGCCGATATCGGCATGTCGATGATCTTCCTGCGCGCCAATCGCGATCTGCTGGCACTGGCCGAGGCGCTGGGCGAGTCGGCCGCGGCGGCGGAGATCGCCGGCCACGTCGCCCGCGCCGAACGCGGCATCGGCTGGCTGTGGGACGACGATGCGCAAAGCTGGTGTTCGCGCGATACGATCACCGGGCGTCCCTCGGGCTTCGTGACCAGCGCGTCGTTCCTGTCCTTCTGGGCCGGGCTCGTGGATCCCGCCCGCGACGCCGCGATGCTCGCGCATTTCGAACGCATCGGCACGCGCGTGCGCTATCTGATGCCGAGCCTGGACCCCGACGATCCCGGCTTCCAGATGCTGCGCTATTGGCGCGGACCGGTCTGGGCGGTGGTCAATTATATGATCGGCCACGGGCTGAGCGAGGCGGGCCATGTCGAAGCCGGCGCGCGAGTGCTGGCGGACACCACTGCGCTGATCGCACGTTCGGGCTTCTACGAAGCGTTCGATCCCACCGATGGCGCGCCGACCGGCGGCGATACCTTCTCCTGGACGGCCGCGATCTGGCTCGTCCGCACGGAGCAGCAAAGATGATCTCGGCTACGGTCAGCGCATGGCGTTCGGCAAACAGAGCTCGCGACGTCCGCACTTCCAGCGCCGACGCCTAGCATCTACCCCGCAAACTCATGCGTTGGCATACCGATGGCACCGGTTTCCACTTCGAGCAGCGCGCCGTCGAACTCTGACTCGGGCAGGCCGGTCGCCGCCGAGGTGACGAACAGGCGGTCAAGCGCGTCACCGGCAAAGGCCATGTTGGTGATCTGGCGGGCGGGCAGCGCGATCGCGCGATCCAGCGTGCCGTCGGGCGCAAAGCGGCTGATCCGGCTGCCGCCCCAATGCGCGACCCATAATCCGCCGGCGGCATCCACCGTCATGCCATCGGGATGGCCGTCTTCCTCGGCAAACCGGATGAACGGCTGGCGATCTTCGATCGAGCCGTCTTCGTTCAGCACGGAGCGGTAGATCGTCCGCCGCGCGGTGTCGCTGTGGTACAGCCATCGCCCGTCGCGCGAAAAGGCCGGGCCGTTGGGCACGCGATACCCTTCGTCCAGCCGCGCCCAGCGCCGATCGGGATCGAGCCGGTACAGCGCACCGGTATCGTTCTCCTCGGCCATGTCCATCGTGCCGAACCAGATCCTGCCTTGCGCATCGGCCTTGCCGTCGTTCATCCGGTTGCCGGGCAGATGCGGTTCGGGATCGACGATCGGACGGATCGCCAGCGGATCGAGATCGATCTCGGCGACGCCGCTCTGGAAGCCGCCGATCAGCCCTCCGCCGCTGCGCCGCACGACCCAGCCGATCGGCTCAGGCATCGTGAAGCGGATGATCGCGCCGTCGCCGATCGACAGGCGATTGAGCGCCGGGGCGAGAATATCTACCCAGTAGAACGCCTGGTCGCGCGGCGACCAGCATGCGCCTTCACCCAATTGGTCGCGCACGTCGCGCGCCACGATCCGCCATTCCGCCACGCTAGGCTCCTTAATGGTTGTCGCGCGGCAGGCCCATCGTCTGGGCGATGCGCTGATATTTTTCCGCACCCTCCAGGATGGCACCGGTGTCCATCTGCCCGACGATCGCGCGCTGGATTTCCTGCCACGGCGTCTGCGAGGCGGGATAGGCATAGCCACCCTTCGCCTCGAGCGCCGCGCGCCGTGCCGCCAGTTCCTCGTCCGATAGGGCGACGTCCACCGTGCCGCGATTGAGATCGATGCGGACCCTGTCGCCGGTTTCGAGCAGCGCCAGGCCACCCATCGCCGCGGCTTCAGGGCTGGCGTTCAGGATCGACGGGCTGCCGCTGGTGCCCGATTGGCGCCCATCGCCGATGCACGGCAACGCGCCGATCCCCTCGGTGATGAGATAGGCCGGCGGGCGCATGTTCACGACCTCGGCCGCGCCGGGATAGCCGATCGGCCCGGCGCCGCGCATGAACATCAGCGTCTCGGGGGTCATACCCAAGGCGGGATCGTCGATCCGGGCGTGATAATCCTCGGGTCCGTCGAACACCACCGCCGGCCCCTCGAACGCCTCGGGATCGTCGGGGTTCGACAGATAGCGTTCGCGGAACGCCGCGTCGATCACGCTGGTCTTCATGATCGCCGCGTCGAACAGATTGCCCGACAGGACCAGGAAGCCGGCGTCTTCCTTCAATGGCCGATCGAACGAGCGGATGACCTTGTCGTCCTCGATCGTCGCGCTGCGGCAATTGTCGCCAATCGTCCGCCCGTTGACGGTCATCGCGCCTTCGCGGATCAGGCCCTGGCCCATCAGTTCGGCGACCACCGCCGGCACGCCGCCCGCGCGGTAATAATCCTCGCCGAGATATTCGCCCGCCGGCTGCAGATTGACCAGCAAAGGCACCTTGTGCCCGATCGTCTCCCAATCCTTGAGCGGCAGATCGACGCCGATATGGCGCGCGATCGCGGCGAGGTGGATCGGCGCGTTGGTGGATCCGCCGATCGCGGAATTGACCACGATCGCATTGTGAAACGCCTCGAGCGTCAGGATGTCGGATGGCTTTAAATCTTCCGCGACCATCGCCACGATGCGCTTGCCGGTCAGATACGCGACCTCCTGCCGATCGCGATACGGGGCGGGAATCGCGGCGGACCCCGGCAGCATCATGCCCAACGCCTCGGCCAGCGAGTTCATCGTGCTCGCGGTGCCCATCGTGTTGCAATAGCCCGTGGAGGGCGCTGAACTCGCCACCAGCTTGATAAAGCCTTCGTCGTCGATTTCGCCGGTGGCGAGCAACTGCCGCGCCTTCCACACGATCGTGCCCGATCCGGTCCGCTCGCCCTTGTGCCAGCCATTGAGCATCGGCCCGACCGACAGCGCAATCGCCGGCAGATTGACCGTCGCCGCGGCCATCAGGCAGGCCGGCGTCGTCTTGTCGCAGCCGGTGGTCAGCACGACGCCGTCGAGCGGATAGCCGTAGAGCGATTCGACCAGCCCGAGATAGGCCAGGTTGCGATCGAGCCCGGCAGTCGGGCGCTTGCCGGTCTCCTGAATGGGATGAACCGGAAATTCGAGTGCGATGCCGCCAGCCTCGCGAATGCCCTCGCGAATCCGCTCGGCCAGCACCAGATGGTGACGATTGCAGGGGGAAAGATCGCTGCCGGTCTGCGCGATACCGATGATCGGCCGGCCCGAGCGCAGCTCTTCCAGGCTCAGGCCGAAGTTCAGGTACCGCTCGAGGTACAGAGCCGTCATGTCGATATTGTCGGGGTTGTCGAACCAGGCGCGCGACCGCAGCTTGGAGGAGAGGGCGTTGCTATCGGAGGTCATCGGAAATTCCGTCATCGGCAAGTGGAAAGGCAGTGGGCAGCGGGGGCGTCGGGCCTGGCCAGGCTTGGTCGCGGGCCGGGGCGGCAATCGAAGCGGCGATGGCAGCAGCGGGAGCGGCCGCAACGCCGCACCCACCTGCGATATTCAGCCTCATCTTCGGCTAGACCTTGGCATGTCGCCCTCCCCGACGCAGATGCCATTGACGCATCCTTGGCGTCCATATAGTCCGACAAATAAATAGAGCGCAAGCGGCGACGGCGATCGCCAGGCGCGCGGCAATCAGGGAGACGGGTGAAATGGCACTGCCGCCATCGACGACTGGAACAGCCGGAGCGACCGCGGGCGCGTCGCTCGATCAAAAGGGCTTCAGCTACGCGCCGGCGCTCAGCCTGCTCGCCACCCTGTTCTTCATGTGGGGCTTCATCACCGTAATCAACGGGACGCTGCTGCCGCACCTGCGCAGCGTGTTCGATCTGTCCTACACCCAGACGACATTGATCGAGAGCGTCTGGTTCATCGCCTATTTCTTCGCCTCGATTCCCTCGGCCAAGCTGATCGAACGGGTCGGTTATCAGAAGTCGATGGTGATCGGCCTGGCGATGATGGCCGGCGGCGCGCTGGTCATGGTGCCGGCGGCACGCATCCCGTCTTATGAAGTCACGCTGTTCGCGTTGTTCGTGATCGCCAGCGGCATCACGCTGCTGCAGGTCGCGGCCAACCCCTATGTCGCGGTGGTCGGCAAGCCCGAGACGGCGTCGTCGCGGCTGAACCTCGTGCAGGCGTTCAACTCGGCGGGCGCGACGCTGGCGCCGTTGTTCGGCGGGTATCTCATCCTCGGGCGCACGACATCCGGCACCGCCGCCGCCGGGGCCGCGGCGCTGACGCCGGCCGAACGACTGGCCGACGCACAATCCGTGGTGTTGCCCTATGTCATCGTCGCGGTCGTACTGGCGGTGCTCGCGGTCGTGATCGCCCGCTTCCCATTGCCGGCTATGGGTGCCGCAACGCAGCGCTCGGCCAAGGCTGATCGTAAGGGGCAGTCGCTGTGGAAGCACCGCAATCTGGTGTTCGGCATCCCCGCGATCTTCATCTACCTGATCGCCGAGATCGGCGTCGGCAATCTGTTCATCAATTTCGTGTCGCAGCCCGAGATCGGCAATCTCACCCACCAGCAGGCGTCGAACTATCTGTTCCTGTTGTGGGGTGGGATGATGGTCGGCCGGCTGGTCGGCGCGTTCGTCATGCAGAAGGTCGATGCCGGGCATGCGCTTGCCTTCGCCAGCATCGGCGCGACGGTGGTGATGCTGATCGCGGCCTTCACCACGGGCCATGTCGCGATGTGGGCGCTGATCTCGGTCGGGCTGTTCCACTCGATCATGTTCCCGACAATCTTCACGCTCGGCATCCGCGGGCTCGGGCCGTTGACCGAGGAAGGATCGGGCCTGTTGATCATGGCGATTGCCGGCGGCGCGCTGGTCATCGTGCAGGGCTGGCTGGCCGACCATTACGGCCTGCAATCGTCGTTCCTGCTGACCGCCGCGTGCGAACTCTACGTGCTGTTCTATGCCGTATGGGGCTCGCGTCCGACGCAGATGCTGCCCGATCAGGTCGTCGGCTGAGTCCCGCTCGCGAAGTAATGTCGGACTAATAGGAGAATTCGATGTCCCGGACCCTGCGCGGTTTCGCCGCAGCCCTTCTGCTGTCGGCAAGCGCGATCGCCGGAGCACAGGTCGCGCCCGGCCCCGCGCCGGCGCAGGCCGAGGTGCCCGTGACGGTGACGGTGCACGGCGACCGGACCGGCCCGGTGTACGACCGGCGGATCTTCACGCAGTTCGCCGAGCATCTCGGCACCGGAATCTATGGCGGCCTGTGGGTCGGGCCGAATTCCGACATCCCCAACACGCGGGGTTTCCGCAACGACGTGGTCGCCGCACTCAAGGGCATCGCCGTGCCGGTGATCCGCTGGCCCGGCGGCTGCTTCGCCGACGAATATCACTGGCGCGAAGGGATCGGTCCGAAGGCCAAGCGCCCGGTGAAGATCAACACGCATTGGGGTGGCGTGACCGAACCCAACACCGTCGGCACGCACGAATTCATGGACCTGGCCGAACAGATCGGGGCCGAGGCCTATATCGCCGGCAATGTCGGCAACGGCAGTCCGCAGGAAATGGCCGAGTGGGTCGAATATATGACCGCGCCGGCGGGCACGCTGGCCGATGAGCGCGCGAAGAACGGCCGCAAGGCACCTTGGGCGGTGCCGTATTTCGGCGTCGGCAACGAATTGTGGGGCTGCGGTGGCAACATGCGGCCCGAATATGCCGCGGATCTGACGCGGCGGTACGCCACCTTCATCAAGGCGCCGAAGGACACGCGGATCATGAAGGTCGCGAGCGGTGCCAATGTCGATGATTATCGCTGGACCGAAACGATGATGCGCGAAGTGACCGGACAGGTCGATGCGCTGTCGCTGCATTATTACACCATCCCGGGCAGCTGGCCGCCACGCGCCTCGGCCACCGTCTTCGACGAGGCGGGCTGGGCCGAAACCTTGTCCGAGGCCGAGCGGATGGACGATCTGATCACCCGGCACAGCGCGATCATGGACAAGGCCGATCCGCAGAAGCGGGTATGGCTGGCGGTCGACGAATGGGGCACCTGGTATGCCGGCGATCCCGGGACCAATCCGGGGTTCCTCCGTCAGCAGAACACCTTGCGCGATGCCCTGGTCGCCGCCGTCCATCTCAACATCTTCGCGAAGCATGCCGATCGCGTGAAGATGACCGCGATCGCGCAGATGGTGAACGTGCTGCAGGCGATGATCCTAACCGACGGCAGGAAGATGGTGCTGACGCCGACCTATCACGTCTTCGCGATGTACAAGGGCTATATGGACGGCACCGTGCTGCCGATCGACGTCGCGTCGCCATGGTACAACAAGGACAAATGGACGATGCCCGCGGTGAGTGCGTCGGCGGTGCGCGGCAAGGACGGGGTGGTGCGCATCGCGCTGGCCAATCTCGATCCCAACCGGGCGCACGCCGTGTCGGCCACGCTGCCGGGCGTCACCGCGCAGAGCGTCTCGGGGCAGGTGCTGACCGCGCCGGCGATGACCGCGCTCAACAGCTTCGACGCGCCGAATAGCGTCGCGCCGGTCGCCTTTACCGGGGCGCGGCTCAACGGCGGCACGCTGGCGGTGACGCTGCCGGCGAAATCGGTCGTGATGCTGGAGCTGAAATGATGCGGCGGGGGATCTTTTCGGCGATCGCGCTGACGCTCGCCACGGCTGCCGGGGCGCAGCAGACACCGACGCTGAACAGCCGGCTGACCGGTGATCTGGTACCGACCCACGATCCGGTGATCGCGCGCGAGGGTGATACCTATTATGTGTTCGGCACCGGCCTTTCGGTGCGCACGTCGAAGGATCTCGTGACCTGGACCGGGGGCAAGCCACTGCTCGACAATACGCTGCCGGCCTGGGCCGAAAAGGCGGTGCCGGGGGCCAAGGGCATGTGGGCACCGGACATCTCGTTCGTGAACGGGCGCTGGCGGCTCTATTACGCCGTGTCGACGTTCGGCTCGAACCGCTCGGCGATCGGTCTCGCCACCAGTCCGACGCTCGATCCCGCCGCGCCCGGCTATGGCTGGCGCGACGAGGGAATGGTGGTGGCGTCCACGCCGGCGAGCGACTTCAACGCGATCGACGCCAATTTCGTGATCGATCGGGAAGGCCGGCATTGGTTGTCCTTAGGTAGTTTCTGGAACGGGCTCAAACTGTTCCCGCTCGATGCGAAGACCGGCAAGCCCGCCGATCCCACGGCAAAACCCTATGCGATCGCCGAGCGGCCGGCACCGCGCGGCGCACCGGCCCCGGTCGAAGCGCCGTTCATCCTCGACCATGGCGGCTACTACTGGCTGTTCGCGTCCTACGACTATTGCTGCAAGGGCGCCGCCAGCACCTATTACACCGTCGTCGGGCGCGCGAAGGCGATCACCGGGCCGTATCTCGGCAAGGACGGATCTTCGATGATGCAGGGTGGGGGCACGATCTTCCTGCGCGCCGATCTGCCCGAGAAGCAACGTTTCCGCGGCCCCGGGCATGTCGGCTTCCTGCATGACAAGGATGGCAAGGACTATGTCGCGTACCACGCATACGATCGCGACAACAAAGGCGCGCCGACGCTGCGCATCGCGCCGGTGACCTGGGGGCCGGACGGCTGGCCGAAAGCGGAGGATTGAGCATGACCGATTTGACCAGGCGGGGGTTCATCGCCGGTGCGGCGACCCTGGCCGCCGTTCCCGCCATCGCGCGCAAGGCCGCGCCCGGATCGGTACCCAACTCGGCGATCGTCAATCCGCTGGTGCGGCAACGCGCCGATGCGCAGGTGTTCCGGCACACCGACGGCTGGTATTACATGACCGGATCGGTCCCCGAATATGACCGGCTGGTGCTGCGCCGGTCGCGGACGATCGCTGGGCTATCGACCGCCCCCGAGCGCGTATTGTGGCGGCACCTCGCCAGCGGGCCGATGTCGGGCTTTCTTTGGGCGCCCGAACTGCATCTGATCGACGGCAAGTGGATCATGTATTTCGCTGCCGGCCCGAGCGGCGGCGGCGAGGACGTGTTCCGGATCCGCACGCACGCCGTGGTGTGCGACGGGCCCGATCCGATGACCGGTGCCTGGAGCGTATTGGGGCAATTGCAGACCGCGTGGGACAGCTTCAACCTCGATTCGACCAGCTTCGTGCATCGCGGCACGCGCTACCTGTGCTGGGCGCAGCGCGAGGCGGGGATCGACACCAATTCGAACCTGTATCTCGCCCCGCTGAAGACGCCGCTGACGCTGGCGGCGAAGCCGGCGCGGTTGACCGTGCCGACGCTCGATTGGGAAGCGCGTGGCTTCAAGGTCGCCGAGGCCCCCGCCTTTCTGGCGCGCAACGGGCAGGTGTTCATCACCTATTCGGCCAGCGCGACCGACGCGCGCTATTGCATGGGCATGCTCCGCGCGAAGGACGATGCCGACCTGATGGACCCGGCGGTTTGGACCAAATCGCCGCAGCCGGTGTTCAAATCGTCGCCCGAGCACAAGGTCTGGGGGCCGGGACATAACAGCTTCACGGTCGACGAGCGCGGCCGCGACATGCTGGTGTATCACGGGCGCGACTACGAGACGATCAAGGGCGATCCGCTGTTCGACCCCAACCGGCACACACGCGTGCAGCCATTCCAATATCATTCGGACGGCAGCCCGGATTTCGGCGTGCCGCTGGCCAACGGGCGGCTCTGACCGAGATTCTCCGCACAGGCGCGGAATACCCTGGGTCAGGTTGTCGCTAATAGTCCGACAACAAAATGACGGGATAGCTGGCGTGCGTCGGTCCGGCAACCACGATTTTCATGCGCTGGTCGCGACCGGTTCTGACGGGCTACTGCGTTCGTCTTGCGGAGGCATATGTTTCCAAATTGCAACAGGTGTGCATTTCTCCGACAAATGCATCTTGCCTGTGCGCTTCTAAAATTCTAGCAGGGGCACCAGCCGCTCGGAATACCGACGGCTCTGCAAGGGGAAGAGGGTGATGAAGAGCAAGTCGGTATTGAGTGCGTCCGTGGCTGCGTTCGCGCTGATTGTCGGACTTTCGCCAGCGGCGGCGCAAACGAGCCCCGCCAGTCCGGCGACCGATGCGCAGGATGCGCCGAAGCCCGACGCGCCGTCCGACCAGAGCGTCAATCCCGCCTCGCCCGATCCTGCCGTGCAGGAAACGCCCGATGACGGCTCGACGATCACCGTCACCGGTTTTCGCCGCAGCCTCCAGTCGGCGCAGAATATCAAGCGCCTGTCCGACGGTATCGTCGACGCGGTCGTCGCCGAGGATATCGGCAAGCTGCCCGATACCTTTGCATCCTCCGCGCTGCAGCGCGTCGCAGGTGTAGCCGTCACGCGGGGCGGCGGCGAATCGGCGGGCGTCACCGTACGCGGCCTGCCCGATCTGACCACCACCTATAACGGTCGCCAGATCTTCACCGCCGAAGGGCGTTACGTTCAGATCCAGGATTTCCCCGCTGGGACGGTTGCCGCGCTTGAAGTCTACAAATCGGGCCTTGCCAACCAGATCGAAGGGGGCATTGCAGGTGAGATCAACGTGCGTGGTCGCAAGCCTTTCGACTTCAACGGTTTCGAATTGTCCGGGTCGCTCAACGGCGTGCTGTCTCAACAGTCCGAGAAGATCGTGCCCAACGGCAACCTGCTGATCAGCGATCGTTGGAACACGGGCGTGGGTGAAATGGGCCTGTTGTTGAACGTTTCTTACGTGGGCATCAACTTCCTTGATTCGAGCCGCGAACAGTCGGTTGTCATCGCCACGACCGATGCGAATAACGCGCCCGGCGTGCAGCCCGGCTTACGCTTTCCCGATGCGCAGGGCAATTTCCTCGGCTACGGCGCGCGCTACCGACCGTCGGCCAACGCCGCGTTCCAGTGGAAGCCGACGCCTGAACTCGAAATTTACGCTGATGGTCTGTACCAGGGCTTTCGATCGAAAGATTACAACCGCTGGATGTTCATCCCGAACTTCGGCGGCATCACGCTTTCGAACGTAACCACCATCCCGGGTACCAACCAAATTTCGAGCGCGACCGTCAGCGGCGCGGTGCGGCCAGACGGATACACCGGCTCATTCAACGGTAAGACCGACACGTATCAGGGCGGTGCCGGTGCGACTTGGAAACGCGACAGGCTTCAGATTTCGGCCGATGTGGCTTACACCAACAGCAAATACACCGCCGATCTCGTTAATGTGGATTACGCCACCGTTGGTTCGCCATCGCACACGTCTTATTTCGACGTGGCGCAGGACGGTGGCCCATCGCAGACCTTCCTTAATTACAGCATCGGCAATCCTGCAAACTTCGTTGCCCGGGGCCTGTATCAGGAATTGACGGTGGTAAGCGGCAAGGACTGGCAGGCGCGGACTGACGTATCCTACGATCTGGACCTAGGCTTTCTCAAGCGACTGCAGGTCGGCGTGCGCTACGATAATCGTGATGCGGCCCGTGATTTTGGCAACATCTACAATAACGTGGCGGTGCCTGCTGCGAATGGGCTGCCTCCAGTTTTTTTTGAAGACCTGCAGATTCCGCTAACTTCGCTGCCAGGTGCGTTCGTCACGACCAGCCTACCGGGTTTCACCTACAATAGCGCGCAACCCAACGCCGCATATGCAGCGCTCACGCGGGACAGTATTCGCGACAACCTCCCCGCCCTGCGCGCGTTCTTCAAGGAGCCGGCCGGCACGGTGGCTTTCGATCCTGGCCAACGATTCCGCGCCAATGAAAAGTCCTACGCCGCCTATGCACAGCTTAAGTATGGGTTTGAACTAGGAGGGATCACGATCGACGGGCTGGCCGGGCTGCGCGCAGTCAAGACCAAGCTCCGTATAAACACGGTCACGGACACCGGTAACAGCGACTACACTGATTATCTTCCGAACGGAAGCGCTCGCGTTGCCTTTAATGACAAGCTACAGCTACGGCTTGCCTATACGAAGACGAGAACTCGGCCAAACTTTATCGACCTCCGACCGTTCCTTTCACTTGGATCTCCGCCGACCTTCCCGGCGGGGAGTCCTTGCCTCGATCCCACTAGCGCCGACTATAATAGCAGAAACTGTGCCCGTGGCGGATCGCAGGGAAATCCTGGTCTGAAGCCGCTAACATCGAATAATTACGACGCCAGCCTTGAATATTACTTTTCACGTACCGGTTTCTTCAGTGCAGCAGTGTTCCGGCACGACGTCCAAGGCTTCCTGGCGAGCGTCAACAATGTCTACCGCGATCCGACCTACGGCCTTGTTGCTATCGACCAAGTGGTGAACCTGGGCAAGACGCGGCTTCAAGGTGCAGAGGTTCAATTCACCAGCTTTCTCGATATCGATGGGCTGCCCGACTGGGCCAAGGGCTTTGGCCTGCAGGCTAACGGAACTTATATTGATGCCAAGGGCGATTTGCAGCCTAACTTCGCGGTGACCTACAACAACCAGCAGCAGCGTTTTCCGGGCGTGTCGAAATGGGCCTACAATGTAGTTGCATTGTACGAGCGGCCGAAATTCTCCGCTCGTGTAGCCTATAACTATCGCTCTGATTTTGTTTCCTATTATTCCTTGGAAACGTTCGATCCGGTCGCTCATCCGACAATCGAGAAAGGTCGCGGCCAGGTCGATTTCTCGACCTCAATAACGCCGGTGCCGAACATCACCGTTGCGTTTGATATCATAAATCTGCTCGGTAACCCTATCCAGCGAGACCGCGCGTATAACACCGGAGATACTTATCGGCGTCAGGTTCTGTATATTGAGCGCGCCTATTCGCTCGGGGTGCGGTTCCGCTTCTGAGGGGAGGATGGGAATGAAATTTCTCATGTTGTGGGGAGCAGCGGCGATCGCCGCACCCGTTATGGCCGTCATGGCACAAACGACCGAGGCGACGATGGCCGACAGGCTAGTCAACGATCCACGGCCCGAGGCGTTTCGCCCCTACGGTCAGCCTATTCCGCCCGAGCCTCGCAGCGACAAGACCGTTCAGTTTGGCAAGGCGCTGCGTATACAGATCAGCAGCGCCGCCCCGGATTTCTGGCGCGTCGGGGTGGTCACGCCGACGCTGAAGCCGGTAAAGGCTGGGGATCGTGTCGTCGTCGCCTTCTGGGCGCGCGCGCAACGCACCGAGGCGAATGCGCCGGGCAAGATCTGCCGCGTCCAGCTCGAAGCGACGCCGGTGGTGCGAACGATCTTCGAACAGCCGTTCGACGTCACGCCGGAATGGAAGATGTACAAGCTGATGGGCAAGGCCGATCGCGCCTATCCTGCCGGCGGGCTGAACGCCGCCTTCCATCTCGCCTGCGCCAAGCAGATCATCGACATCGGGCCGGTGTTCGTGCTGGATTACGGCCAGTGAGGTATCTCCTGCTTGCCGCGGTCGCGTTGGCATCGGCCGTGCCGAGCGGCGCGCTGGCCGACAATCCGCAATTCCAGGGTGCCGATCCGCATGCGATGTATGTCGATGGGGAGTTGTGGGTGTTCCCGACCGGTGGGCCGGGCGGAAGCTGGGAGGCGGACCGGTTCGGGGCCTTCTCCTCGGCCGACCGCAAGCATTGGAAGAGCCGTGGCGAACTGATCCGGCGCGACCAGATCAAGTGGATCGGCGACGACGGCGCGCGGGAGCATTTCCTTTGGGCACCGGGCGTCGCGATGCGCGGCGGCAAATGGTATCTCTATTATTCGGTCGGGCCGCAGAACCCTACGCCCAGCCGCATCGGCGTCGCGGTCGCCTCCCGTCCCGAGGGGCCGTATGTCGACAGCGGCAAACCGCTGCTGACCGGTGAACTGGTCAAGGACGGGCGCGGTTTCGAGGCGATCGATCCGATGACTTTCGTCGACGCCAGATCGGGCAAGGCCTATCTCTATGCCGGCGGCAGCGCGGGCGCGAAGCTGCGCGTGTTCGAGCTGACGCCCGATATGGTGCATGTCGATCACGAGATCACCGTCGCCACGCCGCCGCAATTCACCGAAGGCGCGTTCATGCACGAACGCAACGGCGTCTATTACCTGTCCTACAGTCATGGGCATTGGAACGGGCCGGACTATTCGGTGCATTACGCCACCGCCGCTTCGCCGACCGGGCCGTGGACCTATCGCGGCGTGATCCTGTCCAGCGATGCGCGGCACAAGGGGCCGGGGCATCACAGCTTCGTGCGGGATCCCAAGACGGGGCAGTGGCTGATCGTCTATCATCGCTGGGAGAAGCCGATGGGCGGCGCACCGTTCAAGGGCGAGCGACAGATCGCGATCGATCGGCTGACCTATGCCAAGGACGGGACGATACTGCCCGTTCGGATGACCGACTGATACAGCGGCCGATACCCGCGAGATACCGCACAAGAGGATGACATCATGAACCGCAATTTCCTTGCCGCGACGGCCTTAGCGACGCTCGCGATCGGCACCGTCGCCGCCACCCCGGCGTTGTCGGCCGAAGCGAAGAAATCGAGCTTCGGCACGATGCCCGACGGGCGCGACGTGCCGGCGGTGACGCTGACCAACGGGCGCGGCGTCTCCGCCACGGTGATCGCGCTCGGCGCGTCGCTGCAGGCACTGCTGATGCCCGACAAGGCCGGCAAGGTGGAGGACGTCCAGATCGGCTACGACACGCTCGCCGGCTATCTCGCCAAGCCCGAATTCTTCGGCGCCACCGTCGGCCGCGTCGCCAATCGCATCGCCAAGGGCCGCTTCACGCTGGACGGCAAGACCTACAATACGCCGACCAATGACGGGCCGAACTCGCTGCACGGCGGCAGCAAGGGGTTCGACAAGGTGTTGTGGGAGGTGACCGACGTGAAGAGCGGACCTTCCGCCTCGGTCACGCTGCGCTATGTCAGTCCGGACGGCGACATGGGCTATCCCGGTACCGTCACGACCTACGCGACCTATTCGCTCGACGAGAAGAACCAGCTGACGATCGAATATCGCGCGACCACCGACAAGCCGACGGTCGTCAACATCTCGAACCACGCATATTGGAATCTCGCCGGTGTCGGCTCGCCGCGCGGCGCGATGGGGCATGTCGTGACGATCCCGGCCGAGCGCTACACGCCGACCGACGCGACCGCGATCCCGACCGGGCAGCATGTGCCGGTCGCCGGCACGGTGTTCGATTTCCGCACGCCGCGCACGATCGGGGATCGGGTGCGCGATGCGCGCGATCCGCAGATCGCCTATGGCCGCGGCTACGATCACAATTGGGTGATCGGCACCGCGGTGACGCCCGGCATCCACCTGATGGCCAAGGTGATCGAGCCGGTGTCCGGGCGCGGCTACGAATTGTGGTCGAACCAGCCGGGGCTGCAATTCTATTCGGGCAATTTCTTCAACGCCACGATCACCGGCAAGAAGGGCCAGATCTACCGCATGGGCGACGCGATCGTGATGGAGCCGCAGCTGTTCCCGGATGCGCCGAACCAGCCGAACTTTCCCTCGGTACGGCTGAACCCCGGCCAGACGTACAAGAACACGATCGTCTACAAGCTGATCACCGGGCGCTGACCCGACCCGTTTCCGGAGAGACACCATGAAGCTGTTCGTCGTCGCCCTGCTGGGCACGGCCGCCGCCTTTGCCGGCCCCGCCGAGGCGCGGGAGCGCTGGACCGAGGCACAGGCCAATGGCTGGTATGCCAAACAGCCGTGGCTGGTCGGGTCCAATTACACGCCGGCCAGCGCGATCAACCAGCTGGAGATGTGGCAGGAGGCGACTTGGGATCCCAAGCGGATCGATTACGAACTAAATCTGGCCCAGAGCATCGGCATGAACACGATGCGCGTGTTCCTGCACGATCAGCTGTGGCAGCAGGATCCGGAGGGCTTCAAGCGGCGCATCGGCGAATTCCTGACGATCGCGAAAGCCCACGGGATCAAGCCGCTGTTCGTGCTGTTCGACAGTTGCTGGGATCCCGATCCCAAGCTCGGGCCGCAGCATCCGCCGATCCCGGGCGTGCACAATTCCGGCTGGGTACAGGGTCCGGGCATGCCGGGCCTGCGCGATCGCGCGCGCTATCCGGCGTACAAAGCCTATGTGCAGGGGGTGATCGGCGCGTTTGCCAACGACGATCGCATTCTCGGCTGGGACGTATGGAACGAACCGGACAACGGTGCCGATCAGTATAAGGGGCAGGAGGGCAAGGAGCCTTTGGTCCGCGCGCTGTTGGCGCAGGTGTTCGGCTGGGCGCGCGATGCCGATCCGAGCCAGCCGCTGACATCGGGCGTGTGGCTGGGCAACGATTGGACGCCGGGCGGCAAGGGCTCGCCGATGGAGAAGCTGCAACTCGCGCAGTCGGACATCGTGACGTTCCACGATTACAATTGGCCGGAGACGTTCGAGGGCCGGATCAAGCAATTGCTGCCGTACAACCGGCCGATCCTGTGCACCGAATATATGGCGCGCGGCAACGGATCGACCTTCGACGGCTCGCTGCCGATCGCCAAGCGATACAATGTCGCGGCGATGAACTGGGGCTTCGTCGATGGTCGGACGCAGACTCGTTTGCCCTGGGACAGCTGGCAGAAGCCCTACGTCTTGTCCGAGCCGACGATCTGGTTCCACGAAGTCTTCCGCGCCGACGGCACGCCGTATCGCAAGGCGGAAACCGATCTGATCCGCCGTCTGTCGGCCGCGCCGAAGGGCGTCGTGCCGCCGGCCGAGCCGATCGCCATGCCACCGCGCGCCAGACGGCGTTGAGCATGCGCCGGGTCGCGTTGGCGCTCGTGGTCGCGCTGGCGATGCCGGCGGCCCTGTCCGGTGCCGAGGTGCCGGGCGGGCCGGTGACGCCATACGTCGATCCGGCCAAGGCGTACCTGTTCGCGCACATGACTAAGGAGCATTACGGCGAGCTGTATTATTCGATCAGCCTCGACGGACTGCACTGGACGCGGCTGAACGGCGGCAGGCCCGTTTCGGCGGATTATCACGGCCACGCTTCGATCGCGCGCGGCGGGGACGGACGCTATTACCTCGTCGGCAACAAGGGCGACGACGATCCGCTGATCCGCTTCTGGGTGTCCGACGATCTGGTGCGCTGGACCAGCTTCGGCACCTACCGGCCGGATTTGAACAACATCCCCGGCCATCCGCACACGCTGCCGCGGATCGGCGCGCCGAAACTGTTCTACGACCCGCCCTCGCGGCAATTCCTGCTGACCTGGCACACACCCAATCTCGACGGTTCGGCCGAGGATCCGGAGCGCTATTGGGGCAGCCAGCGCACGCTCTACGTCCGGTCGCCCGATCTCAAGACCTTCGCCGCGCCGCCGCGCCGGCTGTTCGCGTGGGACATGGCGACGATCGACACGATCGTGCAGCCGAACGGCCCGAACGGCTATTGCGTCGTGATCAAGGACGAACGCTATCCGTCCTATGCCTGGCCGACCGGCAAGACGATCCGGATCAGTTGCGCGAAATCCTTGCTCGGTCTGTACCCGTTGCCCGGCCCGCCGCTCAGCCCCAATTTCCGCGAGGCACCGACGATCGTGCGCGCGCCGAACGGGGCGGACTGGCTGCTTTATTACGAGCAATATGCCGGCACGAGCTACGGCCTGTCGACGGCGCCGAAACTGGAAGGGCCGTGGTATCAGGTGTCGGGCAATAGCGGCGTGCCCGAATGGAACCGCTACGAGATGCCGGCGGGCACCCGGCACGGATCGATGATCGCGATTTCGCGCGCCGAGTATGACAGGATCGTCGCGGCGTTTCCGGGGCGGTAGCCGTAACTCCCGTCATCCTCGCGAAGGCGAGGATCCCGCTTCTACTTCTGGCTGCGGGGCAAGGCAGCGGGATCCCCGCCTTCGCGGGGATGACGAGCGTTATGGGCTGACGCCCATTACGGTCGCCGCATCGCGGTCCGCGTGTCGTCCAGCGCCAGATCGACCAGTACGCGCATCGCATCGCTCGCCGCCGTCGCATCGCCGGCCAGGATCGCCTCGTAGACGCGCAGATGATCGGGCAATGGGTTGCGCGGCAGGGTGCGGCCGCGCTGCTTGAACTGCGTGGTCCAGTTGACCGCCGCGCCGATGCTGGCGCTGAGCGTCAACAGCGCATCGTTGCGCGTCGCCTGCAGGATCGCGGTGTGGAAATCGCGGTCGGCCGCGCGGCCGACCTCGGTCGACAGCGTGTGACGACGCATCGCGGCGAGGGCATCCTTCATCACCTTCAGATCGGCCTTGTCGCGCCGTTCCGCCGCCAGCCCCGCCGCCGCCGGCTCGACGATCGCGCGCAGTTCGAACAGGTCGCGCACGAAATCCACGTCCGGTTCGCCGGCAAAAGCCCAGGCCAGCACTTCCGGGTCGAGCAGATTCCAGCGGCTTCGTGGCAGTACGCGCGTGCCGGTCTTGGTGCGGCTCTCCACCAGCCCCTTGGCCATCAGCACCTGCACCGCCTCGCGGTACGCGCTGCGCGATACCTCCAGTTCCTCGGCAAAGGCGATCTCGCCCGACAATGTGTCGCCGGGCGCATATTCGCCGGACAGGATCGCGAGCCCGAGCTTGTGCGCGACGGCACCGTTCAGGCGGCGGCCGGTGCCGCGCGGCTTGCGGGGCGCGGGCGGGCTTTCGATCGCGCCGTCCTTCGCAGTCTCTTCGCTCATGTGCCGGCCTCCTCGGGGGTACCTAACAGGCGCATCCGCCGGGTGGAACGACAAATCATTGCGTTTCGCACCTTCGCATCATATGTCGGAGTAATCAGGAGAGCCAAATGACCGCCGACACCGCCACGATGACTCGCGCCGACACGTCTGACTTCCGTTCCGTTGCCGCCGAAACCGGCGAGCCGGTCGGCGACGCGTTCGCGGTGCATGGTCCGGACGATGTCGCGGCAGCGTGCGCGGCGGCGGATGCGGCGTTCGACGAATACCGCGCGACCGACCGCGAGGCGCGCGCCCAATTCCTGGAAAGGATCGCCGAAGAAATCCTGGGCATCGGCGACGATCTGATCGTCGCCGCGATGCGCGAGAGCGGCCTGCCGCGGGCGCGTCTGGAGGGCGAACGTGGCCGGACGGTCGGTCAGTTGAAGCTGTTTGCCGGGGTGGTGCGCAGCGGTGCGTGGCTTGGCCTGCGGATCGATCCCGCGCTGCCGGATCGCCAGCCCTTGCCGCGTCCCGATCTCCGGCTGCGCATGATCCCGCTCGGCCCGGTGGCCGTGTTCGGCGCATCGAACTTCCCGCTCGCTTTCTCGACCGCCGGTGGTGATACCGCGTCGGCGCTGGCGGCCGGATGCCCGGTAGTGGTGAAGGGCCATCCGGCGCACCCGCAGACCGGTGCCTTGGTGGCGGACGCGATCCACCGCGCGGTCGCGGCCTGCGGCTTGCCCGAGGGTGTGTTCTCGCATCTCGTCGGCCCTGGCACGGACCTCGGCAGTGCCCTGGTCAAGGATCCGCGCATCGCCGCGGTCGGCTTCACCGGGTCGCGCGGCGGTGGCCTCGCTCTGGTCGCGCTGGCGCAGGCTAGGGCGGTGCCGATCCCGGTCTATGCGGAAATGTCGAGCATCAACCCGGTCGTGCTGCTGCCGGCGGCGCTCGAGGCGCGCGGAGCGGCGTTGGGCACGGCGTTCGTTGGGTCGCTGACGATGGGGGCGGGGCAGTTCTGCACCAATCCCGGCCTCGTGCTCGCGATCGACGGCGAGGGGCTCGACGCATTCGTCGCCGCAGCCGGCGATACTCTGGTCGAGGCCGAGGCCGGCACGATGCTGACCACCGGCATCCACGCCGCCTATCGACAGGGCGTCGAGACGCTGGCGGGCAGCAAGGGCGTCGAGACGATCGCTCGCGGCAAGGAAGGGAACGGCGTCACGCGCGGTCAGGCGGCGTTCTTCGCCACGACCGCCGATGCCTTCCTCGCGGAAAAGGCGCTGGGCCACGAAGTGTTCGGGGCGTCCTCGATCCTGGTGAAGTGCCGGGACGAAGCCGAACTGCGGCGCGTGATCGAGGGTCTCGAAGGCCAGTTGACCGCCACTTTGCACATGGATGCGCAGGACGAGCCGATCGCCACGCGGTTGCTCCCGGTGCTGGAGCGCAGGGTCGGGCGGATCCTCGCCAATGGCTGGCCGACGGGCGTCGAGGTGGCGCACGCGATGGTGCATGGCGGCCCCTATCCGGCGACGTCCGATGCGCGGACCACCTCGGTCGGCAGCCTCGCGATCGACCGCTTCCTGCGCCCGGTATCGTATCAGAATCTCGCGCAGGGCGTGTTGCCGCCCGAACTGCGCAATGATGCCATGGGCGACGGCGTGCCCCGCTTGCAGGATGGTACGCTCAGCCTCGGCTGAGATTTCCGGGCCGAGATTGAGAAGCAGGCCGCAACGACGGCACAGGATCAGGGAGAGAGTTTATGGCATTCCGTCTGCTGCAGCATCGCGCCGCCGATGGCACGCGATCGGTGATCGCGGCGCGTGACGACACGGCGACGTTCGTACCCGGCATGGCCAGCGTCCGCGCCCTTGCCGCGCGCGCGATCGCCGGTGGCTCGACGTTGGAGCAGGTTGTAGCATCCTGCGGTACCGGCGAAGCGGTCGATCTGGCGGCGGAACATGCGGCCGGGCGATTGATCGCGCCGATCGATCATGATGACGATGCACATGTGCTGCTCACCGGCACCGGGCTGACGCATCTGGGCTCGGCGGAGGGACGCGACCAGATGCACCGCGAGACGTCCGTGACCGAGGCGAAGACGGATTCGATGCGGATGTTCCTGGAGGGGGTCGCTGGCGGAAAGCCCGCCGATGGCCAGACCGGGCAGCAGCCGGAATGGTTCTACAAGGGCGACGGATCGCAACTGGTCGCACCGGGCGCGCCGCTGACCATGCCCGATTTCGCGCAGGACGGCGGCGAGGAGCCTGAACTGGCCGGCATCTATCTGATCGGGCCGGACGGCACGCCGTTCCGGCTCGGCCTGTGCCTCGCCAACGAATTCAGCGATCATGTGACTGAGCGGCACAATTATTTGTGGCTCGCCCATTCCAAATTGCGCCAGGCCGCTCTCGGGCCGGAACTTCTGGTCGGCCCGCCGCCGTGCCATGTCGAGGGCAACAGCCGCATCGTGCGAAACGGCGAGACGGTGTGGGAAAAGCCGTTTCTGTCGGGCGAGGACAACATGTCGCACAGCATCGCCAATCTTGAGGCGCATCATTTCAAATATGCGCTGTTCCGCCGCCCCGGCGACATCCACATTCATTTCTTCGGCACCGCGACCCTGTCCTTCACCGATGGCGTGCGGACCGAGACCGGCGACGTGTTCGAGATCGACGCCGCGCCCTTCACGCTGCCGGTACGGAACCCGCTGGCCCGTGCGGCGGCGGAGCCCGTCAGCGTCCGCGCGCTCTGATGGACCCGATCCGCATCGCCGTCGTCGGCATGGGCAAGATCGCGCGCGACCAGCATCTGCCCGCGATCGCCGGCAACGCCGCCTTCGGGCTGGCCGCCACGGTGTCTCCGCACGATCCGGGCGTGGCGGGCGTCGCGCATCATAAGAGCCTCGATGCGCTGCTGGCGGAAGGGCCGGCGGTCGATGCCGTCGCGCTCTGCACGCCGCCACAGGTGCGCTACGATCTCGCGGCGCAGGCGCTCGCGCGTGGCGTGCACGTATTTCTCGAAAAGCCGCCCGGCGCGACGCTGGCGGAGGTCGCCGCGCTCGACGATCAGGCGCGCAAGGTGGGCGTGACGTTGTTCGCCGCATGGCATTCGCGCTTCGCCGCGGGGGTCGCGCCAGCGCGTGCGTGGCTGGCCGAACGGCGGATCGACCGGGTCGCGATCGTCTGGCGCGAGGACGTGCGCGTCTGGCATCCGGGGCAGGCGTGGATCTGGGAGCCGGGTGGCCTCGGCGTGTTCGATCCCGGCATCAACGCGCTGTCAATCGCGACGCATATCCTGCCGCGCCCGTTCTTTCTCAAGGGCGCGACGCTGACGATCCCGGCCAATCGCGCCGCGCCGATCGCGGCCGATATCGAGTTCCGCGATACGACCGGCGCGCCGATCACGATGGATCTCGACTGGCGCCAGACCGGGCCGCAGAGCTGGGACATCATCGTCGAGACCGATGCCGGCACGATGAAGCTGTCGAACGGCGGCGCGGTGCTGTCGCTGCCCACCGGCACCGATCGAAGCGAGGACCGCGAATATCCCGGCCTGTACGCGCGCTTCGCCTCGCTGATTCATGGCGGGCGCAGCGATGTCGATACCGATCCGCTGCGGTTGGTCGCCGACGCCTTCCTGCGCGGACGGCGCGAGACGACCGAAGCGTTCCATGACTGAGCCGTCGCGCGGTCCGTTCCTGGCGGTCGATTGGGGCACCACCAATCGCCGGGTGTACCGCGTGGTCGAGGGCGTCGTCGAGCAAACCGAGCGCGACGATCGTGGCATTGTGGCGGTGGGGCAGGGCGGTTTTGCGTCGGACGTCGCCGCTATCCGTACACGGATGGGCGATCTGCCGATGCTGTGCGCCGGCATGGTCGGGTCGAACCGCGGCTGGATCAATGTGCCGTATGCCGAGTGCCCGGCCGATCTGGCGGCGCTCGCCGACAAGGTCGTCTGGGTCGAACCGGGTCGCACCGCGATCGTGCCCGGTGTTGCGCTGCGCACTGCGGGCCACGCCGACGTGATGCGCGGCGAAGAGGTGCAACTGCTCGGCGCGGTGGCAGTAGGGCTGGTTCCGGGCGATGCCGTGCTGTGCCAGCCGGGCACGCATTGCAAATGGGCGACGGTGACGGGCGGGGCGATCACGCAGTTTGCGACGGCGATGACCGGTGAGCTGTTCGCGTTGCTCCACAAGCACAGCCTGCTCGCCGCTCAGATGACCGACAGCGTCGAGCCGGGGCCGGATTTCCTGCGCGGCGTGGCCGATGCCGCCGACGACGCCTTGCTCACGCGCCTGTTCGGCGTGCGCGCCGATTTCGTCACCGGCCTTCGCGAAGATGCCGGAGCCGCATCCTATGTCAGTGGCCTGCTGATCGGCACCGATGTGCGTGCACAACATTTGGGGGGGCGCGACATCTTCCTGCTCGCCGATCCGAATCTCGGCGCGCTCTATGCCGCCGCGATCGCCGCGGCGGGCGGGCGGGCGCATATGATCGACAGTCAGGCCGCCTTTGTCGGCGGCATCACCAGCATCTGGAACCGATTGCCATGACCATCACGCAGGATTTCAAGACCGCTTTCGACCGCTTCCCGCTGGTCGCAATCTTGCGCGGCATCACGCCGGACGAGGTCGAGGCGGTCGGCGACGTGCTGGTCGATGGCGGGTTCACGCTGATCGAGGTGCCGCTGAATTCGCCCGATCCACTCGTCTCGATCGAGCGGCTGGCGCGGCATCTCGAGGGGGTGGCGATGGTCGGCGCAGGCACGGTGCTGTCGACCGATCAGGTTTCCGCCGTCGCCAACGCCGGCGGGCGGATGATCGTATCCCCCAACACCAACCCCGAAGTGATCGCCGCATCGGTCTCGGTCGGCCTTGCCTCGCTGCCGGGCTGCTGGACCGCGACCGAGGCGTTCGCCGCGCTGCACGCCGGCGCGCACGCGCTGAAATTCTTCCCCGCCGAGGCGATGAGCCCCGGCGTCGTCAAGGCGCTTGCGGCGGTGCTGCCGCCGGCGGTACCGAAGTTGGTCGTCGGCGGGATCACGCCCGAGACGATGCCGCCCTGGGTCGCGGCGGGCGCGGCCGGGTTCGGGCTCGGATCGGCGCTGTACCGGCCGGGGGACACGGCGGAGCAGGTTGCGATCCATGCGCGCGCCTTTGCCACCGCGCTCGATACGCTCGGTCTCAGGGGCTGATGCTCGCCGCCCGCAAGATCGCGCTGGCCGGTGCGATTGCGCTCGGCCTTGCGTGCGCGACCGCGGATGCGCGCCGGCCTAAGGCGACGATCGCCAATCCCCTGCTGCCCTCCGGCGCCGACCCCTGGATCGTCCGGCAGGGCGACACCTATTACTACATGAACACGCTCGGCAACCGGCTGGCGATCCGCAAGACCAGAGATCTCGCACGGCTGGCCGAGGCACCCGAAACGACGGTGTGGACCCCGCCCGCCACGGGGCCGAACGCGCAATCGATCTGGGCACCGGAACTGCATCGAATCGGCGGCGCGTGGTACATCTATTATACCGCGGCCGAGGCCGGGCATGACGACGACGCGCATCGCGGCATCTTCGTCCTGGAAAATACCGGCGACGACCCGACCGAAGGCGCGTGGGTCGATCGCGGTCGCCTGAAGACCGAAAATAATGGCATCGACGGCACCACCTTCGCACAGGGCGGCAAACGCTATTTCGTCTATTCGCCCTATATCGGGCCCGACAGCGATCTGGCGATCGTGGCGATGTCCGATCCGTGGACGCTGACCGGCCCGGAGACGATCATCGCGCTGCCCGACCGGGCCTGGGAGCGGCAGGGCGGGCGGCAGATATTGGAAGGCCCGGAATTTCTCGCCGGCCCGAACGGAGATCTGTTCCTCAGCTATTCCGCCAGCGCCTGCTGGTCGGACGATTATGCGATCGGCCTGCTCAGCGCGCCGCGCGGCAGCGACCCGCTGGATCCCAAGGCCTGGACCAAGACGCCGCAGCCCGTGATCGCCAAGGCCCCCGACCAGGGCGTCTTCGCGCCCGGCCATAACGGCTTCTTCACCTCGCCCGACGGCCGTGAGACGTGGATCGTGTATCACGCCAATCCGGGGCCGGACATGAAGTGCACCGCGAAACGCGCGCCGCGGATCCAGCGCGTCGATTGGTCGCCAGGCGGCACGCCGGTCTTCGCCCGCCCGACCAAAGCGGACGTGCCGCCCCCCGGCAGCGGACGTCAGCACCACAGATAGAGGAGAGTCGGATGCATTTGTCAGCAAGACGGAAGTGGTCTGTTTTGACCCGCGCGGCCTTGATCGCCGGATTGCTCGCAATGCCCGCGTTTGCGCCCGCCGCCCCCACGGCTCAGGCTGATCCGCAACCGTCGCAGCATCGTGGCCGCATGCCCGCCGAGAAGGATCTCGACCGGCATCTGGCGTTCCTCGCGCGCAAGGATCGCCTGATCAAGACCGGCGGCACCGATGTGGTCTTCGTCGGCGATTCGATCACCGACTGGTGGCGGAACGACCCGCAGCGCGAGATCTTCGAGGATTATTTCGGCCGCTTCCGTCCCTACAATATCGGCATCGCCGGCGACGAGACCCAGCACGTGCTGTGGCGCATCGACCATGGCGAACTCGACGGCCTGACCCCGAAGCTGGTGGTCCTGATGATCGGGACGAACAATCTGGCCAATGCCAACCGCATGGGCCCTGCGGAAACCGCCGACGGCGTGGCGGCCGTGGTCGAGGCGATCCGCCGCAAGCTGCCCGGCGCGAGAATCCTGCTGCTCGGCATCTTTCCGCGTGGCAACCGCAGCGACGATCCGTTGCGTCTGGCGGTAAACGCCACGAACACGTTGATCGCCGGATTGGCCGATCGCAAGACCGTGTTCTACCTCGATGTCGGCCCCGAATTCCTCGCGCCCGATGGCACGCTGCCCGGCGATCTGATGCCGGATTATCTGCATCCCAATGCCCGGGGCTATCAGATCTGGGCCGACGCGATGAAGCGGGAGATCGACACCTTGACCCGCGGTCGCTGATCCAGGGCACATGATCGGCCTGTGCCGTTTCGAGACAAAGCGTTTCGACGGTCCGCCGAACCGAACAATTTGCAATGCGTAGCGGAACGAAAACTTGGCGATGTGAGTTTGATCCCACGCCGAGAACTACCCTGATTTCGATGGTAATATAGCGCCATGTCGCCAAGTATTACACATTCGATTTTACGTGATCAGGAATGGCCGAAACAGGCCAGTGGCACGAAACATGCTTTTCTACTGTCGTGTCTGCAGCGTGGTTTGCTCTCGCAACTTGCGAGCGACGATTGCGATCGCGGCGCGAAAACTTTTGTCAGCTTAAGAAGTAGGAACGTTTATGAAGAAATACATCCTGGCGGGGATCGCGGCCATTGGCATGACGACCGGCGCAAACGCAGCCGACCTGATCAGCGCGAGCGTGAACGGCCCGAGCGGCACGATCTGGAACACCAATTCCTCGGATACCTTCTACACGCTGTTTCTGGTTCGCCCGTTCGGCAACGTGATCAATCCGAACGACAACTTCACGTCGTCGGCGACGACGACGGGTTCGAACAACTATGTCATCGCGGGTGATGGTTTCCCGGGCGGTACGTCGACCAACTCGGATCCGTTCTACACCCTGACGCTGATCTTCGCCGACGGCGCGACGATCTCGGGCCAGTATGTCGGCAGCACCTTCACCGGTGGCACCAGCGCGACCGTGGGCGGCCTCACCTACACGCTGACCGGTTTCGGCTGGGATCGTAGCCCGGCCGATAATGTCAGCCCGTTCCGTGCCGTATCGGGTGGCGATCCGTCGGATTATACCGGCCAGTTCTCGTTCACCCAGGCGGCAGCCGCCGTTCCCGAGCCCGCGACCTGGGCCTTGATGCTCACCGGCTTCGGCATGGTCGGCTTCGGCATGCGCCGCCGTGCGAAGGTGTCGACCGCCGTCACCTACGCATAAGTTCGCTTCGTCACGCGAACGGAAAGCCGCCGGCCGAAAGGTCGGCGGCTTTTTGCTGCGCGTCGCGAGCGGCGGATCATCCGCCGCTCTCTCTTGCCAGGCGGCGCTCGCGGCGTGCGTCCGCCTTGGCCATCAGCGGCGTCGCGGTCATCCCGTGCACGACGATCGACAACAGGATCGTCGCGCCGGCGACTGCCCAGATCGCGTGCCGCTCCGCAAAATCCGCTCGGTTGAAGGCATATTGCAGGTAGAAGAACGTACCGATCCCGCGAATGCCGAAAAAGCCCATCAGATGCCGCGACATCACCGGCGCGCCCGACCAGTGGAACGCGACGAGCGTCGTCAGCGGGCGGATGACGAACACCAGGGCCACGGCGATCGCCGCCCCGCGCCAGTCGAGCGCCGAGAGCAATCCCCGGCCGATCGCCCAGCCGAACAGCAGCATCACCATCGCCATCAGCACGCGTTCGATCTGCCCGGAAAAATCGGACATCGCGGTGTGGAATTCGTCGTCGGGGCAGGTCGATCGGATCGTGAGCGCGGCGACGAATACCGCGATGAAGCCGTTGCCGTGGATCAGGACGCTCAGGGCATAGGCCATGAAGGTCACGCCGATCGCGACCAGGCCATCGCCGGTTTCGGAAAGCTTCGCGGACGGCAGGCGAAACATCAGATAGCCCGCCCCGGCACCCAGCAACCAGCCGATCAGCGTTCCCACGGCCAGATCGCCGGCCAGCTGCAGGGCCGACCAATGCACCCAATCCAGCGTGCCGGCCTGGACCGCCAGCGCGAGCAGGACGAACGGAAACGCCAGCCCGTCGTTGAGCCCCGCTTCCGACGTCAGGCCGAACCTCGTCTCGCCATCCTCGCCCTCGCGCGGCGGCCCGGTCTGGACGTCGGCCGCGAGCACCGGGTCGGTCGGTGCGAGCGCGCTGGCGGTCAGGATGGCCGCGGCGATGCTGAACCCGAGCCCCCAGCGCGCCGCGACGAAGATCGCGATCATGGTCAGCGGCATGACGACGAGCAGCAGCAGCCAGGTCGATCGCCAGCGTCGCCAGCCGAATGGCCGGTCGAGCCGCAGCCCGGCCCCCATCAGCGCGATCAGCACGATGATCTCGTTCAGATGTTCCAGCGTCGGATCATGCGTCATCGCCGTCTGGCTGGTGCGCAGCCAAGGCGTGAAGGACAGCAGGAATCCCAGGGCGATGAAGATGATCGGCAGCGACAGCGGCAGGCGTTTGATCAGCACCGGCAGCCACGCCGCGACCAGGATGAGTCCGCCGATACCGAGCAGGATGAATTCGTGGGGAAGGGCAAGCATCCCGACCAACGGTTCGGGCGGCATTTCGATGCCGAACCTATCCGGCTTCGGAAAGTCCCTATAGAACCGATCGAATCTCCGGCGTCACCATGCGTGCCTGGAACAGCCGGCCGCCCTCGATCACATAGACGATCGCAAGCACCGCGAGGCCGATGGCGAGATAGCCGATCGCCAGCGGGAACGTCGTCCCGTCATAGGATTGGCCGATCGCGCTGCCCACCAGAACGGCACCGATGCTGGAGATGAACCCCTGGATCGACGATGCGGTGCCGGCGATATGTCCGACCGGCTCCATCGCCATCGCGCCGAAATTCGATCCGCACAGGCCGATGCACGTCATGCACAGCGCCTGGAAGATCATATAGGTCCACAGCGATTCCTCGCCTGCGCCGATCACGATCAGATGCAGCAGCGACAGCACGATGAGCGCGATCAGCGCCGTCTGGGAGATCAGCCGCGTGCCCAGTCGCTCGACCAGCCGGCTATTGAGGAACGACGCGCAGCCCATCGCGAAAGCGCACAACGCGAACAGCCAGGTGAACCGGCTCCCGGCATGGAATTCGTCGACGAAGATCTGCTGGGCGGAGGACACGAAGGCGATGATCCCCCCGAACGTCATCGACGCAGCGACCGCGTAGCCGAGCGAGAAGCGGTTGGTCAGCGTCAGGCGGTAGCCCTGCTTCAGCGATGCGAGCGACAGCGGAATGCGCCGCGCCGCCGGCAAGGTCTCGGTCAGGCGGAGTGTCGACCAGGCGAGGACCAGCGCAGAGAAACCGGCCAAAGCATAGAAGATGAAGCGCCACGGCCCGAATTTGAGCAGGATTTGTCCAAGGCTCGGCGCCAGGATCGGCACCAGGAAGAAGATCATCTGCGCCAGCGACAAGGTGCGCGCCATCTGCCGGCCCGACTGGCCGTCCCGCACGATTGCCACCGCCAGCACGCGGGTAGAGGCGGACATCAGGCCCTGCAACACGCGCGCGCCGAGCAACGCCTCGAACGTGGGAGATCCGGCGGCGAAGATGCTCGCCGCGACGAACCCCGCCAGCGTCACGACCAGGATCGGTTTGCGCCCGTAGCGATCGGCGAGCGGCCCGTAGACCAGCTGCCCCGCCCCGAAGCCGAGCATATAGGCGGTGATGATCCACTGCCGGTGATTCGCCGCGCCGATGCTCAGCTCGCGCCCGATATCGGCAAGCGCCGGTAGCATCAGATCGACACCCAGCGCGTTCACGGCCATCACCGCGGCGATGAACGCCACGAACTCCCGCCGTTTCATGCCCGCGGGCTGCACTTCGCTATTCATCGCGGCTCCCTAGCCGGTAGCGGTGAGATTGTCGCGGGCGTAACGCCCAGAGCATGATGCCTCTACCCTCACCCGTTCGAAACGAACGGAAAGGGGCCATTCGGATTCAAATCGTCAGATCCTAGGCGTCGGTGCTCATGAACCGCGCGAACGCGTCCTGCCATTTGGGATGCCAGCGCGACAAAGCCGGGCGGTTCTCGACCACGTCGCCCGCCGCCCACAGGATCCGCTTGCGATCCTGCTCCGTGCTTGTTTCGTTGTCGGGGCATAACAGGTAGAAATCGCCGGCGGCGATCCCTGCCAGCATGAATTCCACCACCTGCTCCGCCGACCAGGCGCCGGCCGGCTTCTCGGTCGCGCGCCCCGCCGTCATTCCGGTATAGGTGAAGCCCGGGATTAGCAGATGCGCGGTGATCCGCTCGCCCGCCTGCTGGCGCAGCGTGTGGGCCAGCCCCTCGGTCAACGCCTTAACGCCGGACTTGCTGACATTGTAGGCCGTGTTGCCCGGCGGCTGTGTGATGCCCTGCTTGGACCCGGTATTGATGATCAGTCCCGGCCGGTCGCTTGCGATCATTGCCGGGGCGAAGGCTTGCACGCCGTGCACCACGCCCATCAGGTTGACCTGGATCACCTTGGCCCAGCCGGCCGGATCGGCCAGCACGTCGCCTCCGCCGCCGATGCCGGCATTGTTCATCAGCACAGACACCGGCCCGTGGCGATCCGCGACCGTGACCGCCAGCGCCTCGACCGAGCCACGATCGGATACGTTCCCGGTCATCGGGATCGCCAGATCGCCGATCGCCTGCGCCGCCTCGGTCAAGGCCTCGTTCAAGAGATCCACGATCACGACGCGCATCCCGCGCGCCGCGAACGCCTTGGCGGCAGCGAGGCCGATGCCGCTTGCCGCCCCGGTGACGACCGCCAGATTGCCCGCGGCGATCGCACTCATCGGTTGAGCGCGGCCATTTGCGGCGCGGCGTATCGCGTGCCGGTGGCGGCGCCCGGGGGCAGCACGGTGTCGATGCGGGTCAGATCCGCCTCGGTCAGCGTCACGTCGAGCGCGCCGAGATTGTCCTCCAGATATTTGCGCCGCTTGGTGCCCGGGATCGGCACGATATCCTCGCCCTGCGCCAGAACCCAGGCGAGCGCGAGTTGCGCCGGGGTACAGCCCTTCTCCTGCGCCATGCTCTCGATCTGCGCGACGAGATCGAGGTTGGCGGCGAAGGCATCGCCCTGGAAGCGCGGATTGTTGCGCCGATAATCGTCCTCGGGCAGGTCCGCCGCGCTCTTGAACTGACCGGTCAGGAAACCGCGACCGAGCGGCGAATAGGGTACGAACCCGATGCCGAGTTCGCGTACCGTCGGCAGCACCTCGTCCTCGGGATCGCGTGTCCAAAGCGAATATTCGGTCTGCAGCGCGGTGATCGGATGGACGGCATGGGCGCGTCGGATCGTTGCCGGAGCGGCCTCGGACAGGCCGAGATACTTGACCTTGCCCGCCTTCACCAGTTCGGCCATCGCGCCGACCGTCTCCTCGATCGGCACGTCGGGATCGACGCGATGCTGGTAATAGAGATCGAAAACGTCGAGCCCGGTCCGCTTCAGGCTCGCGTCGCAGGCGGAGCGGACATAATCAGGCCGTCCGTTGACGCCCCGGAAGCTGCCATCCTCGCCCCGCACGTTGCCGAACTTCGTCGCGACGACGATCCATTCCCGGCGCTCGCGCACCACGCGGCCGACCAGTTCCTCGTTCATGCCCACGCCGTACATGTCGGCGGTGTCGAGAAAGTTGATGCCGAGATCGATCGCCCGGTTGATCGTCGCCACGGACTCCGCGTCGTCGCGACCGGCATAGAATTCCGACATGCCCATGCAGCCGAGGCCGAGGGCGGACACTTCCAGCCCTTGCGAGCCGAGTTTGCGCTTTTTCATCGATGATCTCCTATGAGCGGGGAAGCGCGATAGTCAGCGATATCCAAGGCGCACACGTCCTCCGGGGCGGCGGCAGTCACCAACTCCGCTGCCAGTGCCAGGCGGTCGCGCCGCCGCGCCCGGATCACGAGTTTCGCGCCCTGCTCGCAAAGGTGATCGCCACCACTTTCCTATCGATATTGTCTGTCATGACGCTCCAATCCCTCGCCGATGAAAGAGTTGCACCGGCGGGTGGACAGCGTGTCGAAAGAGATTTCAGGTGCCTCGGCCGTGCATGGCTGTGCCCGCGTTCCTTATCACGATGGCGTCAGAACTTTGCGCGCAGAAAAGCATCCAGTGCGGCATCGAACAGCGCCGGCTCGTCGTACATGATGAAGTGTTTCGCCCCGGGCACTTCGGTCAGCGTTTTCTTGGGCAGGTCGGCATAACCGGCCTTCACCGCGTCGCCGAGAGCCGTCTCGTAGAGCACCGTCACCGGAATGCCGACCGTGCCCAAGCCGGGCCGCAGGTCCGCCAGCATGTCGTCGGTCATCGCGCTCGCGACCACCGCCGGGTCGCTGGCCTGCATCCACCCGACCAGACGGGCGACATCGGCCGGCGCGGTGATCATCGAGGCGGCCATCTGCTGTGCGCGGGCGTCCGGCATCGCATGGGTCATGCCTGCCTTCATCGCCGTCGCCATCGGCCTGATCGTGTCCGGCGTCGCGTTCGGACCGCCCATCACGACCCCGAAAAAGGGCAAGGTATCGACCAGCATTAGCTTCGAGATCAGCCCCGGATGCCGTTCGGCGATCGCGAGTCCCAGCGTCCCGCCCAGACTGTGTCCCACCACCGCGACCGGTTTCCCGAACGTGCCGAGATACGCGCCGATCGCCTCGGCCACGGGGTCGAACATCGGGCCGCTGGCATTCGCCTGCGCCGGCGTGCCGGCGAAGCCGTTGATCTGCACCAGATGCAGCCGGAAATGGGCGCGAAGGCGATCCGCTGTGCGCCGCCAGGTCTCGCGCGAGGAAGCGAGCCCGGGGATCAGGACGACATCCGGGCCGGCCCCGACGATCTCGACCGAGATGCGATCGGTGGCGACCAACTTGCTGTCCGCATAGAGCCTCGCCGGCGCGGTCGTGATGCGCTGGGCCATCGCCGGTTTTGGCATCGCCGGCGCGAGCGACGTCGCAATCCCGAGCGCGAATGCCAGCGATCCGATGTGAAATTCTTTCATGCGTCCCTCCGATTTGCTCAATGACAGATGCGTGCGTTTCACGGTCGGCGAACAGTGACATCTGTCACCCGCCGCGCATGACATCGCGCACTGACGGCGCACTGCGTCCGGGTGCATCACCGCTCTCATGGCAAGGGAGATGCACATGGAGCGCGAGGATTTATCGGTCGTGGCGGCGCTGGTCGGGGTGTCCAAGACGCTCGGCGGCAATGCCGTGCTGGCGGGCCTGGACTTGAACGTCAAAGCGGGGGAGGTGACAGCGCTGCTCGGACCGAACGGAGCGGGCAAGACCACCTCGGTCAGCCTGCTGACCGGGCGGCTGCGACCGGACGCCGGCAGTGCTATGCTGTTCGGCCTCGATCCGATCCGGCCGGCGGCCCGCGCGCGGATGGGCGTCATGCTGCAGGCGGCGGGCCTGCCCGACGTGCTGACGATCCGCGAAGTGGTGACGCTGCAGTCGGGCTATTATGCGGATTCCCGGCCGATCGCCGAGACGCTGGCGATCGCGGGCCTCGCCGATCTCGCCGATCGCCGCTGCGGCGCGCTGTCCGGCGGTCAGGCGCGGCGGGTGCAATATGCGCTGGCGATCTGCGGGCGGCCCGATCTGCTGGTGCTCGACGAGCCGACCGCGGCGATGGACCGCGAGGCGCGGATGGCGCTCTGGGCCACGGTGCGCGAGGCGGCGGATTCGGGCGCGGCGGTGCTGCTCACCAGCCACGATCTCGCCGAGGCCGACGCTTTGGCCGATCGCGTGCTCGTGATGGCCAAGGGCCGGGTGATCGCCGACAACACGCCGACGGCGATCCGCGCGCAGGTCGGGGGATCGACGCTGCGCTGCCGCACGACGCTGTCCGATGCCAACCTCATGGCGCTGCCGGCGGTCCGCCGCGTCGAGCGCGCGGGGGCCGAGTGCGTCGTCCAGTCCGGGAACGCCGTCGCCACGGTTCGCGCGCTGCTCGGCGCGGATTCCGCACTTGCTGATCTCAGGATCAGCGACGCGTCGCTGGAGGATGCGATGTCCGTCCTGCTCCAGGCCGATCGGAGGATCGCGGCATGAGCGCGCTCGCCCATCCCGCCGGCGTGTGGCGCCGCGAATGCGTCGCCGAACTGCGCAGGTCCTGGCGGCTGCCGCAGTTCATGCTGCCCTCGGTGCTGACCCCGGCCGCCTTCTACGCGCTGTTCACGCTCGCCCTCGGCAAGCCGTCGCCCGAGGCCGCGGCGGCCTCGCTTGCCGGTTACGGTGTCTTCGCGTCGATCGGCCCCGCGCTGTTCGGGTTCGGTGCCGGCGTCGCTATGGAACGCGAACAGGGGCTGGTGGAACTCAAGCGCGTCTCGCCGATGCCGCCGGCGGCGTATGTCGCCGCCAAGCTCGCCGCCGCCGTCGCCGCGACCGCCGCCGCGATCACGCTGATCTACGCGCTGTCGCTGGTCGGTGGCGTCAGGCTCGCACCCGACCGCTGGGCATTGCTCGTCGCCCTGCATCTCGCCTCGACCGTGCCGTATGCGCTGATCGGGTTCGGGATCGGTATGCGCATGGGCGGCAAGGGCGCGGTCGCGATGGCCAACGCCTTGTTCCTGGGATCGGCGGTGGTCGGCGGCCTGTGGCTGCCGTCCACGCTGCTCCCCGCCTGGATGCGCGCGCTCGGCGAGGCGGTGCCGGCCTATCATCTCGGCCAGATCGGACGTGCCATCGTCGGTGCGCCCGTCATTGGCGGCACGGTGATTCACGTCGCGGTCGTGATCGCGATGGTCGGAGTGGCGGTCGTCTGGGCCTGGACCGGCTGGCGCCGCAGCCCGGCTTGACGCCGTGCCGCGCAGAGGAGACGCTGTGTCCATGACCCGGGCACGGCCATCGACGCGGAACGAGACGGGCATGCGGCGCTTCCTCAACGGGCCGCTGCCCTGGCTCGCCTATCTGCCGTTCTACATCCTGCCCTGGCTGTGGGTGAAGCCGACGCGCGGGGGCGTCATCGCCTCGATCATCGGGCTGATACTCTTCCTGCCGCTCTATCTCAGCCGGAGCCGCGCGACCGGACGCAGATTGTTCGCCGCCGCCTGCCTGGTGATGGTCATCGCCGTCGCGCTCGCGCCCTGGGGCGGCAATTGGACGGTGTTCGCGATCTATGCCGGGTCGATGGCCGGCGCCTTGCGTCCGGGCCGGTTCGCCGGATGGACGATCTTCGGTTTCGCGCTGCTGACGGTCGTGGTCGGCCTGACGCTGTCGCACCCCCTGATCTGGTGGCTGCCCGGTGTCCTGCTGATCGGTACGACCGGGTTCGGCGTGATGTCGCGGGAGGCGGTGCTCGACCGCAACGACGCGCTGCTCGCGGCGCAGGAGGAGGTGCGGCGGCTGAGCCAGACGGCGGAGCGCGAGCGCATCACGCGCGACCTGCACGACGTGGTCGGGCGGACATTGACGCTCGTCGCGCTCAAATCCGATATCGCCGCGCGGCTGGCGATCGACGACCCGATCGCCGCCGCCGATGAGATGCGCAGCGTCGCCGGCGTGGCGCGCGAGGGGCTGGGCGAGTTGCGTGCGGCATTGGCGGGGATGACCGGCGGATCGCTCGCACGCGAAGCCGAGGTATCGCGCGGAGCGTTGACGGCGGCGGGAGTGTCGGCCGAGTTCGATGGCGATCCGGAAAGCGTGCCGCCCCAGGCCGGCGCGGTGCTGGCGATGACGCTGCGCGAGGCGGTGACCAACGTCATCCGGCATGCCGGTGCGCGGCATTGCCGCATGGCGATCTCGATCCTCGACGGCATGGCGCGGCTAACGGTCGAGGATGACGGGCGTGGCGGATCGTTCACCGAGGGAACCGGCCTGGCGGGCATGCGCCAGCGGCTCTCGGCGGCGGGCGGAAGCCTGATGCTGGAGCGCACGACGCCGGGTACGCGGCTCGCCGCCTCCGTCCCCGCGGGTGCCGCATGATCCGCGTGGTCGTCGCCGAGGATCAGGCGCTCGTGCTCGGCGCGATCGCGACGTTGCTCGGCTATGAGACCGATATCGAGGTCGTCGGGCGCGCGACGGACGGCGACGAGGCGCTGGAACTGGTGCGCCGGCTGCTGCCCGACATCCTGCTGTCGGACATAGAGATGCCGAAACGCTCCGGAATCGAGGTGGCGCAGGAAATCGCGACCGAAGGTCTGGCGACCCGCGTGGTGATCGTCACTACCTTCGGCCGGGCCGGATATCTCCGGCGCGCGCAGACCGCCGGGGTGAAGGGCTATCTGCTCAAGGACAGTCCGGTCGAGCAGCTGGCCGCCGCGATCCGCACTGTCGCGGGCGGCGGACGGGCGATCGCGCCCGATCTTGCCGCGACCGCTTGGGAAGGGGACGATCCGCTGACCGAGCGCGAGCGCGTCTCTCTCCGGCTCGCGGAGGAGGGGCTTTCCAACAAGGAGATCGGGCGCCGGCTGTCGCTCTCGCCGGGAACGGTGCGCAATTACCTGTCCGAAGCCGCCGCCAAGATCGGGGCGAACAACCGGGTCGAGGCCAGCCGCATCGCCAGGGAAAAGGGCTGGCTCTGACGGCTCTCGATGCCGGGCACCGATGGAGCCGGTGGGCGCGCGGTCGCCGCGCGATCGTCTCCCGTTCGGAAGCGTCAGTCGGCGACGTCGACCGCTTCGGTCGCGATGATTTCGGGGCGAGCGGCGGCGAGGCCACGCGCGGCCAGGCCGAACGCCTTGAAATGGTCGGAGGCCATGTGTGCCGCGACCGCGGCCTGATCGGAATAGAGTTCGTTGAACACGAACCGCCGATCGCCCTCGGTCTCGCGCCACAGATCGTAATGCAGCACGCCGCTTTCGGCTCGCGATGCCGCGACGCAGGTGCGGGCCGCCGCGATGAAGGCGTCTTCCTCGCCGGGCTTGACGGTGACGAAGGCGACGATCTTGATGGTCATGACATGCTCCTGCGCTGCGCCGCCGATCTGCGCGCTCCGGCGCGCCGAGGCAAGGGGCGTACGTGGCCGGCAGAGTCCGGGCCGGATCGATATCGGTGATCGATCGCATTGTTCGCGCAGAGGCGCGGAAGACGCAGCGGTGTCATGCCCGGTCGCGCCAGCGGTCCTTCCTCATCGGGCGCTCAAGATAGAATGGTGCCGTCACGCGCGACATTCGTTAAACTCGGCTTTCGCAGAGATTCGGGAAAAGCGCGTGCATCGGCGCAATCGGCTGGTACGACGGCCGCTCGACGCTCAAGGGTTCAAGATGGCCGATCGCTTCACCGTCCTGCTGCAATATGCGCTGCCGAAACGGCACCTGACTAATCTGGCCGGTCGTGTCGCACGGGCCAAGGCCGGCGCGATGACGACGCGGCTGATCCGCTGGTTCGTCGCCAGATACGGGGTCGATATGCGCGAAGCCGCGAACCCGGACATCGCCAGCTATGCCAGTTTCAACGACTTCTTCACGCGCCCGCTGAAGCCCGGCGCGCGCCCGTTGGCCGCGGCCGATTTCGTCTGCCCGGTGGATGGCGCGATCAGCCAGCTCGGCCCGATCGACGATCATCACATCGTTCAGGCCAAGGGGCATCGTTTCACCACCACCCAGTTGATCGGCGGCGATGCCGCGCTGGCGGCCGAATTCCGTCACGGCAGCTTCGCGAACCTCTATCTGTCGCCGCGCGATTATCACCGCCTCCACATGCCGTGCGAAGGGAGGCTTACCCGGATGATCTATATTCCCGGCAGCCTGTTCTCGGTGAACCCGGTCACCGCGCGCGGCGTGCCCAATCTGTTCGCACGCAACGAACGCGTAGTGTGCGTGTTCGACAGCCCGGAACACGGTCCGTTCGTGATGGTGCTGGTCGGCGCGACCATCGTCGGCAGCATGGCCACCGTCTGGCACGGTATCGTCAACCCGGTGCGCACGGGTGCGACGGCCGAATGGTCCTACGCCGACCGGAACATCGTTCTGGCAAAGGGCGAGGAGATGGGCCGCTTCCTGCTCGGCTCGACGATCGTGATGCTGTTCCGGCCCGGAACGATCGCGTTCGACCAAAGCTGGATGCCGGAGCGCGCGGTGCGGCTCGGTGAGTGCATGGGCGATCGCCCCGCATGAGCGATTCCCCCAAGCCCTGGAACCCGGCGCTGGTCCGGACGTGGCTGGATCGCCGTGCCACGGCGGCGAAACTGGATCAGGCGGCGGCGGACCGGCGCGGGTACGAAGCGCGGGACGATTACGACATTGCCGCGGCCGAGGAGTGGGTATGTACTGCGCTGAAAGGCGATTGGGCGGAGGCGCAGGCCGTGTTCGCCGCGCGGATCAAGAGCCTGATCGGCATGGACGATTACCGGGCGACCGGAATCTACGACGATGTGCGGTTCGAACGGCACGTTCGCGGGCATCTGAGGCGGATCGCCAAGATGACCAAGGCGAACGACGGCTTCGAGAAGACCCTGCGCTATCGGTGATGATCGTCACCGCAACGCTGCATCAGGCTGTGGCTAGCGCTCCGAGTTTCGGCCGGGCCATGACACGTTCTTCGAGCATAACATCTTTCGGGTAAGGGCCGACAATGCGAATTCTCAACATCCTGACCCGTCATTGCCTGACGCTGGACCGGTTCGATGATGCGGTATCGTTCTACGAGGAACTGTTCGAGCAACCGGCCCGGCTGCGCTTCGATTATCCAGAGCATGATCTGAAACTGGCCCAGATCGCATCCCTGCTGCTGATCGGTGGCCCGCAGGAAAGCCTGGCGAGGTTCGCCGCGACCGAGGCCACTTTCCTGGTCGATGATATCGCCGGATGGGAAGAACAGCTCCGGACACTCGGAGCCGTCATCCTCGAACCGATCAAGACCGTGCCGACGGGTCGCAACATGCTGGTTCGACACCGTGACGGGATGCTGGTGGAATATGTCGAACATCGCGACAAGCATCCCGACGATCATCTGTGATGCCGCCGCGCGGTAAGCCACGCGTCCGGCACCGCGCACGGTAAGACCGGTCGAATATTGATCGAAAGCAGTGAGATAAGCAGAAACCGCACGGGATATTCGCGTCTCGCCCCCGCGTTAGGGATCGCCAGCTGATTGGCATGCGGAGAGACAAGATGGCCGTTAAATTTGCCGGAACGATGAATGCGATCAATCGCGGTCTGGAAAGTACCAAGCCTGCCAAGGGCGCGGAGATGATCGAGGATTGGGAAGCCGCGCTAGCCGATATCGACGTCGCGGGCGCCAAGGGCATCCTGCGCGACCTGGCGTCGTTGCGGAAGCAGTTGGAGAAGGAAGATCCGGATGCCGACCGCGTCCATGCCCTGCTTCACCGACTTGGCGCCGCGACCACCCGGATCGCGGAGAAATCCGACAAGTCGCAAGACAAACTCAAGGCCCTGGGCGAAGCGCTGACCGAGGCCGGCGAGGATTCGCCGGATGAGGAAGAAGATGTCGTGGCCGCAGCCAGCCCGAAACGGGCGCGCAAGAAGAACTGATCGGGGAGCGGGTCGGCATTGCCGGCCCGTTTTCATCTGTGCCGCCGCCGATCGAGCAAGACGCTGTGTCTGACCGGACTCTACGGCGACTAGGTAGACGTCGAACCGATCATCGCCGAAACCTGTACAATCGCTTGATCGTGCCGTCGGCATGAACTGCTCGAAACCATCACCGTGCTGCCGCGCGCGGCGACAACACGGTAATAGGATTCTCAGCTGTCGGCAGTGCCCGGTTCCGCCATCTTGCGATGTTGCTCGGCCAGGACCGACCCCGGCGTGACGTTGGCCAGAACACCCTGCAATTTGGTCTTCCAACCGGAAAAGACCGACGGTTTGCCGCTCATCACTGCATCCCAGCCATCCTTCGCCACGTCGGCGGGATCGCTCTTGTTCGGATCGGTGCCGACCGATGTGTCCATCATGTCGCCGCGCTCGAAGAATTCGGTATCGACGGGGCCGGGCATCAAGGTCGTCAGCGTCACGCCCTTCGCGTCCTTGATCTCGTTTCGCAACGCCTCCGTGAAGCTGTCGACGAACGCCTTGGTGCCGTTATACACTGCCTGGAAAGCGCCTGGAATATATCCGGCGACCGACCCGGTGACTAGCACCTTGCCTTCGTCCCGCGCGACCATCGGCTTCAGGACTTTCTGCACGAGGTAGAGCGTGCCGGTGATATTGGTATCCACCACGTGTCGCCAGTCCGCGAGATCCTGATCGAGGAACGCGCGGCCGAGGCCGTGGCCGGCATTGGCGCACAGCAGATCGACCCGGCGCCCGCCCGCCGCGTCGAGCAGGCGATCGACTCCCTCGATCGTCGCGAGATCGGCATCGAGCGTGTCGACCTTTCCATTCGATTGGATCCCGGCCGAGGCATTGACGAACGGCGTGTCGGCCACCAGTAGCAGATCATAGCCGTCGGCGGCGGCCAGCTTGGCGAGTTCTAGGCCGATGCCGCTCGAGGCACCGGTAATGATCGCGAATTTATCAGCCATGTCGAACTCTCCTTACGCTGTCTGTCCGGTGGCGAAGTCGGGCTTGAGCACCACCTTCGTCACCTCGTTCTGGTCGTCGTGGAACATCTTGTAGCCCTTCGGCGCATCCTCCAGCGCCAGCCGGTGGGAGATCAGGAAGGTCGTATCGATCTTCTCTTCCATGATCGCGTTGAGCAGCGCGGGCATGTAATGCTGCACGTGGGTCTGTCCGGTCTTGAGCGTCAGGCCCTTTTCCATGAATGCGCCAAGCGGAAACTTGTCGACGATCCCGCCATAGACGGCCGGCATGGAGACTCGCCCGCCCTTGCGGCAGGCGATGATCGCCTGGCGGATCGAATGGATGCGGTCCGTGCCCAGAAACGTCGATTTCTTGATCTGATCGACGACATTGTCGACGAACAAGCCGTGCGCTTCGAGGCCGACGCTGTCGATCACCGCATCCGGGCCGATCCCGCCGGTCAGCTCCATCAACGCCTCGTAAACCGCACTCTCCTCGAAATTGATCGTCTCGGCACCGAATTTCCGTGCCAGTTCCAGACGATGCGGGAGATGGTCGATCGCGATCACGCGTTCCGCGCCCATCAGGAATGCCGACTGCACTGCGAAAAGACCGACCGGCCCGCAACCCCAGACCGCGACGGTGTCGCCGGGCTCGATGTCGGCATTCTCGGCTGCCTGCCATCCGGTCGGCAGGATGTCTGAAAGGAACAGCACCTTCTCGTCCTCCACACCGTCCGGGATGACGATCGGGCCGACATCGCTGAACGGCACGCGGACATATTCCGCCTGGCCGCCGGCATAGCCGCCGGTCAGATGACTGTAGCCGAACAGCCCCGACATCGGCTGGCCGTACAACTCCATCCCGATGTCCTGATTGTCGGCGGGATTGCCGTTGTCGCAAGCGGAATATTGATGCTTGCCGCAATGGTAACAGCTGCCACAGGCGATCGTGAACGGCACGACGACCCGTTGGCCTTTCTTCAGCGTGGATTTGGGGCCGGTCTCGACGACTTCGCCCATGAATTCGTGGCCGAGGATATCGCCGGCCTGCATCGTCGGGATATAGCCGTCGTAGAGATGCAGGTCCGACCCGCAGATCGCGGTCGACGTGACCTTGATGATGCAGTCGCGCGGGTTGAGAATTTCGGGGTCGTCCACCGTATCGACGCGAACGTCGTGGCGGCCGTGCCATGCCAGTGCGCGCATCTTATTGCTCCCGTTCTTTGGCGAGTTGTTCGCGCGTGTAGGACGAGGTCGCGATCTCGCCGGTTTCCATCAACTGCTTGAAGCGACGCAGGTCGCGGCGGGCCTGGATCGCCGGTTCGCGCTGGAACAGCTTGGCGATCACCTTGCCGACGATACCCGCCGGAGGATCGTAGACGATCGTCGCGGTGACGACGGTGCCGCGTGCGCCGGCATCCTTGAAGTCGATGCGCCCGCTGTTCGCGACGTCGGCATCGTCTTCGGACGACCAGGCGATGAAGCTGTCCCTGGCCTCGTCCGTGACGCGCGCGGTCCATCCGACCGTCCTCCCGGCCGGGGCGCGGACCGTCCAATGCGATCGCGTATCGTCGATCGCATCGATCGATACGACATTCTCCATGAACGTCGCCAGATTGCCGAAGTCGCGCCAGTAGGCGAACAGTTCGGCGACCGGACGGTTGATCGTCACGGTACGCGCGACGATGCTGTCCCCTTTCGGATCGGTCATGGTCTCGGCCTGGCGCCGGGCCGCGTCGCTGCGCTTCGATGCGGTCAACGGCGCGTCGTCATTGGGGTTGGTGGCGACCTCGGTCACGCTGCTTCTCCGCTGTAACTGGAAAGCCTCCAATCCTTCGACGCGGGCCAAAGTTCCTCCGGTTGCCTGCCGAAAAGCAAAGAAGTTCAAGGTCTTGACCTGGATCAACTGTTTAGGCCGCAATGGAACTCCTGGCCCCCAAGCCTGTTGCAGCGGGCAGATGAGATGGAGACCCGAGATGACACAGTCCACGCGCCGCGATCTTTTGAAGGCCACCGCGGCCACGGGTGCCGGCATCGCCGCCGCCCCCGTTCTTGCCCAAGGTGCCCGCCCCGTGATGACCGATCCGCACTCGAAATATCCCACCGAACCGTTTGCCGAGCAGCGCCAGAAATGGCCGGCTTTGCAGCGGGACATGAAGCCCGTCCCGGATTCCGGAGAGGCCAGCTATCGTGGATCGGGCAGGCTCCAGGGGATGAAGGCGCTCGTCACCGGCGGCGATTCGGGCATCGGACGCGCCGCGGTCATTGCCTTTTCGCGCGAGGGTGCGGACGTGGCGATCAACTATTACCCGACCGAGGAACCCGATGCGCAGGATGTCGCCAAGCTGTTGCGCGCCGAGGGCCGCAAGGTGCTGCTGATCCCGGGCGATCTGACCGACGAGAAATTCTGCGAACAGTTGATCGCCAAAGTCGCCAAGGGCCTTGGCGGCCTAGACATCCTCGTGAACAACGCCGCCTACCAACAGTCGAAGGCATCGATCGCCGAGATCACCTCGGAACAGTTCGACCGCACGATGAAGACGAACGTCTACGCGACGTTCTGGCTGAGCAAGGCCGCCGCACCATTGATGAAGGCGGGATCCTCGATCATCAATACCGCGTCGGTCAATTCGTTCAATCCAGGCGAAGAACTGCTCGATTATGCTACCACCAAGGGCGCGATCGAGATCTTCACTAAGGGACTGGCGAAGCAACTGGCCAAGAAGGGTATCCGCGTGAATGCCGTAGCACCCGGGCCGGTCTGGACACCGCTCCAGGTCGCCGGCGGACAATTGCCGGGCAAGATGGGCGAATTCGGGCAGGACACCCCGCTCGGGCGCGCGGGCCAGCCGGCCGAACTCGCGTCGCTGTACGTGACGCTCGCCGACCCGGGCACCAGCTTCACCACCGGCAGCGTTTTCGGTGCGAATGGCGGGACCGGCTCGGTGTAGTGTCGCGCAGCAAGTGCCGGAAAGGCATTTCCCACCAGACGAAATCGGCCGCGGCATCATGGGATGCTGCGGCCGTCTTCTAATCAAGCTTTGCCGCCCCGATTACATCGCGTCGAGCATCTGGATATGATGCTTGACGACCGGAACGATCTTCATCGCCACCGCCTTCAGCGGCATCGCCTTTCCGCCCGTCGCATAAGCCTGTTGCAGCGACAGAGCCTGGCCATGTGCCGTCTTCTGCTGTGCGATATAGGTGGCATCGCGAGCGGTGCCGGTTTGCGCGCGCAACTGGGCGATCATGTCCGACTGGGCGGGCGTCAGCATCGGCGGCGTGGCGGCGACCTTCGCGCGCAGGGCGGCCGCCTTTACGTCAGTGGTGCTCTTGCTGTGCGCGGAGATCATCATGTTGGCGAACGACTTCACCTTCGGATTGGTGGTCGTTTGGAGCACGACCTGCGCGGACTCGCGTTCGAACAGGTCGCTTGCGCCGGCCGTCTTCACATAGTCGGCGGCGGGCATGACCTGAGCGGCGGCCGGTACGGCGAAGGCGAGGCCGATTGTCGCGAGCGGAATGAACGTTTTCACATCAAGTCTCCAATAGAGAGGTAGGCAGCAATGCCACCGATAGATCGTCTTTAGTATGGTGACGCCATGAACATTAGGTCGGTGCGGAAGTTCCCGAAACGCAACGCTTGCTGATTTCGATCAATTACTATCTCCGGGTGGAGTTATAACGATACGAAAATAGCTGATCCCGAATTCTTTTATCGGCTTGATCTCGATCGGTGAAATTCGTTCCATGGGTTGGCGAACCGTTTTTCATTGCTGCGCGTTCAATGGAAACGGCACGGCAATGGAGCGGAAATGAATCAGCAACGCGATACCCGATCGGCCGATTTGGAAAATATCCGCACGCTGAAGATGGCGCGCTCGACGCATGCGTATGTGCGGGGCAACACGATCAAATTCTACGCATGGCTGGCGCAGTCCCGCGCGGGAAAGCGGCTGCCGGTCGGCCCACCGATCTGGATCTGCGGCGATTGCCATCTCGGCAATCTCGGGCCGGTGGCCGACGCGTCCGGCAACGTGGCCGTACAGATCCGCGACCTGGATCAAAGCGTCATCGGCAACCCCGCCCATGACCTGATCCGGCTCGGCCTGTCCCTGGCGACCGCTGCGCGCGGGTCCGATCTGCCGGGCGTAACCACGGCGCGGATGATCGAACATATGGTCGAGGGCTATGTCGCGGCGATGGCGGACCGTGAGGAAGCGTCGGCACCGGAGCCGAATGTCGTGCGCTCGGTCCGCCAGAAGGCCCTGGGCCGGAGATGGCGCCATCTCGCCGAAGAGCGGCTCGACGATATCGAGCCGAAATTGACGCTGGGCAAGAAGTTCTGGCCGCTGGAGACCGAGGAGCGGGACGCCCTGGAGGCGTTGTTCGCAGAACCGACCGTGACCGGCATGATCCTGTCGTTGAACAGCCGAGAGGATAGCGACCGGGTCCGGCTGGTCGACGCGGCCTATTGGAAGAAGGGCTGCAGTTCGCTCGGCAATCTTCGGTTCGCCGCGCTGGTCGCGATCGGCGGGCGCAAGAAGCATCCCGATCAATATGCCCTGATCGACCTGAAAGAGGCCGTCGCGGCGATCGCGCCTTCCAGCGCGCGTCGCAAGATGCCGTCCGATCCTGCGACCCGGGTCGTTACGGGCGCGCGGGCGCTCGCCCCGAACCTCGGCGCGCGGATGCTGCCCACCCAGGTGCTGGGCAAATCCATGGTCTTGCGCGAATTGCTGCCGCAGGATCTGAAACTGGAAATCGAGCAGTTCTCACGGAGCGAGGCGACGCGTGCAGCGCGCCATCTCGCCTATGTCGTGGGGCGAGCACATGCCCGGCAGATGGATGCGCATGGTCGTGCCGAATGGGCGGCCTCGATCGCGCGTCGCCAAGGTGCCGACATCGATGCGCCTACCTGGCTTTGGGATAGCGTCGTCGATCTCACCGCCAGCCATGAGGCAGGCTATCTCGAGCATTGTCGGCGCTACGCTTTGGCGCAGGCAGCCTGAATTTGCCGCCTGCGCATCGGAGCAGGAAGGATTTTCGGAAGAAGGTCGTCTAAACGGCGGCGCCCCCCTTCCGACACCAGCCGTCTGAAGCTTCGTTCATGGCTGGCTACTCAAACACGCGACGCCAGACCAATACTTGCTTTAGGTTAATCAGTCCCGTTGCGAACCCGTCCGAAGACGGTCCTTAAAGTAAAATTATTTGTGGTGATCGAAATCAATGCTTCGTCGGGTGGGGTGCCTTAAGCACTCCCAGCGCGGGGGCGTATTACAGGGATGCTCCGCGTGCAGATTGGCCTACCCACTATTCTTTCCGATGCGTCGCCGTTGATCTGCTTTTCGCATCTGCGTTGGGATTTCGTCATCCAGCGCCCGCAGCATCTGATGCGACGCTCCGCACGGGAGCGGAGGGTATATGTGTGGGAAGAGCCGATCCCGTGCGATCACCCGCTGCCGTACCTCGAATATCATCCCTTTCCGGACGATAACGTCATCGCGCTGCGCCCGCGTGTGCCACGTGGCTGGAGCGCGGCGGAGCGGGAGACGGGGCTGAAAGCGCTGCTCGATATGTTCGTGGCGACCAGCATTTCGGCGCCGCCGATCTTGTGGTTCTACACGCCGATGATGTTCGCCTTTGCCGGGCACGTCGATGCCGCGGCGATCGTCTATGATTGCATGGACGAACTGTCGGCGTTCAAGTTCGCCGATCCCGCTCTTCTCGCGCGCGAAGCGGCGTTGATCGGGCGCGCCGATGTCATGTTCACCGGCGGCCAGAGCCTGTTCGAGGCCAAGAAGTCGCGCCATGGCAACATCCGCGCATTCCCCTCCGCGGTGGACGTCCCGCATTTCGCCGCCGCGCGCGAGACCATCGCCGAGCCTGTCGAGCAGGCCAGAATTACCGCGCCGATCCTGGGTTTCTATGGCGTGATCGACGAGCGGATTGATCTCGACCTGATCGACGCGATCGCCGCCGCTCGGCCGGATTGGTCGTTGGTGATGGTGGGGCCGGTGGTGAAGATCGCGCCGGACAGCCTGCCGCGGCGTGCCAATGTCCATTGGGTCGGCGGACGCGATTATGCGGACTTGCCGGCATGGCTGTCGGGCTGGAACGTCGCGTTGATGCCGTTCGCGATCAACGAGGCGACGCGCTACATCAGCCCGACGAAGACGCCGGAATATCTCGCCGCGGGATGTCCGGTCGTGTCAACGCCGATCGTCGACGTCGTGGCGCAATATGGCGGCCTGGAAGGCGTGGGGATCGCGGCGAACGCAGCCGCATTCGTTTCGGAATGCGAGCGGGTTCTGGCCCTGCCGGCGGACGGACGATGGCGCGACGAGGCCGATGCGTTGCTCGCCACGATGTCATGGGATCGCACCTATGACGGCATGCACCGGATGGTGCTCGCGGCGGTCGAGGCGAAGCGACATCCGGTCGCACCGGCCAACGATCTCGTCACCGCGCCGGCGATCCGGCCGTCCGAAGCCCGGCCCGATTACGATGTGCTGGTGGTCGGCGCGGGCTTCGCCGGATCGGTGCTGGCCGAGCGGCTGGCGGCGGGATCGGGCAAACGCGTACTGCTGATTGACCGGCGCGATCATCTCGGCGGCAACGCATATGACGAGCATGACGCGGCTGGGATCCTGGTGCATCGCTACGGCCCGCACATCTTCCATACCAACAGCGACGAGATCGTCCGCTATCTGTCCGACTTCACCCGTTGGCGGCCGTACGAGCATCGCGTGCTGGCCTCGGTGCGCGACAAGCTGCTGCCGATCCCGATCAACCGCACGACGCTGAACGGCCTGTACGGGCTGGACCTGAGCGACGACGCGCAGGCTGCCGCGTTCCTCGCCGCGCGCGCCGAACCGCGTGAGATCCGTACGTCCGAAGACGTGGTGATCGCGGCGGTCGGGCAGGAACTCTACGAGACGTTCTTCCGCGGCTATACGCGCAAGCAATGGGGGCTGGACCCGTCCGAACTCGACAAATCCGTCACCGCGCGCGTGCCGACGCGGACCTCGACCGACGATCGATACTTCCTCGATACGTTCCAGGCGATGCCGGCCGATGGCTATACGCGGATGTTCGAGAACATGATCGATCACGACCTGATCGATGTGGAGCTGGGGGTGGATTTCCGCGACGTGCGCGGGCGGATCACCGCCGGGCATACGATCTTCACCGGGCCGGTTGACGAATATTTCGACCATCGGTTCGGCGCATTGCCCTATCGCTGTCTCGATTTCCGGCACGAAACGCACGACATGGCGCAATTCCAGCCGGTCGCGGTGGTGAACTATCCGTCGGAGGACATCGCCCATACCCGCATCACCGAATACAAGCATCTGACGGGGCAGGCGCATGCCCGCACCAGCATCAGCTACGAATATTCCAGCGCCACCGGGAATCCGTATTACCCGATCCCGCGCGCCGACAACCAGGCGGTGTACAAGCAATATGAGGCGCTGGCCGACGCCTTGCTCGACGTCAGCTTCGTCGGACGGCTGGCGACCTACAAATATTACAACATGGACCAGGTGGTGGGGCAGGCGCTGGCGACCTATCGCCGGCTCGCGCCGATGCTGATGCCCAACAACGTCGCGGTGTCGATCTCCTGACCGGGGCGGCATTGGCGGAGCGGCCGCTACGTGTCCTGTTCGTGTTCGCGTCCCTGGGCGGGGGCGGGGCGGAATGGCAGGTCAGGCGGCTGGCGCGGACGCTCGATCCGGCACGCTACCGGCTCGACGCGGTCGTGTGCCGGCATTTGCCCGGCCTGCCGGACCAGGCGCTGGCGCGAATGTCGGCGACGGGGGTTCAGGTCGACACCCAGCCTTACGGCCTCTCGCTGGAGGACACGGTCGCGTATCTGGCCGGCATCCTGCCCGGTTATGACTGCGTAGTCGCGTGCGAGCCGACCGCCGATCTGGCCCCCGCGCTCGAGCAATTGCATTTGCGTCCGGTGTCGATCGACCTCCAAACGCTGCTGGCGGACGAACCGACGACGGTGCTCGATGCGGCGCGGCGCCTGCCGGCGGCGGTGCCCGCGCTGTTCGGGAGCTTCTTCCAGGGCGGCTTCGAATGTTCGACCCACCGGCGCGGACACGATCGCGCCCGCATCGACGTGATCGCCGCCACGCGCCACGACGCACTGGCCGCATCGGATTATGCAGCGTTGCAGGCGCACGGCCTCGTCACGGTGCGCGATGGCCTGCGCTGGCATCTGATCGAACGGTCGCCGGGCGTCTATGACTGGTCGAGCCTCGAGCACCAGCTGGCGGGCGTTGCGGCGACCGGCACGGAAGTGATCTGGGATCTGCTGCATTACGGCTGGCCCGACGATGTTGATGTCTGGCGGCCCGATTTCGTCGCCCGTTTCGCCGCCTTCGCCGAAGCCGCCGCCCGCACGATCGCCGCTCGGCTGCCGGGTCGCCATCTCTATGCGCCGGTCAACGAGATATCGTTCCTGTCCTGGGGTGGCGGCGATGCCGGGTACATGAATCCGTTCGCGACGGCGCGCGGATTCGAACTGAAGGTGCAGCTCGTGCGGGCCGCGATCGCGGCGATGGAGGCGATCCGTCGCGTCGATCCGGACGCGCGCTTCGTCCATGCCGATCCCGTGATCCACATCGCCACCGACCCGGCCCGCCCGGATGACGCCGCCGCGGCCGAGGGACATCGCCAGGCGCAGTTCCAGGCGTGGGACATGATCGCGGGCAGATGCTGGCCGCAACTCGGCGGACGGGCCGACCTGCTCGATATCGTCGGGGTCAATTTCTACCACAACAACCAGTGGGTCCATGGCGGCGCGCCGATCGCGCGCGGGCATCCGCTCTACCGGGCGTTCCACCACATGCTGGCCGAAACCTATGCCCGTTACGGCCGCCCGATTTTCGTGGCCGAGACCGGAATCGAGGGCGAGGCGCGGCCCGAATGGCTGGCGCATATCTGCGATGAAGTGGCGCTGGCGATCGATCTGGGCGTGCCGGTGGCGGGGATCTGCCTGTACCCGATCCTCGACCATCCCGGCTGGGACGACGATCGCGATTGCCCCAACGGGCTGCTGCGCACGCCGCCGGAGGGCGGCACCCGCCTGCCGTTCATGCCGCTGGCGCGAGAGCTGGCTTACCAGCGAACGCGGTTCTCGTGACGCGCCGGGCGGCAAGGATCGCCCGGTAGAGCTCGTGATATTGCGCGGCCATGCGATCGACCGAAAAGCGCCGCTCGATATCGGCGCGACACGCTCGGCGATCGATCGTGTCGAGCCGCGCGACGGCGGCGACGGCCTGCGCGGCCGTATCGATCACGAACCCGGTCTCGCCGTGCCGAACGATATCCGGCATCGACCCGCGCCGGAATGCGATGACCGGCGTGCCGCAGGCCAGCGCCTCGACCACGGACAGGCCGAACGGCTCCTCGAAATCGATCAGGTGCAACAGCGCCGCCGCCGATCCCAGCGCGCGCAGGCGATCTTCGCCGCCGAGCGCGCCCGAGAAGACGACCGTCTCGCCGTCGATCCACGGCCGGACCTCGGCCTCGAAATAGGTCTGGTCCTGCACGATACCGGCGATGTGCAGCCGGCGTCCGGCCGCCTTCGCGACGCGGATCGCGGTGGCGGTGCCCTTGTCGGGATGGATCCGCCCGAAGAACAGCAGATCCTGCGACGGCTCGGGCACGAACGGAAAGGCCTGTGCATCGATGCCGTGGGGAATCATCGCCGCATAGCTGAGATCGGGACTGCGATCGGTATCGCTGATCGCGACGTAATGGACGTCGTGCTGATATTCGGCGAGCATCGGCAGGATGCGGTCGGACGGCATGCCGTGCAGCGTGGTTACGATCGGCGTGTCGATCATCCGGCTGAAGGCGAGCGGCACCAGATCGGCCTGGTTGTGGATGATGTCGAACGCGCCCGCCCGTTCCATCAGGTAGGCGACGTGCCGCATTTCCCACGGCTTGGCGTCGATCGAAGGATCGTCGTTATATGGCCGGGGCACGATGCCGGCGAGCGTGGCGCTGGTCAGGCTGTCGAGCGTGGCGAACAAGGTCACGTCCACGCCTTGCCGTACCAGCGCCTCGGTCAGCAGGCTGGTGGCCAATTCCCACGGCCCGTAATGATGCGGCGGCGTGCGCCAGGCGATTGGCGCGAGCATCGCCACGCGGAGCGGGCGGGATTCATCCCCGAACATAGGATTGCACCCGCCAGCGGCCCGTCCGCACGTCGTTCGCGAGTGCCCAGCGGGCCTGGGTTTCGGCCAGGAAACGGCCGTGGATGCCATCGGCATGCTGGACGAAATCGGGATAGTCGACGCGGTGATGCGCCAGAACCAGCCGGCCGCCCCGCGGCAGCGCGGCGGCGGTATCGCGCGCGACCTTCGCCATCGCCGCCGGGGACAGATAATAGAGCAGTTCGGCGACGACCATCGCGTCATAGGCAGTGCCGGGAAAGCGCCCCGGCAGCACCAGCCGTTCGACCCGGACCCGGCGATCGCCGCCGACCGCGCGGCGCACCAATTCGGTGCCGCTGCGCGTCCCTTCGGTAGCGTCGAGCCGCAGCGCCGCGCGCGCCAGCGCGACACTGTTCGAGCCGTTGCCGGCCGCCAGTTCCAGGATGCGCCCGACCGGAGCGGGGCCGATGCCGCGCAGGATCGCGCGGCGCTTGCGCGCCTCGTCGCGGTTGCTGAACGTGCGCCAGGGATCGTCGTCCTGCGCGAATTTGCGGTCGAAGCCGTGCAGGTCGATCGGCTTCATCACCGAACCTCGCGGAACAGTTCGACCGGGCGGGCGAAGCCGGCCAGTTCGGCCCGCGAGATCGCGAAACCGTGCGGATCGTCGGTGATTGCGCCCATCTGGGTGCGATAGCGGGTGATCGCGCCGCGCTTCGCGGCCGCCTGATCGCCGAGGCGCAGATAGTGGCTGGCGCGGCGCGATGCCGCCTGCCGGTTCGGCCAGACCAGATAGTGCAGACGGCGGGCCGGCAATCGCGCCAGCGCGACCGCGATCGCACGATGATCGGGATGATCGTCGTCCCGCGCGGGCAGGACGATCAGGTCGCACGCGCCGACCCGCGCCACCGCCGGCCGGAGCACCGCGCGCATCCTCGCCATGACCGAAAGCCCGCCGTCCGGCAGGCCGAGGAACGTCACGTCGGGGGCGGGCACGCCAACGCCGCGCATCGCCGCCAGCACCTCGCGCTGCCGCTCGGCGATCAGGCGGCGGCGCGGCCAGCACGCACTGCCGGGATGCGATCCGGCACCATCGGTGACGACGAGGATGCGGACGCGCGCCGACCGGGCCTTGAGCGCGCGGATCAGCCCGTATGCGCCGATCGTCTCGTCATCGGGGTGCGGTGCGACGATTAGGGCGTTGCGGACGCCGGCGAGCGACAGGCGTTTCATCGTCGGGACATCACAGGCCGGGCACCAGCAGGCCGTCCGCCGCCGCCTTGCCGACGCGCATGCGCTGGGCATCGGGCATCGGCTGGCGGAGATAGACCATCAGATCGGTCAGCGCGGCGGACAAGGGATGATCGACGAACAGCCCGGTCACGCCGATCGCCGCCTGCGCGATCGACATGGCGCGCTCGGCGGAGGCCGCGACCGTGATGCGCGCGGCGGCGACATGGTCGACAAAGGCTGGCGTGCGCCATCGCTCCGCCGCGGTGCGCACCGTTTCGGCGGCGGAGGCCGCGGCGACGTACAATTCCGCCAGGCGACCGGCCTGATGCGGATCGCCGGCACGGTCCGTCGCGACGAGATGATCGCGGACGTGATCGAACAGTGCCGCCACGCCACCGGCATGGCAGGCGACGAAACGCAAGGCGCCGCCGCTGAAGAAAGGTTCGCGCGCATAATCGCCGGGCTCGCCGATCAGGCGGTAGCTCCCCGCAGGAGCGCCATTCCAACGGACGACATGGGTTTCGGACCGCTGCATGCCGACGACCTTCCACCAGTCGCGGTCGATCGCGGGGGCCGATGCGGCGAGATCGATCAGCACGAGCCGGTTGCCCTCCGCCGTGTCCGCACCGGCGAGCGCGAAATCGAGCACGCCCGCGCCGGAGGCGAAGCTCTTGCCGCCGGACAATCCGTCCGCGCCGATCCGCAGCGGTTCGCCGGGCAACGCTGCGTTCCACACGCCGAACACGCCGCCGGTGGCGTCCACCTCGCGCGCGATGTCGGTGCCGGCATAGCGTGCGACGATCTGCCGCGCATCGACATGGCCCTCGAACAGCCGGGCGAGCGGCAGGTCCGAGCGGGCGACGCGGTAGAGCATGCGGAGCAGCGCCAACATGTCGTCCGGCGTTCGCGGGTCGCCATGGATCGGCAGGAGCGCATGCAAGGCGCGCAGCCGCGTGCGCATGCCCTGCACATCGGATGGCCGATCCGCCAGCACGTGTTCGAGGGTCATGCCGCCAGCACCCGTTCGTTTCGCGAGATCCGCGCCAGTGCCGCTTCCGCCGTGTCGAGCGTCACGATGCGTTCGCCGCCGGGCCGGTCGGGCACGACGCGCATCGCGAACGCCTCGGCATTCGGTGCCTCCAGCGCGATCCTCTCGACCCGAGTGGGGTCGCTGTCGAGCGCCGCCGCCAGGGTGCTGCGCCCCGCGCCGAAATCGGGCCAGGCGGCCCGCGCGGCGGCCTGCCGCTGGTAGCGCCAGACCGCATCTTCGGGATGCGCCATCGTCGCTTCGGCCTCGCCGGCATCGAGTTTGCGCAGATGGTCGGCAAGTCCCCCGATCGCGCGTCCCGATCGCCGGGCGGAGGTTGCGACCCGGATGGCGGCGTCGCGGCGGATCCGCAGGCCCGCATGGTGGGCCGCATCGACGAGCCGCGCATCCTCGGCCGAGGCGATCGGTTCGAAACCGCCCAGCGCGCGATAGGCGGAGGCGCGAAACGCCAGGCTCGCACCGCTCGTATAATGGTGTGTTTCGGGCGCTTCCCAGGCGACGGGATCGATCGCGCGGCGCAGCGCGAACAGGGCGTCGTAATAGCGCTCGACCCGATCCTGCACGGCGTTCTGACGGCCGCCTTCGCGCACGATCCGGCCCGCCGCCACCTCCGCGACCGCGAGCGCGGCGGCGTTCGCGGACGACCAGTCGCGGGCAGGGACCGAATCGGCATCGGTGGAGACGATCATTCCGTCATCGTCCAGCACCGAAAGTCCGAGTTCCATCGCCCGCCGGCGCGCGAGCCCGGCATTGGGGGCACCGGCCGCCACCTCGGCGGTGAGGATGCCAAAGGGCAGACTCGCGGCCCGCGCGGTCACGATCGCTACGCTCGCATCGGCACAGCCGTCGAACAGGATACACAGGGTGAAATCCTGCCGGTCCTGCGCCGCGAGCGCGTCGAGAAATCGCGGCAGCAGGGCCGCCTCGTCGCGGACCGGTACGCAGATGGCGGTCCGGCCGGTCACAGCGGCGCGGCGCGGTCTGCGGGCCGGTTCTCGCCTCGATCGTCGCGCCTGAAAACCATGTCCTCGTGTCCCGCCGCGTTTGGCGGTTTGCAGTCCTACCGCATCGGGCGGCGAAAGGACCCAGGATTCACATAGATGTCGATCAAGGCGGGCGTCCGGCGTCCGTTGGTCGGCCGGTATCCAGAGGGCCTAATCCGCCTGGTGCAGATGCAGATAGGTCGGATCGAAATCGGCCGCCGCGCACAGGCGTTTCCAGTCGAGCACGCGCACGCGACGATCCTTGATCGCCACCACCCCCGCCTCGCGCAGATGGCGCAGCATGCGATTGACATGGACCGCCGTCAGATTGGTGGCGTCGCCGAACTGGATCTGAGTAAGCGGGAATTCGAATTCCATGTCGTCGCGGCCGCGCCCGACCCCGAAGCGCACGCTCAATTCGGCCAGCAGATGCGCGATCCGCCCGATCGCGGTCTGACGGGCATTGGTCAGCGACCATTGCGACAGGATCGCGGCATCCACCGTGCAATCGCGCCAGAAGGCCTGGGCCAGCGCCGGATAGCGTCCGGAAGCCTCCATGATCGCGCGATGCGGGATGCGGTAGATCACCGTCTCGCCCATGCTCTGCAGCGCCGAGGCCGCGGTGGGCAGCACCGCCGAATGCAGATCGGCCATGTCGCCGGATATGTGGATCGCGGTGGTCAGCCGTTCGCCGCTCCGCGCCTGACCGAACCGGCCCGCCATACCCGACAGGATCAGGCAGGAGCGGTCCACTTTCTCGCCCAGACGGACGAAATCCCGGTTCGCCCGGATCGACTCGACCTTGCCGGGCAGGCCGAGCACGGCCTCGCGCTCCTCCACGCCCAAAGGCGAGCGCAGGACCAGGCGATCCAGCCAGAGCGAGAGTCCATTGGTCGGGTCAGCCATGTGTCGACCCTAAGATGCTGGGAACGTAACGTCCACTCACTGCCGGCTATTCGCCCACGATCCGCACGACATCACGGAAAGCGACGATATGCCGTTCCCCAGTGTCGCGATTTTCGATCTCGATGTGGCAGCCGAGACAGATGTCGCCATCTTCGAGCTCTGCGCAGATGATCGCCCGCGCGGCGATCTCGGCGTGATGACGCGCACTCTCGAAATCCGGCAGATCCCGCCCTTCCTCGTCCTCCGTAACGACGCCGCATTCGTGCAGATGGAAAAGGAAATGGGTCATCGGTCTCTAACACAACCGCCAGGTATCGGTTGCATGGCTTGATCGAGGTCATGCCGATTGCGAGACCGAACGTGGATGCCGCCGCCGCATGCGGGAAAGCGCGGATATCGCCGCGCGGCGCGCGAACGGTGTAATGGCGGAGCGGGAGTCCTCCCAACCTTTGACCCAGCTGAATCGTAGAGGTTCAGAGTCGCCCAGAAAATCGGCCTAAATCACCATGTAACGTTCGCATGTGACCGTTGTGGTTCGTTCAGAACCGCGTAGATGTGTGGGGTCCAGTGTGGGTACGGAGCGAACGGCATGGGTAAGCTGACAGCGTTGAAAGTGAAGACCTGCGGTCCGGGTAGATATGTGGATGGTCAGGGGTTGATGCTCGTGGTCAAGGAGAGCGGGTCGCGATCGTGGCAGCTACGCGTTCAAGCGAACGGCAAGCGCAGGGACATAGGGTTAGGATCTGCGGATCACGTCACCCTCACAGGCGCCCGTGAGAGGGCCGTGGAGACTCGAAAGCAAATTCGGGCTGGTGAAGACCCGGTGGAGGCTAAGCGCGTCTCACGGAGAATCCTGGCCGCCCTGCCAAGCTTTGAGGGGGCCGCCGTGGCTGTGCATGACGAGAGAAAGTCAGACTGGAAGAACCCCAAGCATGAGGCCCAGTGGCTATCTTCGATGAAGAGCTACGCCTTTCCCGCGATCGGCTCGATGCCTATTGATAAAGTCACCGCTGGTCACGTCCGTGATCTGTTGATGCCAATCTGGCAGAGCAAACCTGAAACTGCCCGGCGGGTGCTCCAGAGGGTGGGCATCGTGCTAGACTGGGGGCATGCCAAGGGGCACCGGCCCAGCGAGGCTCCAATGCGGTCAATCAGAATTGGCCTGCCAAAGCAGACTACCCAAGCTTCACATTTCGCCTCCTTGCCGTTTAGTCAAATTGCCGATCTCATGACCAAGCTCGGCGACCGTGATACCGCTGGCCGCCTAGCGCTGCGCTTCTTGATCCTGACGGCGGCGCGATCGGGGGAGGTGCGGGGGGCCACATGGGCCGAAATTGACCTTGCCAATGAGCTTTGGACTATCCCCGGGAGCCGAATGAAGGCGGGCAGGCAGCATGTCGTGCCGCTGTCACCGGCTGCGCTAACAGTTCTTGAGTTGGCGGCAGGTCTTCGTAAGGGTCGGCTGGGCGAGCCGATCTTTCCGGGCATGTCTGACAGACCTCTCAGCGACATGACCCTGACTAAAGTTCTTCGCACCGCGATTGGCGGTAAGTGGACCGTGCATGGTTTTCGGTCGAGCTTTCGGGACTGGGTCGCTGAAGAGACGACGTATCCCGATGGGGTCGCTGAGATGGCTCTAGCGCATGCGGTCCCGGACAAGGTCGTGGCTGCATATCGCCGCACGATCTTTCTGGAGAAGCGTCGCGAGATGATGGGGGTTTGGGCTGCTACCATTTGTCCGACGCCGTGATGAGGCGTCCAACTCGCTCTCTAGCAATTTCAAAAAGCTCGAAGTTACGTGGTAAGGTTGACCCTATATATATATTTTCACACACTAGGACTTTTATATATATAGAAAATTTATAAGGGGGGAGGGGTCAACCTTACCACGTAACTTTGAGATTTTTGAACGGCTCTAAAGCCGAGTGACTGCAACTTCAAAGTTACCACGTAGAACTGTTCAATTGGCCTTTCGTTCTTGAGGATAACGCCTATCAGCCTCCTGGAAGGGAGAATGATATGAGCAAGTCTACCACCTGCCAGAGCGTCCGCTCGCCACTCGACGAGCCGCGCGGTCAGTCGGCCCGTCTGGCATACAGCGTAACCGAGGCCTGTACAGTGACTGGGCTAGGCAAGACCACTCTGTACAGCCTGCTCAAAGGGGGGAGGCTGCCGTCCTGCAAGATCGGCAACCGGAGGCTTATTCGGCGTGATGATCTTGAGGCGCTCATCACGGTCGAGGACGGTGGTCAGGGTGAGCAACCGTTTTTTTGATCGAGTGTCATTCCAACCCTCCCTTGGGACTTACGATAAATTTCAGCGCTATATGGATCTTGATCGGGAACATGAGGGTACAGTCCGCTGATGACAAATAGATAGCAGGAGAAACAGGCTTTGGTCCCCGCCTGTTCCCGATCGCTCACAAGGATTGAACATATGGATAGAGAATACCGAGAACTCGCCACCGAAACCTCGTACATCAGTGCAGTTTCGGACTTGGCATCAATCGCCCGGTCAAGGCGCAATATCCTCCAACTGAGCCAATCTCATATCGCTGAGCAGGCCAGCGTCGGGCGCAGGTTCATCATAGACTTTGAATCTGGCAAACCCTCAATCCAAATGGATAAGGTGTTTCAGGTATGTTATGCGCTAGATATTGAACTTATGGCAAAACGCTCTCGTCAAAAGAACAAGCTTCTGGTCCCGGTGGAGTTTATGGGACGAGCTCGATAATTTTGGTGGCGAAGCGTGTGTCATTGGCATCGGTTGAGCCAAGGCTGGCTCTGGCAAACGCTGGCGGCGAATGCTGCAGCCTCCTCGTCTCTTTTCTCCCGCTCGTATCGGAGGCGTCGTGTCTCTTCTGCGCTCGGTCGAGATCTTCTAATTATTGCTTCAGCTTCTTCTTTGGAGATGTGTAGTGCGGCGGCAGTTTGCGCAGCTGTAGCTTGTTCGGTTTGAGTAAGCGCTTGAGGGTCTGAGCTGTTCGGAGAGCGAGGGACCAGCGGCTCAATCACTATCCAGACTAGAGCGGCTCCGGCGAGAATTGCCCACCTCTGCCGGGTAGAACGTTCATCCCACCAGAGGGGCAGACTGAATTTTGGCTTTGGCACGGTCTTCTCCCAGTCGGACTGAGACGTGCCCGGTCAAGCCGGGCGTTCGTAACCCAAGCTCTCGCCAAGGCGCATGCACCTTTATCGGCTAGGCCGACTGGACATACGCGCATGCCGCCCGGCCACAAAGATGTGACCGGCCGAGAGCTTGGAGGTTACGACGCCTCACGCTCAGGACAGACTGAGCGCGTACTGGGAATGCCACAGGGATGCCGCTCCATCAACATACGCTGGTGAAGCTTGGGTGTGCAGCCCGTGCATCCTCGGTGCGCGCCATGTTGAGCATCATCGTGCCCCTCGAAACTATGCGTCATCCATCGCATCCATAATCTGTTCCTGCAATGTTCTTGCGAATCAGATCGCTATGAGCCTAGCTATGGCCCGCGCCGCCGATGCGGTGATGCGACACTGTGGAGGATGACATGCAGCACGACCTGCAACTGCGTGCGGCTGCGCGCGCGATTTACGACGCCTGCTATCCGACCGAGGAATGGGCACCGGTCAGCTTCGACGAGGCGGAGCGGTTCGGCACGGTGCATTACCGTCAAGCGGTCGGCGCGGCGCAGGAAGCGCGGTGCGTTCTCGCGTCACAGCATCAGCAGCTCCAGTTCGCGTCGATCCTGTAGGTGGATCCGAGACCCGCATACTTGGCGCTGGTCCGCCCAGCGAACGACCTGAAGCTGCACGATGTACCGTTCGATCTGTTGCCGCGCGAGGTGCCGTTCTTCCTGTGCCACACCCCCGCCGGCTTCCCGTCCCCGGCACAGGACGACATGCAGGAGCCGATCGACCTCGGGGCCTGGCTCGTCGAGCATCCGGCCGCCAGCTACATCATGCGGGTTGATGGGCAGTCCATGGCCGGCGTCGGTATCAACGAAGGCGATCTGATCGTCGTCAACCGCGCGAAAACGCCGCGATCGGGCGCGGTGGTGGTTGCCCTGGTTCATGGTGATCGCACGCTAAAGCGGCTGCGCTATGTGGATGGTCGCCATTGGCTGGTGCCCGAAGCGGAAGGGTTCGATCAGATCCTCGTCGATGAGCATGTCGAGATATGGGGCGTGGTGGTCGGCGTCGCGCGCAAGCTGCCATGACCACGCCGATCGCGCTGATCGACTGCAACAATTACTACGTTTCGTGCGAACGCGCCTTCGACGCCAAGCTCGTCGGCGTGCCGGTGATCGTGCTGTCCAACAATGATGGATGCGCCATCGCACGTTCGGCCGAGGCTAAGGCGCTCGGCATCAAGATGGGCGATCCGATCCACCATCTGCGCGACAAGGTGCGCGATCATGGCATCCGCGTACTATCCTCGAATTACACGCTGTACGGCGACATGCAGCGGCGCGTGATCGCCGCCTGCGATGCGTTCGCCCGCGATACCGAGATCTACTCGATCGACGAAACCTTCCTCGACCTGGCCGGGTTCGAGGATCGCGATCTGGTCGCACACGCGCATGCCATGCGGGCGCAGGTGCGGCTATGGACCACCATACCCACATGCGTTGGCATCGCCGGCACGAAGACGCTGGCGAAGCTGGCGAACGCCGCCGCGAAGAAGGAGCCGCGCTTCGACGGGGTGGCCGATCTTCGCGATGAGGGTACCCGGCACGATGTGATGCGCGTGTTCCCGGTCGGGGACGTGTGGGGCGTCGGCCGTGCCACCGCCGCCAAACTGATCGGCTTGGGCATCGATACGGCGGCCGGGCTTCGCGACATGCCGATGAAGCAGGCGCGCGCGGTCGGCACTGTCGTGCTGGAGCGGCTGGTGGCCGAGCTGCGCGGGGTGCCATCCAATGCCGTCGAGAGCGTCGAACCGCAGCGCAAGGGCATGGCGGTCACCAGATCGTTCGGCACGCCGGTAACGACCTTCGACAGCATGATGGGTGCGCTTAGCCAATACGCGATGCGGGCGGGCGAGAAACTGCGCAGCCACGGCTTGGTCGCGGCCCGGCTGACCGCGTTCTTCCACACCAACAAGCACAAGCCCGAGCGGCCGCAATATGGCGGGTCACGCATGGTCGTGTTGCACCCGATGACGAGCGACAGCCTGGAGCTGATCGCGGCGGCCAGGCGGGCAGCTGAGCGGGCATGGCGCGATGGCTATGCCTTCACCAAGGCCGGCATCTTGCTCGATGAACTGGTTGCCTCTGATATGCGGCCTCGCACGCTTTTCGAAGACGACACCGGCAAGCGGGATCGGCTGATGTCGGCGCTGGACGAGATCAATGGGCGATTCGGCACCTGGACTGCGGTAACGGCCTCCCAGGGGTTTCGCCGCGAATGGAAGCTGCGTTCGGAGATGCGTTCGCCCGCCTGGACCACCAGCCTCGCCGAGGTGCCGACCGTGCGGGCTTGATCTATGCAAAATTGTGGATGCGGCCGACTGCCAGCGTCTAATATCGACAAGCCACACCAGCCAAAGGGCCGACAATGCCGGAGACGCGGACACCAGAAGAAGCCGCCTATATCGAGAAGATCATCGAGCGAACCCTATGGGCGGTCGTTCGCGCTGGAGCGGTGGATGATGATGCACCAGGCGGCACGATCGACTTTCCGCTGGCGCTTGAGGGGCTGTGTGGCGTGATCGGTATGCTCGCCGTCCAAAGCGGCAACGTGCCGACGCCACGAGACATGCGCCTGCTGAGCGAGGACGTTGGCAAGGCGATCCTGCTGGCGATGAAGGGCATTGCCGCCAAGGAGAGCGCAGGTGACGGGATCGACTGGAAGCTCGAACCGATCGGCAAGCCGAATTAGCGACAGCAAAAAGCCGCCAGCCCGAGGGCCAGCGGCTTAGCGCTCTCAAGGGAGAAGTCGTTTAGGCGAACGATACCTTGGTCGAACGACGACGGGTGCGCATGGCAGCGCCCATCATGCCGAAGCCAGCGATCATCATTGCCCAAGTGGCGGTTTCGGGAACGGCTGCGGCGACAGGACCGATATTAACCGTCAAAGTGTCGTTTGGGAGGCGGTAGACATAGGAACCAAGCGTAAGTCCGAGTGACGCGAGCGTTTGGTTCGCGAAGGTTGCCGTGCCGCTGATGAAGGAATTAGAAGTATAGGCCGCAAGAAGCTGAACGGTTTGGTTCATGCCATTAACGGCGATAAGGCTGCCCGATGCGGTGGTGGCAGTTACTTGAAAGTTACTTCCGAACACAGTTGGGCCGCTAACAGCGTAATTGTAGTAAGCACCGCTACCGACCCTCACAGCGGCACGAGACCCGTTGATAAAAGGGGCGCCGGATATGGGGAGGCCGATCGGCGCTGCGCCCGTGGTATCTGCGGTTCCGCTCGCGTCGGCCCGCACATCGGCTCCAACCTGTGTGATATTGATCACGATGGCGGCGTTAGCAGCGGTACCAGCCGCGAGGCCGGAAACAGCGAAAGTCGCCGCGATCATCATTTTAGTCATAGTCTTCATGATCGTTCTCCGATTGTAGGGTACGTTCTACATCGGTCGTCTGCGCCCCTGCGCCCCCACCCTCCGAAGAATGATCGGGCTGTTAACGGATCGTAAACCGCCTGTCGCGAGCCATTCCTTACAAAAAATCTAGGCGTTCCAAAACGATACGGAAGATGGTTACGAGGATGGGCATTGCCGTCATCGGTAACGATAAGCCGCCATCTGTGAGCATGCCGGCTTAGGCATGATGAACAAGCCCGGCGTTCAGTTACTGAGCTAGAATTTACGCGTTGGGAACGCCGGCCCTCGTACCGTCATCGCCGCCGCGTCGTAGGGCTGCTGCAACTTAATCACCTCTTCGACCGTGCCAGTCAGCCACCGCTGGTGATCCTCAGGTTTAAGGATCGTGATCATTGCCTTCGGATGGATCGGCGCAACTAGCGAGTTCGGATCACACGTAACCATCGCGAAGCCGGCACCTTCCTTGGTGTGCTGCCAGAACCCCGCGACGGCGAACACCGGCTGGTCCGTCACCTGAAACCACATCTCGCCCTTCAGCTTCGGCTTGCCGTCGCCGAGATCGTGCTTGTCGGGCGTCCATTCGCAGAACTCGGTGAGCGGGATCAGGCAGCGCTGTTCGGGCTTCGACGCCAATGCCTTCCACTGCGGCAGGGCCAAGTTACGCACGTTGGTCATCGGCCAGGGCGCGGCACCGCCGAGAACGTCCCACGCCATCACGTCCAAACCGTGCGCGCCGTCCTGCTGGCGGATGACGTAGGCCCGGCCTTTCGGTCGTAGCTCGACGGGATCGAAGCGATTGTCGCGAGGCTTCTCGGCGATCCAGCCGGCGCCGAACCGCTCGATGATCGTCTCTGGCTCGCCCAGCATCCGCGCTCGATTACACATTGGTCGTCTGCCCTTTAATGCGAAAACTGCCTGATCTCAATCTATCCCCGCAACTAAGGGCAGCGACAATCATTCATGCGGTATGGCCGGCTATTTCTTCCACGTTTTCAACGACGAGAAAACACATGATGACGAAGGGCAGGTTTTTGCGGATCTGGCCGGAGCCATTGCCAGGGCGGAAAAGGATTGCATCGCGCTGGCGCTGGAGTCGATTGCAGAACATCGTCACCTGATCATGCGCCACCACATCGACATCGAGGACAGCAAGGGCAGGGGCGTCGCCACTGTGAGCTTCGGAGATGTCATCACCGTGTCGGCCTAGCCAAATGCGCGCGGCCGCAGGTTGCCTGTGGCCTGGGTAAGCACCTAAGACATTCGCATGGAACCTGACGCTGATGTCGAACAATTTATAGAGCACTGGCGCGAGACCGGCGGATCGGAGCTGGCGAACACGCAGAGCTTTATTAATGCCCTCTGCCGGCTGATCGGCGTTGAGCCGCCGCATGGCAGCCGCGCCGATGACGCTCACAATGACTACGTATTCGAACGGCGGGTTTTTCAGGACAACGGCGACGGCTCAGTCAGCTTCGGTCGTATTGATGCCTACAGGCGCGGGGCGTTCATCCTTGAGGCAAAGCAGGGCAGCGATGCGGACCGGGCCGCTGCTGCACGTGGCGAGGACGATCTGGATCTGTTCGGACAGACCGCCACCGCCCGAATGAAGCGAGGCACCGCACGTCGCGGCACGCCGGGTTGGGCAAAGGCGATGGTGCAGGCTAAGGGGCAGGCCGAGCGGTACGCTAAAGCCCTTCCTGTCGACCACGGATGGCCGCCGTTCCTGCTGATCGCGGACATTGGCTACTGCATCGAGGTCTACGCTGACTTTACAGGAAGCGGTAAGGCGTATGCACAGTTCCCCGACCGGTCGCGCTACCGCATCATGCTTGAGGACCTGCGCAACGAGGACGTGCGCAAACGCCTCGCTGCGATCTGGACCGAACCGGCGAGCCTCGACCCTTCAACCCAGGCCGCTCGCGTCACGCGGGAGATCGCCGACCTCCTCGCCACTGTGTCACGTCGTTTGGAGGGCCGGGGCCATTCACCCGATGCCGTCAGCGGCTTCTTATCGCGCATCTTGTTCACCATGTTCGCCGAAGATACTGGGGTGCTGCTGCCACAGGATAGCTTCAAGAGGCTGCTGCGCGGCCAGCTTGATCACCCCGAGCATCTTCCTCATCAGCTCTCCGCATTATGGGAGGCGATGGATAAGGGCGTGTTCGCGCCGGCCCTTGGTATTCCGGTCAAGCGGTTCAACGGCTATCTCTTCAAGGACACCGCTGCCTTGCCGCTAGAGAAAGTTGAGCTGGAGGTGCTGATCGAGGCATCGCTGAAAGACTGGACTGAGGTTGAGCCGGCGATCTTCGGTACGCTCCTCGAACGCGCCCTGAACCCCAAGGAGCGGGCCAAGCTAGGCGCGCACTACACGCCGCGCGCTTACGTCGAGAGGTTGGTGGGGCCGACAATTATGGAGCCATTGCGCGCGGACTGGGCAGGTGTGCGCGTCGCAGCTACCGAACTGATCGATCAAGGTAAGCCTGACGAGGCTCGGCGGACAATTGAATCGTTCCATGGCAAGCTTGCAAGCACCCGCGTCCTAGACCCCGCCTGTGGCACAGGTAATTTTCTTTACGTCGCGATGGCGCGGATGAAGGAACTGGAGGGCGAGGTGCTCGACCTGTTAGTCGAGCTGGGCGACGACCAGTACCTTGCAGAACTGACGGGCCACACGATTACGCCTGAAAACTTTTTGGGAATCGAAATCAACCCGCGCGCCGCCGCCATAGCGCAGTTGGTTCTTTGGATCGGCTATCTCCAGTGGCACTTCCGCGTTAACGGCAAGGACCGTGCGCCGCCAGAGCCGATCTTGCGTGACATCCGGACTATTGAGAACCGGGACGCCCTCGTTGATTGGGACGAGCGGGAAATCGAACGCGACGAGACCGGCGCTCCCGTGTCGCGGTGGGACGGCGAGACCATGAAGGCGCACCTAGTCACGGGGAAGATGGTACCCGACGAGACGGCCCGGGTCGAAGTATACCAATATGCGAAGCCGAGAGCAGCCAAATGGCCCAAGGCTGATTTCATCGTGGGAAACCCGCCGTTCATCGGGGATAAAACGATGAGAGAAAAATTAGGTGAAGGGTATTTGAAGGCCCTCTTTAGCACGACAGCAGTCCCGGAGAGCGCTGACTTTGTGATGCACTGGTGGGATCGCGCAGCGGCGGAGACCGCTCAAAGGAGAACACGCCGGTTTGGGTTCATCACGACTAACTCACTCCCCCAAAAGTTCAATCGGCGGGTGCTCGAGATCTACATGCACGGAAAGCCTCCTCTTATGATTGCTTTTGCAATCCCAAATCATCCATGGGTCGACATATCTGATGGAGCGTCGGTCCGGATATCGATGACCGTCGCATGCAGTGGAGCAGGCGAAGGTCGATTGATGACTGTCATCAATGAGAGCGAGGCGCCGGATAATATAGAGTTTAGATTGAGCGTCGGTCCTATCTTGAGTGATCTTACCATCGGCGCGGCAGTCGTTGATGCGCGCACGCTTCGCGGCAACCTTGGTGTAGCGTCAAATGGGTGTGCGCTAAACGGTGCCGGGTTTATTCTTGACCATCCCACCGCCGAAAGCCTGACAGTGGGCACGGATGCGATGGGTTTGATTGTGAAGCCGTATCGGAATGGGAGGGACCTGATGGCTCGGTCCCGTGGAGCCTACGTAATCGATCTCTTCGGATACGGGGAGGCGGAGGTTCGAACGCGCTGGCCCGCGATATATCAGCATGTCGCTATGACGGTCCGCCCAGGGCGGGAGGCAAAACGAGATCGCACACCTGATGCGATGCAATACGCTAACTCTTGGTGGCTCTTTCAAAAGCCGAGGCCGGGCCTTCGTCGAGCGCTACGAGGACTGAACCGTTATATAGTCACCGTCGAGACCGCCAAGCATCGGGTATTTCAGTTTTTGAACGTCGAAATTCTGCCAGATCACATGCTGATAGCGGTTGCTTCTGATGACGCGTTTGAGCTTGGCGTCCTGTCGAGCCACATTCATAAGGCATGGGCACTCGCCGCCGGAGCGCGGCTCGGGGTGGGTGATGATCCCCGTTACAGTAAGTCGCGATGCTTTGATCCCTTCCCCCTACCTGCAGAGGTCGCCGCCTTAATTAAGGATCGGATTCGTGCCGAAGCAGAGGCGCTGGACAATTTGCGCAAACGTGTTCTTCACGCTCATGAAGACCTGACGCTTACAAAACTTTATAACGTGGTGGATGCGGTTCAATCTGGTCGAACGCTTACTGCCGCCGAACGTGATATCCATCAGCGAGGCCTAGTAGCACTCATATGCCAGCACCATCACGCGATCGACGAGAGCGTGGCAGAAGCCTATGGCTGGGGTGATGAGCATCGGTCGGGCAATTTGGATGAACAAACGATTCTCACGCGGCTTGTGTCGCTGAACAAGGAGCGAGCGGCTGAGGAGGCGCTTGGTCTAATCCGATATTTGCGGACTGATTTTCAAGATCCCGGCTACCGGACGCCAGTCTCCGGGACACTCGATCTGGGTGAAGCCGCCGTTGTCGCCCCCGACAACATTATTTTGTGGCCCGCTACCCTCACCGAACAAGTCGGTGCTGTGCAGCAGGTACTGGCGACCGCCGTCGTGCCGATGGCGGCTCAGGACATCGCTCGAAGCTTCAAGGGGAAGCGGGCGGCCACTGTGCGCCCAGTGTTGGACGCCTTGGCCGGCCTTGGCATGGCACGCCGGCTGAACGATGGACGTTATGCTGCATGACCAAGCGCTGCCGGATATAGATTGGCTTGACCTACCTTAACCGCCGATTGTGGTACGTCGATAAGGACGGCCGTCACTGGATCGAACAGGACTCCCTCTTCGTCCGGCGTGAGCCGTTGGTCGTCTTGGGTGAGCCGGGCATGGGCAAGACGGAGTTGCTTAAGTTCCTCGTGGCACACGACGGCAGTGCAAGCTTCTGTCGAGCCACGCAGCTGATAAATCGAGTGCTGCCAGAGAAGCTAACTGGCAACGCAACGCGTCTCGTCATTGACGCACTGGACGAGGTACCGTCGCAAGGCCAAGGCGATGCGGTCGACCGCGTGCTACAAAAGCTGGGCCAGCTCAATTACCCACCTTTTCTCCTTAGCTGCCGGGTTGCGGAGTGGCGGTCAGCGACCGCGTTGGGTGCAATCGCCGAACAGTACGAAACAACGCCCCTAGAGGTGCATCTTGAGCCGCTTACTCGGGACGAGCAGATAGAGCTGCTGACTGTTCTAACCGGTGACGCAGATAGGGCGACGCGCTTGCGCGATCACTTCGACGCCTTCGGGCCGGACTTTTTAGGAAACCCACAAACTCTTGAACTGATCGCAGCTCTGCCAAGCGATGCGTTGCCCGAGACGACGACTGCTCTTTTTGAACATGCAATCGAGACACTCCGAAATGAGCGCAACTCTGTCAAAGAACAGCTTCCGCGCGAGGTTGCCTTAGATGCGGCAGGGGCTGCGTTCGCTGGTCTGATTTTGTCAGGGAACTCTCGCATTTTGGATCTGCCGGGCGGCTTGATTGACCCCAGCGACAAGGCGCTGTCGCTTACCGAAATTGAAGCGTTCGACCATGGCCATGTGGGTCGTGTCGCCGACACTAAGCTGTTTGCCGCCGACAAGTCGGAGGGGCTGACCTATGTCCACCGTCGCGTAGGCGAATTTGTCGGCGCACGTTGGCTGGCGGCGCAAGCAGACACCCGGATAAAACGGCGTCGACTACTTGAACTTTTTATGTCGCACGGACTGGTGCCAGCCTCTCTTCGCGGATTGCACGCTTGGCTCGCGCTTGATTCGCAACTCGCGGTCTCTGTGATCGAGGCGGATCCCATGGGGGTCGTAGAATACGGAGATGCCGAGGCCTTATCGGTCGAGCAGGCACGGCTGCTCTTCGCGGCGCTGGAGCGGCTCGCGGCAGAAAATCCTCGGTTCATGGATTGGCGCAAGTACCGCGCTACCTCGCTGATAGCGGCACCCTTGATGGCGGAGGTCGCACGTGTCGTGCGTGACCCGAACGCGGAATTTGGACTGCGCGCGCTTCTCCTGCAGCAGCTAAGAAACGCAAAGAGCGCAGAGAGCCTCCGGCCCCTTATTCGGCAGCTGATGCTCGACGGTCGGGAGTCCTACGGCATTCGTCACGCGTCTGCGTTGGTTCTACTGGCGACTGGCGGCGAAGACTGGTCGGTTCTGCTCGAGCAGCTCCGCTGCGAGGGGAGCGAGGACTCCCTGAGACTCGCGCACGAAATGCTCAACGACATAGGACTTGAATCGCTTGCCGACGAGCAGATCGTTGCAATCGTACTCGCTCGCGATGGGCTAACGCTTTCTTCCGTTGGAGGAAATCCCGATCGCAACATGTTGAAAAGTTTCCACCGTTTGGCCGACGATGTCCCTGTCATGCGGTTGGACGCATTACTCGATCTCTTTGCGGAGTACGCTGAAGAACTTTTGCCCAAACATGTCGGTCACGAAGCGAATGATTTGATCGACCTGCAATATGCGTTGATTTTGAAGAGGCTTCAAAATGACCCTTTGATTGATCCGTTGCGGCTCTGGCAGTGGATTGAGCCATTCGAAGAACACAATTCTTATCGTCGAGACTTAGGCAAACAGCTGGCTCAATGGTTGGATGCCCGCGCATCAATGCGTCAAGCCATCCAGCGTTATATCCTACTCGACAAGGCTAGCGGTAAAGATGTCTGGCAAAGGGCTTGGCCGCTTCAGCGGGACCTAATTAACCTTTACCCAACACAACCTGAAATCGTGGCGTTGTTGGAGACGATGGACTCAGCTGATCCGCGCTGGCGTGAGGTTATGGAGCTCGGTCGGGAATGGGGCGATGAAGGTCAACCATTGCGCGAGGCGGTCAAGCGTTTTGCAGTTGGCGATCTTGAGACCTTGGCTTGGATCGATGCCAAAGCCAAGCGTGTCGTGCCAGAGTGGGAGCGTGAACAGATTGAGCGGACGCGCGAGCGGGATGCGGAGCGTCAGAACAAGTACGGCAAGCATCGGAACAGTTTTCTTGCCAAAATCGATGCTCTGAGTGCCGGCGAGTACGGCCTGATCCTCCCTCCAGCCCAAGCATACCTCAATCGATTCACTGACATCGGCAACGGCGTGCCGGCGCATGAGCGGGTGGCTGAATGGCTCGGCGAAGAAGTCGCCGAGGCGGCGCGCAAGGGATTTGAAGCATTCCTACAAATTCAGCCGCCACGTCCGCGCGCCGCCGAGGTTGCCCGCAGCTTCGCGGAATCGAAGCGTTGGTCGGCCGGCGACATTGTCGTCGCTGCCCTCGCCGAGCGCGTCCGGACTAGGGATCGACCCTTCGATGGGGTCAGCAGCGAGCGCCTAGCAGCTGGCTTGTACGAGTGCTGGAACGGGGGGATCGGGAACGATGGCGCGCTCAAAGATCTCGGCGCTCTGTTGGAAGACGAGCTCAAGCGACGACGGCAGTGGAAGCGAGTGGTTCGCATTTTTGTCGAGCCGCAGCTGCGCCATAACACCCGACACGTGAGCCAGCTTTACGATATCATGCGCGGAGATCATGGCGATCTAGCCGTAGAATTAGCTGAGAGGTGGCTTTGCCGCTTCCCAGATATGTCGGCGGAAGCGGAAATCGAGATGGTCGACCAACTTCTCAGGTCCGATCGTCGAGATGCCCTGCGAGCGCTCGTAGCTGACCGACAAGGGCGAGCGATGGCCGATGAGCGGCGTCGCAATTGGGAAGCAGTTGCGCTTGTCGTAGACTTTCAACCAGCGATAGCGCGGCTGGGCCGCGCGATAGATCCCGAGTTGCTCTGGCACTTGCGCGATCGTATCGGCGGAAGCAGCTATCACGACCGGGACGGGCCGCCAGTTCTACTATCCGTGGAACAGCTCGCTTGGATTATCGCGACGTTCCGAACCCTATGGCCGATCGCGGCGCGTCCTGGGTCAGTGACGATAGGCGACCTAAACCCATGGGACGCATCCGACTACCTCTGGTCGTTCATACAGCGCCTAGGCAACGACATCTCGCCGCACGCGATAGCATCAATAGCTGAACTGCGGGATGCGCCCGTCGACGGTTACACGACAGCTATCCGCATTGTGGCTGCTGAACAGCGACAGAAGCGGGCTGATCAATGTTACATTCCGCCAACACTAGACCAAATTAAGGTGGTACTTGAAGAAGGTCCCCCTTCAGTTGTCGCGGATCTACGCTCAATTGTGGTTTATGAGATGGAGGAGTTGGGTCGCCGACTGAGCGGGAGCTCAGAGGACGAAGTGCGTTGGTTCTGGAGTGGGAACCAGCCACGCACCGAGAACGATTGCCGCGACCTTGTTGTCACTCTTCTTAGAGGCCATCTTCAGCCTTTATCGATCTATCCGATGGACGAGGCCGATATGCCTCAGGGTAAGCGCGCCGATATCGTCTTCTACCATGACCGGCTGTGGCTGCCGGTGGAGGCTAAACGGCAGCAGCACGACGCACTTTGGACCGCGATCGACGGTCAGCTTGAGGCGTTGTACACCGGTCATTGGCAGGCCGAAGGGCAAGGGATCTATTTGGTATTCTGGTTTGGTCCGGGATTTCACATTCCTAGAAAAACGGTCGGAGGGCCGAAACCCACTAACGCTGCCGAATTACGCGCCTCGCTTGAGACGCACCGGGCGGTAGCGGCTGGTCGGGTGCGGGTCGTGGTTCTCGACGTTTCCCGTTGATGCTGATCTTGCCCGACATAAAGCTTGTTGAAGCGCATGACCTGCTTTTGACGGAAGCAGTTGGTCCGCTCCTTGAGGTTGGGCTGCGCGAGAGCGATGCGACTTCGCTGCGTTTTACGCTGAACGACTTGCGACGACGGGGACGCTACCTGCCCGCATTACTCGCTCCTACCGATAATCGCGCAGCGGCGTGGGTCGGCGACCGATTGTTGCCAGAGCTTCCTTTTTTCCCCGATGATGTCTCTTGGGACTTTAGCGGAATAAGTGTCTGGGAGGAGTTGGCCCGATCCCATGGCGAGTGGGCTGCAGGAACGCAAAAACGGAGTCGAATGAAGCAGGGTGCTTTCAACCGCTTGCTCGCGTCCGGAGAGCAGCAGAACCTTCTGTATCGTCTGCCGATGTGGACAGAACCGGGCGATGCTGATCAGCAGAAACACAAACTGTATGTCACTGATCCGGGCGTGCTTCATCGGCTCCTTGGGTGGGATCAAAGAACCTATGCTCACGGTCCGCTCGGCGTCGGCCCCGCGAGAGTCGAAGCGTTTTGGCGTCTACGTGAGAGAAGTTGGGAGGGGTTCGTCGTGACGAGCATTACTCGCGCTGCAGGTGTGCGTGCTCGTGCTACTGTTTGGGAAGGGCTGCCCGGCGAAATTGATCTTATACTCGAGTGGCAGCGGGAGACTTGGGCGATAGAGGTCACGAGAGGCCGAAATAAGGTTTTCCGAGAACTGCATGGTGCTGGACATCGTGCGACGAGCGCAACCCGGCCGATCATTCTGGTATATGACGACGAAGTCGGCGTGCCGTTGCTGAAAGGGGCTAGCCGGCTGGGGCACAGGGTTGAGTGCATGACATTGATGCAAGTCTTGCGTGAAGTGATGGCCGGGCCATAGGGCGGCCCTTACGATGTTGAGATGACGCTACCAACTGGGTCACGTCCTCCGCTCTGTCAGCGGTCATAATCAAAAAACTCGAAAAATAACGTAGCGCCGAGGCCGACCCTATAAGATTATGGCTCGCCCTGTGCCGAAAAAAAGGGTGTTACCCTTGAGGTCAGCCTTAACGGCGCGGCGCTATGCGCTGTTGTGGGGGCCAATGTGGGGGCCGAAGCCCTTAGTGGCGTAAAAACCCCACTATTACATAGACTTATTCGAAAGACTTGGCGGAGCGGGAGGGATTCGAACCCTCGATACGCTTTTGACGTATACTCACTTTCCAGGCGAGCGCCTTCGACCACTCGGCCACCGCTCCGCATGTCCTGGACGGAAGCGGCTGCCTAGAGGCTGATCGTCGCCTGCGCAAGCACCGCCTTGCGATTGCGTCTCGGCCGGTCGTCGTGCCACACTCGCGCGCATGCTGATCCCCCTCATCGCACTGCTCGCCGTCGCGCAGACTCCGCCCGCCGTCCTCGCCACCGCTTCGGCACCTCCGCTGCCGTCCGACGTCATGGAGGGAGACTGGCGGCCGATCCCCGACGACGAACTGCTGGTGATGACCTTGGCGGGCGGCAGGACGGTCGTGATCCGGCTCGCCGCGCGCTTCGCGCCGGAGCATGTCGCCAACGTCCGCACGCTGGCGCGGGCCGGCTGGTGGGACAATGAGAGCGTGTACCGCGTGCAGGAGAATTGGGTCGCTCAATGGGGCGATGCGAGCGAGAAGAAGGCGATGGCGCCCGGCGTTAGGCAAGCACCGGCGGCCGAGTTCGAGATCGCGCGATTCGATGCGGCGCAGACCCTCTCGCGGCCGGACAGCTATTCCGCCCGGTCCGGCTTCACCGCCGATGGCTGGCCGATCGCAAGCGACGGCAAGGCGGCGTGGCTGACGCATTGCTATGGCATGGTCGGCGTGGCGCGCGATGCCTTGCCCTCGACCGGCAGCGGCTCCGAACTGTTCACGCCGATCGGGCAGTCCGCGCGGCGGCTGGATCGCAATTATACCGTGGTCGGGCGGATCATCGCGGGGATGCAGTATCTCTCCGCGCTGCCGCGCAGCGAGGCGGCGATGGGAGTCTATGCGACGGCGGGCGAGCGCACCGGGATCGTCTCGGTGAAGCTGGCGAGCGATCTGCCGGTGGCGGTGCGCCCGCGCTACGAATATCGCAGTACCGACAATCCGCGCTTCGCCGCCTATATCAAGCTGCGCGAGGTGGCCGCGCCGCCGACCGTGCCCACGGGAGCGAGCGTGTGCGACGTTCCGCTGGCGGTGCGACGGGCCGGGGGGAAATAGCGGCTGTCGTCATTTCCCGCCTCAATCGTCATCCCGGCGGAGGCCGGGATCGCTATGAGGCGGGTGTCTTGTGCGCCTCCCTGAGATCCCGGCCTGCGCCGGGATGACGATAAAGGGATGATGCAGCCGAGATTTCCGGCCGATGTATCACCCCAGCCGGGTGACATGCCCCATCTTGCGCCCCGGCCGTACGTCCTTGCCGTAGAGGTGCAGATGCGCGCCCGGCTCGGAGAGGATCTCGGCCCAGCGGTGCGCGTCCTCCCCGATCAGATTCTCCATCGTCACGGCGGGGGCGGTGAGGGCGGTGTCGCCCAGCGGCAGGCCGCAGATCGCGCGGATATGGTTCTCGAACTGCGATGTCACCGCGCCCTCGATCGTCCAATGCCCGCTATTGTGCACGCGCGGCGCCATTTCGTTGAACACCGGTCCGTCCGCGCTGACGAAGAATTCGCACGCCAGCACGCCGACATAGTTCAAGGCCTCGGCGATGCGCACGGCGAGCGCGGTGGCCTCTTCCGCCTGCGCCAGCACCGCTTCGGGCGCGGGCAGGGTGGAGGTGTGCAGGATCGCATCGACATGCACGTTCTGCGGTACCGGATAGCGCGCCACCGCGCCGTCCGCGCGGCGCGCGATCAGCACGGAGAATTCGTGGCTGAAGTCGATGAACGCCTCCAGCACCGCCGGCCCGCCGATCGTCTCCCATGCGGAATCGGCGTCGTCGGGCGTGCGGATGACCATCTGGCCCTTGCCGTCATAACCGAAGCGCGCGGTCTTCAGCACCGCCGGCGTGCCGGTATGCGCCAGGCCCGCCTCCAGATCGGCGCGACTGTCCACCGCCGCCCAGCGCGCCGGGCGGCCGCCGATGCTTTCGACGAATGTCTTTTCCGCCACGCGCTCCTGCGAGACGCGCAGCGCCTTCGGGCCGGGATGGACCGGCACGTGTTCGGCCAGCCATTCGACCGGGGCGACGTCGATATTCTCGAATTCGTAGGTGACGACGTCGCACGCCGCGGCGAAGTCCTTCAGCACGATGCGGTTGTGGTAATCCGCGCGCGTCAGGCTGGACGCGGTCTGCGCGGCGACGCTTTCCCGGTCGGGCGCGAGGACATGGGTGCGGTAGCCGAGTTCGGCGGCGGCACTCGCCAGCATGCGTCCCAGCTGCCCGCCGCCGAGAATGCCGATCGTGGAGCCCGGCGGTAGCGTCTTCATCGCGACCCCATTCTATTGCGGGTCCATCGCCACGCTTTCGGTCTGCGCCGTGCGCCACGCCTTGAGCCGTTCGGCGAGCAGGGCATCCGAGGTGGCGAGGATCGCGGCGGCCAGCAGCCCGGCATTCTTCGCCCCGGCCGCACCGATCGCCAGCGTGCCGACCGGAATGCCGCCGGGCATCTGCACGATCGAGAGCAGGCTATCCATGCCGCTCAGCGCCTTGGATTCCACCGGCACGCCCAGCACCGGCAGATGCGTCAGCGCCGCGACCATTCCCGGAAGATGCGCCGCGCCGCCCGCGCCCGCGACGATCACCTTGAGCCCGCGTATCCCGGCCTGTTCGGCGTAGTCGACCAGCCGATGCGGCGTGCGGTGCGCGGAGACGACCCGGGTTTCGTAAGCCACACCCAGAGCATCGAGCGCCTCGGCGGCATGCCGCATCGTCTCCCAATCGGAGGTGCTGCCCATGATGATGCCGACGAGAGGATGCGTCATGGTCGCGCGTTAGCGGGGGCGGAGGGCGGGGGCAACCGGGGTCGCTTACCGCTCGCTCAGATAATAGCGGTCCGTCGCGTTCAGATCCGCGTCCAGTTCGTACACGATCGGCTGCCCGGTCGGGATTTCCAGCGAGGTGATCTCGTCGTCGGGAATGTTCGACAGATGCTTCATCAGCGCGCGCAGCGAATTGCCGTGGGCGGAGATCAGCACGCGCTGCCCGTCTTTCAGCGCGGGCGCGATGCGGCCGTTCCAATAGGGCAGGACGCGCGCGATCGTATCCTTGAGGCTCTCGGTCTGCGGGATCGCGATGCCGGCGTAGCGACGGTCCTGCGACAGATCGTATTCGCTGCCCGGCTCCAGCACCGGCGGGGGAATGTCGAAGCTGCGGCGCCACACATGGACCTGCTCTTCGCCATGTTTCGCCGCGGTCTCGGCCTTGTCGAGCCCGGTCAGGCCGCCATAATGCCGCTCGTTCAGCCGCCAGTCCTTCTCGACCGGCAGCCACAACCGGCCCATTTCCTCGAGCGCGAGGTTGAGGGTCTTGATCGCCCGGGTCTGCAGGCTGGTGAAGGTCTGGTCGAAATCCAGCCCCTTGGCCGACATCAACTGCCCCGCCGCGCGCGCCTCGGCAGCGCCCTTTTCGGTCACGTCGACATCCCACCAGCCGGTGAAACGGTTTTCGAGGTTCCAGGCGGACTGGCCGTGGCGGATCAGGACTAGGGTGGGCATGGGCTTCCTCTATCGTCGTCCCGGCGAAGGCCGGGACCGCGTGCGCCGAGGGCACGCGCGGTGGGGGGCGGCCCCGGCCTCCGCCGGGGCGACGGTGTGCTAGAGCGTGTCGATCACGTCCGCCAGCACCTCGAGACAAGAATGTGCCAGCGCCTTCGAACGCTCCGCTCCCCAGCCGAATACCGCATCCGGGTTGGCATCGTGATCCTTGAACGGCATCTCCAGCGTGAAGGAGAGCGCGCCGAAGCGCTCGGCGACCTGATTTGTCGACATGCTGAGATTGGCCTTGCCCGGCGCGGACTTTCCGTACCCCATCTGGGTCTGGAAATCGGGCGTGTGCGCGGCGAGGCGGCGGCCGAAATCGTAGAATTTCTCGCCCCGTTCGTCGGTCCAGCTGGGAATGCCTTCGAAGCCGGCGAAGAAATTGGCCGGGATCGCCTCGTCGCCGTGAACGTCCATCGCGAACGTCACGCCGGTCTCGTCCATCGCGTTGCGCACGCACAGCACTTCCGGGCTGCGCTCCGCCGATGGCTCGTGCCATTCGCGGTTGAGGTTCACGCCGACGGCATTGGTGCGCAGGTGGCCCCGCCGCGTGCCGTCGGGGTTCATGTTCGGGACGACATGGAAGGTCGCCTTGGCCAGTAGCGCCCGGGTCACCGGATCGGCGGTATCGGTCAGCCGCTCGAGCGCACCTTCCATCCACCATTCGGCCATCGATTCGCCGGGATGCTGGCGGGCATAGAGCCACACCGGCTTGGGACCGCTGCCGATCGTCAGGCAATCGATCGCCTGCCCGTCGAGCGACACGCCCAGTTCGCGGTGCGTGACGCCGGGCTTGAGCGCGATCCGCGCGACCAGCGCCTCGTGCTGCTCCATCGTATAAGGGGCGAAATAGGCGAACCAGGCGAGATCGCTTTCGCTCGTCCAATCCCATTCGAGCACGCCGTCGGCGTATCGCGTATCGGTCATCCGCCAGGTCTTCCGGTCGGTCGAAGCGCGGGCCTTGTAGTTGGGCCAGCCGTCCGGATAGGCCGATTCCCCCGCGTTCAGGATGCGGAATTTCAGCGTCCGCCCTTCCGCGCCGGCCACGCGGAAGTAGAACCACTGGAAGAAATCCGAATTCTTGTCCTTGCGGATGCGGAGATCGACGGTGTCGCCATCGATCCCGATAAGGTCGATATTGCCGCCGTCGAAAGCGGCGTTGACGGTGATGCTCATCTGTCCGGTGTTCATTTGACCGTGATAGTGCGGCCGGAATCGCCCGGGAAGCCCCGGAACAGGGCGCGGGCCATTTTGGCGGCCGAATTCGCCGCCACCGCCTCGGGCGCGCGAATGTCCGCGGCGGTCTGCGCGCGGCCTTCCCATATGACCGTGCCGTCGCTGCGGCGGCGGATCTGCACCGCGAGCTCTGAGGCGATGATCACGCGGGCCTTGGGCTTGCCGATCGGGAAGGAGATGCCGCCGCCGACACCCACGCCGCCGCCACGATATCCACCACCGCCGACGCCGCCGCCCAGGCCGATCGACACCGGCGAACGTCGCGGCCCGGCATCCTGGCTGGTGCGCGTGAAGCTGACCACCGCGAGATATTGCGCCGGTCCGCCGATCGCCGGCGCGGTATAGCCAGAGGCGAGCAACTCGGTGTTCACCGCCGCGGCATAGGTCTGATACTCGATGCTCGGCGCGGCTCCGCCGGGCAGCGGCTCGACCGTGATCGTCCCGCGTTCCAGCGGCGCGCCGAGATGGAAGCGGGTCACCTCCACCGGGCCGCTCGTGCTGGTCGTCGCGCATCCACCGAGCGATACGCCGACGATCGCCAAACCTAATGCCGCTGCCTTGATCACGGGTCGTCTCCGAAGATATTGTTGCGTACAGGTAACGCTTTGCCGCCGACGATGATCCGTGGCGCGTTCAAGATGGGCTGCCCGGGTTGACTTGGGAAGCCCCCGAAGATAGGCGCAGCCCTCATTTTCCGAACACCAGAATCAAGAAGCGATTTTCTGACATGAAGATTCGTAACAGCCTGAAGTCCCTCAAGGACCGCCATCGCGACAACCGCGTGATCCGTCGTCGCGGCCGTACGTACGTCATCAACAAGACGAACCGTCGCTTCAAGGCACGCCAGGGCTGATCTGTTGAAGAACGGCGCCGGCCCGCTCCCCCACCCGACCTCCCATTCAGTATATTCTGTGGGAGGCCGGGTGGGGGAGCGGGCCGGTGCCGTCTGACAACAGGAAGCCGTTGGCCGTCGTTTTCGACGTCGGCAACGTCCTGTATGCGTGGAACCCCAGGGTTCTGTACGAGCGCCTGATCCCAGAGGATCGGGCGCTCGACGCGTTCCTGCACGACGTCGTCACGACCGACTGGCATTTCCAGCACGACGCCGGCCGCCCGTTTGCCGAGACCTCGGCGGAGTTGATCGCCGAGTATCCGCAGCATGCCGATCTGATCCGGCGCTGGGGCTCGCATTTCATCGAAAGCATCACCGGCATGATGCCGGGCATGCGGGATCTGGTCGACGATCTCGATGCCGCCGACGTGCCGCTCTACGCGATCACCAATTTCTCCGGCGAGTTCTGGACACCGTTCCGCGCGCGCGAGGCGGACGTGTTCGATCGCTTCCGGGGCATCGTCGTGTCCGGCGACGAGAAGATGCTCAAGCCGCACGCGCCGATCTACCATCTTGCGCTCGATCGCTTTGGGCTGGACGCGGCACAGGCGGTTTTCGTGGACGACCGTGCCGATAATGTTGAGGGTGCTCAAGCGGTCGGCATGGCCGGCCTGATTTTCACCGATGCAGACACGCTGCGCGCAGACCTCGCCAGACTGGGCATTCTTGCCTGACGACCGACGAAAGTGTACACCGCGTACACAATCCGGAGTCGTCACATGGAAATGTCCGTCCGCGAAGCCCGCGCTAATTTCGCCCACGCCCTCGACGCGGCGGAGCGGGGCGAGCGTGTGTCGATCACCCGCAACGGCAAGACGGTCGCCGAACTCGGGCCGCCGCCTGCGCCTTCGACAATCTCCAATACGCCGGGCGGTCTCGATTGGGAGCGGATGGCGCGTGTGCGTAAGGAGCTTGGCCTCGACAAGGTCGTTCTTGAAGAGGGTTGGCAGGAACGTTTCGACGATCCGGCCTTCAGTCGGGCAGTTATGGGCCTCGGTGACGATTGGGATCCCAATCCTAAATGAGGATCATGCTCGATACGCATTTCCTCGTTTGGATGGCGACCATGCCGCACAAGATCACGAAGCGCGAACTTGACGCTCTCGCGAAGCGCGATGGCGATCTGATCGTTTCGGCGATCGCGATTTGGGAATTACGCATGAAATGGCATGCTTATGAACCCAAGCGGCGCGACAAGGACAGCATTTCAGCGGACGCCGGTCTTGGATTTGCCCAGGCGAACGGATTTGTGCTGGCACCGCTCGACCCGTCGGATTGCGTCATCCAGGTCGTGCCGCCGATCCCGCACAGGGATCCTTTCGATGAAATGCTGCTCGCTCATGCGCAGCGGCTCGATGCGCGATTGATGACCCGGGACCGAAAACTTCGCGGCCATCCCCTGGCGGTTCAATTATAGCCCTTCAACTCGTCGCCCAACAGCCGCACGACATGCAGCACGTTGGTCGATCCCGGCGTACGGAAGGGAACGCCGGCGATGACGATGATGCTGTCGCCCGCCTCGGCCAGACGGTGGCGCAGCGCCATGCGCTTGGCCTTGGCGACCATCTCCTCGAACGATTCGACGTCCTTGGTGTGCACCGCATGCGTGCCCCACAGCAGCCCCAGACGCCGCGCCGTCTCCAGCTTCGGCGTCAGCACCATCAGCGGCACGCCGGGCCGTTCGCGCGCCACCCGCCGTGCGGTCGATCCGGAGGTGGTGAAGCACACGATCGCCTTCGCGCCGATCGTCGCGGCGATCGTCTTCGCCGCCTCGGCCAGTGCGTCGGACGTGGTCGGATCGGCGCGGGTGATCGTGAAATGCACGCGGTCGCCATGCGTCGGATCGCTCTCCACCGCATTGCCGATCGAATTCATCATCGCGACCGATTCGATCGGCCACGCGCCTGCCGCGCTCTCCGCCGAAAGCATGATCGCATCCGCCCCGTCATAGATCGCGGTGGCGACATCGGACACTTCGGCGCGAGTGGGGGAGGGCGAGGTGATCATCGATTCGAGCATTTGCGTCGCCACCACCACCGGGCGGCCGAGCCGGCGCGACACCTCGACGATGCGCTTCTGCAGCGGCGGCACGGTCTGCGGCGGCAGTTCGACGCCCAGATCGCCGCGCGCGACCATCACGCCGTCGCACTGTTCGATGATCTCTTCCAGCCGGTCGATCGCCGACGGCTTCTCGATCTTGGCGAGCAACGCCGCCTTGCCGCGGATCAGCGTCCGCGCCTCGGCCAGGTCCTCGGGCCGCTGCACGAACGACAGCGCGATCCAGTCCACCCCCTGGTCGATCGCGAAGGCCAGGTCGCTGCGATCCTTGGCGGTCAGCGCGGCCATCGGCACGACCACGTCGGGCACGTTCAGGCCCTTGTTGTTGCTCAGCATGCCGCCGACCTCGATCCGCGCCGTGATATGCTCCGGCCCGTGATCCTCGACGCGCAGCACCAGCTTGCCGTCGTCCAGCAACAGCCGTGCGCCGATCTCGATCGCCTGGAAGATCTCCCTGTGCGGCAATTCCACGCGGGCAGCATTACCCGGCGTCCTGTCGCGATCGAGCCGGAAGATCTGGCCCGTCACCAGTTCCACCTTGCCCGCCTCGAACTTGCCGACGCGCAGCTTCGGCCCCTGCAAATCGGCCAGGATCGTCGTCGGCCGGCCATATTTCTTTTCCAAGGACCGGATCGCCTGGATCACCGCGATCTTCGATTCCTGGTCGCCATGGCTCATGTTGACGCGAAAGGCATCGGCGCCGGCCTCGAACAATTTGCCGATCATCTCGGCCGTGTTGCTCGCCGGGCCGAGCGTGGCGAGCACGCGCACCTTCCGCGAACGCGGGCTGATGGCCTTGGTCATTGCGGGCATCCTTTAGCTTGCAGGCCCGGCTCTAAAGCCTATCTCCCGCCGATCAACCGGGAGATTGACCAAATGCCGTCCATCGACGCCCTCGACGACAAGGTCGCCGCCGCCGCGTTCCGCCGCCTCGTCCTGCACCTGCGCCACCGCGAGGATGCCCAGAACATCGATCTGATGGGGCTGGCCGGCTTCTGCCGCAACTGCCTGTCGGACTGGACGCAGGAGGCGAGCGCGGGCACGCTGAGCAAGGATCAGGCGCGCGAGACGATCTACGGCATGCCCTATGCCGACTACAAGGCGCGCCAGCCCGAGGCGACGCCCGAGCAACTGGCGCGCATGGCCGAGAGCATGACGAAAAATTCCGCCTGATCCGTCACCCCGGACTTGTTCCAGGGTCAACCGTGCCGCAATATCCTCGCCATAGCGTGTGCGGACCGGTGGATGCCGGAACAAGTCCGGCATGACAAAAGAGGGGACATCGATGCTGAAGATATTCGCCGCGTGCGCGCTCGTTGCGGCTGCGCCACTCGCAGCGCAAACCCTCCCAGCGTCGCAGGCCGCGACGTCTGCCTTATATATCCATGCCGGCACGCTGCTCGACAAACCGGGCCAGACGCCGCGCGGCAACAGCACGATCATCGTGCGCGACGGCAGGATCGCCGAAATCCGCGCCGGCTTCGCACCCCCGGAAGCGGGTGCCGCGCTGGTCGATCTGTCGAAACAGTTCGTCCTGCCCGGCCTGATCGACATGCACGTCCATCTCTGGGGCATCGGTGGCGATCCGATGCGCAGCCGGCTGGAGGCGCTGACCCGCGACCGGTTCGACGACATGATGACGGCGGCGGTCAATGCGAAGGTCACGCTGAACGCCGGCTTCACCTCGGTGCGCGATCTCGGCGGCGATCCGCGCGGCATCCGAGCACTTCGCGATGCGATCGATCGGGGCGAGATCGACGGCCCGTCGATCACCAATGCCGGCGAAATGATTTCCGTCACCGGCGGACATGGCGACGGCGGCAACGGCCTCGCCGAAACCTTCGCGGACGCTGTGCACAAGACCGAGATCAATCTGTGCGACGGCCCCGACGATTGCCGTCGCGCGGTGCGCGCGCAGGTGGCGCTCGGCGCCAAGGTGATCAAGTTCGCCGCGACCGGCGGCGTTTTGTCCAATGTGTCGGGCGGCCTCGGCCGGGCGATGACGCCGGAGGAGATGAAGGCGATCGTCGATACCGCGCACGCGCTCGGCCGCAAGGTGGCGGCGCACAGCCATGCGGCGGAGGGGACCAAGGCGGCGCTCAATGCCGGCGTCGATTCGATCGAGCACGGCACGTATCTGGACGACGAGGCGATCGCCCTGTTCAAGGCCAAGGGCGCGTATCTGGTGATGACCGAGATGGCCCCGGTCGCCGCCTTGGCCCAGGCGCGGGGCGGGGCATTGCCGCCGGCCACGCTGCCCAAGGCGGAGGCCGCCGCCGCGGCGATGGTCGCCAGCCACCGGAAGGCCGTCGCCGCCGGCGTGAAGATCGCCTTCGGCACCGACACCGGCGTCTCCCGCCACGGCGACAATGCGCAGGAATTCGCGCTGATGGTCGCCGATGGCATGACGCCGATGCAGGCGATCCGCGCCGCCACGGTCGGTGCCGCCGACCTGATCGGACGCGACGATATCGGCACGATCGCGGTCGGCAAGGCCGCCGACATCATCGCCGTCGCCTCTTCGCCGCTCGACGACGTGCGTGCGCTGGAACATATCGATTTCGTCATGCACAAGGGCGTCGTCGCGCGGGCGAAGTGACGGTTGAGCCGCGCCGGTTAACCGCCTAGAGGCTGCGCCACACCCACCACGGAGATCATCATGAGTGACGTTATCGGCGCGGAACAGTTGCGCCTTCTGATCGAGCGGATCGAGCGGCTCGAGGAAGAGAAGAAGGGCATCGCCGACGACATCAAGGACGTCTACGCCGAATCGAAATCGAACGGTTACGACACCAAGACGATGCGCGCGATCGTCCGCCTGCGCCGGATGGAAAAGCATCACCGCGACGAGGCCGAGGCGCTGCTCGAAACCTACAAGGTCGCGCTTGGCCTCGCCTAACGCCTGATGGGATTGCCGCGCATGGACCACCGCATCGCCGATCTCGCGCAGCGCCTGCTCGGCAAATCGAGCCAGGCGCTGGATGAGGAGGAGCGGCGTGTCCTGCTCGGCATCCAGGACGGCACCACCGTCAGCCGCGATGCGGCGGACGTGTCCGACGAACGCTCGACGTTCGGGGAACGCCTGTCGGACCGGGTCGCGGCGATCGGCGGTTCGTGGGGGTTCATCACCTTCTTCACATTGGTGCTGTTCGGCTGGATGCTGCTCAATTCCGATGTGCTGGCGCATTTCGGCAAGGCGTTCGATCCGTACCCCTATATCTTCCTCAACCTGATGCTCTCGACGCTCGCCGCCGTGCAGGCACCGATCATCATGATGAGCCAGAACCGGCAATCGGCCAAGGATCGTGTCGCCGCCAGCCTGGATTACGAAACCAATCTGCGCGCCGAACTCGATATCCTGCGGCTGCACCACAAGCTCGACGCCGAGGTGATCGAGCGCCTGTCGCGGCTCGAGGCGAAGATCGACGGCTTGGCATCCGCCGCCGCCAAGGGCTAGAAGCGCGCCAGACGAGACAAGAGAGCATCGCAGAGAGCACAATGGCAGGCCATTCCAAATTCAAGAACATCATGCACCGCAAGGGTGCGCAGGATAAGAAGCGCTCGTCGCTCTTCTCCAAGCTCAGCCGCGAAATCACCGTCGCGGCCAAGATGGGCCTGCCCGATCCGGATATGAACCCGCGCCTGCGCATGGCGGTCAACGCGGCTAAGGCAGCCTCGCTGCCCAAGGACAATATCCAGCGCTCGATCGACAAGGCGAGCCGCGGCGATGCCGAGACGTACGAGGAAATCCGCTACGAGGGCTTTGGCCCGGGCGGCGTATCGCTGATCATCGAGGCGCTGACCGACAATCGCAACCGCACCGCCACCAACGTGCGCACGGCCGTCGCCAAGAATGGCGGCAATCTGGGGGCTGGCGGCTCGGTGAGTCACGCCTTCGATCGCCTCGGCCTGATCAACTATCCGGCCAGCGCCGGCGATGCCGATGCGGTGTTCGAGGCTGCGCTTGAGGCCGGGGCCGAGGACGTGACGTCGAGCGAGGAGGGCCACGAAATCTGGACCTCGAACGAAAACCTGCACGAGGTGGTCAAGGCGCTGACCCCGGTGCTCGGCGAACCCGAGGGCGCGAAACTCGCCTGGCGCCCCCAGATCATGGTCGACGTGGGCGAGGGCGATGCCGCGACCCTGTTCAAGCTGCTCGATTCGCTCGACGACGACGACGATGTGCAGACCGTCTGGGGCAATTACGAAATCTCCGACGACGTCATGGAGAAGCTCGGTTGACCCAACAAAAGCCCCTCCCCTTCAGGGGAGGGGTTGGGATGGGGCTGTGCGTCAAAGGCCGGTCAACGATCGTGAGGCGCGCTCGCGGCTTCGACCAAGTTTGCTCACACGAAGCCACGAAGCCACCAAGCAGAAAAGAAGACTGGTTCACGCGAAGGCGCGAAGGCACGAAGAAGAAGGGAATTTCTCTTCCTTTGCTGCGTCAGCAGCCTTCGAATCCGCGCTTCGCCCTGCCAGCACCATACATTGCCACCGCAAGACATCTCCGTCGCGCGCGCCTTCGCGCCTTCGCGCCTTCGCGTGAACGACCTTCTTTCTCCTTCTCCCCCCTTCTCCCCGCGTCTCCGCGTCTCCGCGCGAACGAATCTTGATCATCCTAGGCCTTGACCCCGGCCTCGCCACCACCGGCTGGGGCGTCATCCGCGCCGAGGGCAACCGCCTGTCGCACATCGCCAACGGCCATCTGAAGACCGACAACAAGGAAGCGCTCGCCCGACGCCTGTCGCATCTCGACAGCATGATCTCGGCCCTGATCTCCGATCACGCCCCCGCCGGTGCCGCGGTCGAGGAGGTGTTCGTCAATACCAACCCGCAATCCACGCTGAAACTCGCCCATGCGCGCGGAGTCATCATGGCCGCCGCCGGGCGCAGCGGGATCGATGTCGGCGAATATGCCGCGCGTCTGGTCAAGAAGGCGATCGTCGGCACCGGCGCGGCGGAAAAGGCGCAGGTCCATGCGATGGTCGCGCGCCTGCTGCCGGGCATCAAGATCGCCGGCGCGGACGCGGCGGACGCGCTGGCGGTGGCGATCTGCCATGCGCATCATGTGGCGAGCGCGCGGCGCATCCCGTAATTTCGCTTTCCTACTTTGTCGTGTTCCGGTTATGTCCCGCCAATGGCCGCTCCGACCCTTTTCGCTCCGCATCGCCGTGTCGCCAGCGGCAGCGGCAGCGTGACGCTGGGCTCCGTTTTGCGTGACTTTGTGTGAACTTCGGGGTCGAACGATGATCGCACACCTCAAGGGCATCCTTAGCGCCACCGATATCGACCATGCCGTGATCGATGTCGGCGGGGTCGGTTATCTCGTCGGCGCCTCCTCGCGCACATTGTCCGCGATCGGCCCGGTCGGCGAGGCGTGCATGCTGCATACCGAGATGCTGGTGGCGGAGGATTTCATCCGTCTGGTCGGCTTCGCCAGTGCCGCCGAGCGCGACTGGTTCCGCTTGCTCACCAGCGTGCAGGGTGTCGGCGCGCGCGTCGCGCTGGCGATCCTCTCCGCGCTCGAACCGGGAGATCTCTCCCGCGCCATCGCCGCGCAGGACAAGGCGATGGTCGCCCGCGCCAACGGTGTCGGTCCGAAACTCGCCGAACGCATCGTGCGCGAGTTGAAGGACCGGATCGGCGCGGTCGCGATCGGCACGCCCGGCGTTGCCTCGCCGGTCGGGGCCGGGGCGGACGCGGTTTCGGCGATGCTTAACCTCGGCTTCCGCCCCGCCGAAGCCAATGCGGCGGTGGCATCGGCGGAAGAGGAACTGGGCGCCGGCGCGACGCTCGATGCGCTGGTGCGGCTGGCGCTCCGGAAGGCGGCGAAGTAGAGTGACATTAGAAGGAATTTTGCGATGCAGGTGACCGCGGTACTCACCCCGGCCGAAGAGGGCGGCTACGTCGCGTTCAACCCGGAAACGGGGACCACCACGCAGGGCGATACGATTGACGAAGCGTTGGCGGCGCTACGCGAGGCGGTGGAACTCTATCTCGAAGATGAGCCGATGCCGTTCTCGGGGCCGCCGATCGTTACCACGTTCACTGTCGGGGAGCATGCCTAGGCTGCCGCCCGTTTCCGGGCAGGATCTCGTTCGCGCGCTCAAACGGCTTGGCTTTCATGAAATTAGCCAGCGCGGCAGCCACGTAAAGCTGCGCAATGGCGATACATTGTGTATCGTGCCTCTGCACCGCGATCTGAAAAAGGGCACGATGGCGGGGATCTTGCGCCAAGCAAAACTGTCGTCCGAAGATGTGCTGAAGGCGTTGATGCAGTGACCGACGACCGCATCCTCACCCCCCAGCGCACGCCCGAAGACGTGGACGCCGCGCTGCGCCCCAAAAATCTCGACGATTTCGTCGGGCAGAAGGCGGCGCGAGAGAACCTGCGCATCTTCATCGCCGCGGCCAAGGCGCGTGGCGATGCGCTGGATCACGTGCTGTTCTTCGGCCCCCCGGGGCTTGGAAAGACGACGCTGGCGCAGATCGTCGCGCGCGAGATGGGCGTCGGCTTCCGCGCCACCTCCGGTCCGGTGATCGCCAAGTCGGGCGATCTGGCGGCGCTCCTCACCAACCTCGAGGATGGCGACGTGCTGTTCATCGACGAGATTCATCGCCTCGCGCCCGCCGTCGAAGAGGTGCTGTACCCGGCGATGGAGGATCGCGCACTCGATCTGATGATCGGCGAGGGGCCGTCGGCGCGCAGCGTGCGGATCGATCTGCCACGCTTCACGCTCGTCGGCGCGACGACGCGGCAGGGTCTGCTCACCACGCCGCTGCGCGATCGTTTCGGTATTCCGCTGCGGCTGCATTTCTACACCGTGGACGAGCTGGAACGCGTGGTGACGCGCGCCGCCATCCTGCTCGGCCTCGGCATCACGCCGGATGGCGCGCACGAGATCGCGCGCCGCTCGCGCGGCACGCCACGCATCGCCGGGCGGCTGCTGCGGCGGGTGCGCGATTTCGCCCATGCCGCCGGGCACGACACGGTCGATGCGAAGGCGGCGGATCATGCGCTCAACCGGCTGGAGGTCGATTCGCTCGGCCTCGATGCGATGGACCGGCGTTACCTGACGATGATCGCCGACATCTATCGCGGCGGGCCGGTCGGCGTGGAGACGCTGGCGGCGGGCCTCAGCGAACCGCGCGACACGATCGAGGAAGTGATCGAGCCGTATCTGATCCAGCTCGGCCTCGTTGCTCGCACCGCCCGGGGACGATGTCTGAACGCGCTCGGCTGGAAGCATCTCGGCCTGAATCCGCCGGAGGGCGCGCAGGAGGGATTGTTCGACTAATTACTTGCGTCCCGCCCGGTAGAACCGCCCCCCACAACCTGCTAGCTCCGCTGAATGCCATCCGCCGTCGCCTCCGCCCGCGAAATCCTCGTCCGCCTACACGACGTGATGGCGTCGCGCACCGCGGCGCAGGCCAAGCTCAACGCCGTGGTCAACATCGTCGGCGAGGCGATCAACAGCGAAGTGTGCTCGATCTACCTGCTGCGCGAGGGCGTGCTGGAGCTCTACGCGACACGCGGTCTGTCGCAGGAGGCGGTGCACGTCACCAAGCTCGCGCTGGGCGAAGGGCTGGTCGGCACGATCGCCGAGTTCGTCGAGGTGCTGAACCTCGACGAGGCGACGAGCCACCCCAATTTCGTGCATAATCCGGAGACCGGCGAAGAACGCTTCCACAGCTTTGCCGGCGTGCCGATCATCCGCCGCGAACGCGCGGTCGGGGTGCTGGCGATCCAGCATGTCGATCAGCGCCGCTACGACGATGTCGAGATCGAGGCGCTGCAGACCGTCGCTATGGTCCTGTCCGAACTGATCGCGAACGCCGACCTGGTCGATGCCAGTGCCGCCGCCAGCATGCGCCCGCAGTCGACCGCGGCGGCGCGCATCCCCGGCCTCAAGCTGGTCGAGGGGATGGCCAGCGGCTGCGCGGTCTATCATCAGCCGCGCGTCACGATCGAGCACACCGTGGCCGAGGATACCGAGGCCGAACGGCACCGCGTCTACGCCGCGTTCGACAAGATGCGCGAACAGATCGAGCGCATCGCCAGCCAGGCGGAATTCGGCGGCGGCGGCGAGCATGAGGAGGTGCTCGAGACCTACAAGATGTTCGCCTATGACGAAGGCTGGTCGCGCCGCATCAACGAGGCGATCGATTCCGGGCTGACGGCGGAGGCCGCGATCGAGCGCGTGCAGCAGCGCACCCGTGCCCGCATGCGCCAGATCGACGATCCGTTGCTGGCGGACCGGATGCACGATCTGGAGGATCTCTCGAACCGCCTGCTGCGCATCGTCTCGGGCCAGATGGGCACGGCGGCGCAGGGCGGCCTCAAACAGGATACGATCCTGATCGCGCGAAACCTCGGTCCTGCCGAATTGCTCGAATATGATCGCCGCCGCCTGAAGGGCGTGATCCTGGAGGAAGGATCGCTCACCGCGCACGTCACGATCGTCGCCCGCGCCATGGGCGTGCCGGTGCTGGGCCGAGTCAAGGGCGTGCGCCGCGCGATCGCCGAAGGCGACATGCTGCTGCTCGACGTCACCGCCGAGGCGAACGTCTTCGCGCGGCCGTCACCGGCGATCGAGGAGGCGTTCGAGACCAAGCTGCAGATGCGCCAGAAGCGCCGTGCCGCCTTCGCCGCGCTGAAGAACGAACTGCCGGTGACGAAGGACGGCCACCGTGTCACCGTGATGGTCAATGCCGGCCTGCGCGACGACGTCGCGGCGCTCGACGTGACCGGCGCGGACGGCATCGGCCTGTTCCGCACCGAATTCCAGTTCCTGGTCTCCGCCACCTTGCCGGCCAAGGCGCAGCAGCAGCGGCTCTACAAGGACGTGCTGGATGCCGCGGGCGATCGCCCGGTGATCTTCCGCACCGTCGATATCGGCGGCGACAAGGCCTTGCCCTATCTCGTCAAGGACGATGCCGAGGAGGAGGAGAATCCGGCGATGGGCTGGCGCGCGCTGCGCCTCGCGCTCGACCGCGACGGGTTGATGAAGGTGCAGGCGCGCGCCCTGCTGGAGGCGTCGGCCGGGCGCACGCTGAACGTGATGTTCCCGATGGTGTCCGAGCCATGGGAATATGACGAGGCGCGCGCGCTGTTCGAAACGCAGCGCGAATGGATGCGCGGCCGGGGCAAGAAGCTGCCGGTCGAGATCCGCTACGGCGCGATGCTCGAAGTGCCGGCCCTGGCGGAAATGCTCGATCTGTTGCTGCCGAAACTCGATTTCCTCTCGATCGGCACCAACGATCTGACGCAATTCCTGTTCGCCGCCGATCGCGCCAATCCCAAGCTCGCCGAGCGGTACGATTGGCTCAGCCCGGCGATCCTGCGCTTCCTGGCACGCGTGCAGGCACCGGTCGCGGCGGCGGGCAAGCCGCTGGCGGTCTGTGGCGAGATGGGCGGGCGTCCGCTGGAGGCGATGGCGCTGATCGGCCTGGGTATCGATCGCCTGTCGATCACCCCCGCCGCGGTCGGCCCGATCAAGGCGATGGTGCGCTCGCTGAATCGCGCCGCGCTGATGACTAAGATGCAGGCTTTGCTGATCGAATCCCCGCGCGACATGCGCGGCGCGCTATCGGCATGGGCGGCGGAAAACGGCGTCGAACTGGCGTAATGATATGATGCGCGGTTGTGCGGGGCGTTGACACTTGAGTGCCCCTTTGTGAGACACGCATCCAAGACATGCAGGATATCCACGGGGCCGCAACCTTCCTGCCGGAGATGGAAATGACCGACGCACCGCCGGCAGAAGACGCCACCCTGTTCCCGAAAACGGCGGGGGAACGGTTGCGCGAGGCGCGCGAGGCGCAGGGCCTGTCGCTGGCGGAGATCGCCGCGCGCACCCGGGTGCCGGTGCGCCATCTGGAGGCGATCGAGACCGACGATTTCAAGACGATGCCCTCGGTCACCTACGCGGTCGGTTTCGCCAAGGCCTATGCCCGTGCGGTCGGCATCGACGAGGTGGCGATCGCCCGCGAAGTGCGCGGCCAGGATATCGGCGTGCGCCGCACCGAATACGAGCAATATGAGATCGACGAACCGTCGCGCACGCCCTCGTTCGGCCTGGCGGTCGCCGCCGGAGTCGTGGTCGCATTGCTCCTGCTCGCGGTCGGATTGTGGTACGGCACCAACCTGTTCCGGGGCGGATCCACGCCGGCCGCGGCGACCGACAATGCCGAGATCATGCCGCCCGCGCCGGCCCCGTCGGCCGCGCCTGCGCCCGCCGCCGCGCCGGCATCCGGCCAGGTCGTGCTGACCGCGACGGACGAGGTGTGGATGCGCGTCTATGATGCGACCGGAAAGACCCTCTTCCTGAACACGCTGAAGCCGGGCGAGAAATATGACGTGCCGTCCGACGCCAACGGCCCGATGATCAATGTCGGCCGCCCGGACAAATTGCAGGTGACGCTGAACGGCTCGGCCCTGCCGCCGCTCGGCAGCGGTCGCGTGGCGATCAAGGATGTGCCGATCGGTGCCGCCGCGCTCAGCGCGCGCGCCAACGGCACGCCGACCCCAACGCCCACGCCGGCGGGCAAGCCGGCCGGACGGGAGACGAACTCGCCGCCGCCCGCCTTCCGCAACGAGCCTTCGACCGCGCCGGCCCGCTCGCCCGGCACGCAGCCGCGCGTCTCGCGTCCGAACGCTACGGTGCCGAGCGAGGTCGCGCCGGTTCCGGTTCCCGCGACGGCCGCGTCCAATGCGCCGGCCGGCAACCCGTGAGGCCGGCGACAGGATGACGATCTCCAATATGTTTCCACGTCACTCGCACCGGGGGGTGTCCATGCGTACCTGTCTCACCACGATCGCAATCCTGCTCGGCACGGCGGCGTTGCCGGTCCTCCCGGCAACGGCCCAATCGCGCGACGCCAGCGTCGAGGTGCGGGTCGATCGGCTCGAGGGCCAGATGCGCGCGGTGCAGCGCAAGGTGTTCCCGAGCGCGAACGGCAAGCTGATCCAGCCCGAGATCACCGGGGCCGAGGCGACGAACAGTCCAATCGGCACGCCCGCCGACACGCCCGTCACCGACCTGACGGCGCGGGTCAACGCGCTGGAATCGCAGCTCAGCACGATGACCGGGCAGATCGAGCAGAACCAGTTCAAGCTGCGCCAGATCGAAGATGGGTTCGCGGCGTACAAGAATGCCACCGATGCACGGCTGAGGGCGCTCGAAGGCGGCGCCCAGCCGGTCGCCGCGGCAACCGCGCCCACGATGGGCGAGCAGGTGCGGCCGACGACGGTCAAGCCGGTGCCGGCCACGAGCACCAAGCCTGATTCTGCGGCTACCACTAAGCCGGCACCAGCCGCGACGGCCAAGGATCCGGCCCGGGCCGATCGCCTCGCTGCGGTCGAGAAGCCTGCGACCGACGATGCCGGGGAGGATCTCTACAATTACGGCTACCGCCTGTGGGAGGCGAAGCTGTATCCGGAGGCGGAAACGCAGTTCAAGGCGCTGGTGAAGGATTACCCGCAGCACCGCCGCATCAGCCGCGCGCAGAACATGCTCGGCCGCGCGCTGCTCGACGATGGCAAGCCCAACCTCGCGGTGCTCGCTTTCTACGACAATTACCGCAACCAGCCGAAAGGCGACCGCGCGCACGAAAGCCTCTATTATCTGGCGCAGGCGCTGACGATCCTGAAGAAACCGTCGACCGAGATCTGCAAGGTCTATGACGAACTGACCCAGGTCTATCCCGACAAGCTGAACGACGCGATGAAGGCCGGCGTGGCGAAGGGCCGTGTGGCACAGAAGTGCGGGAAATGACGCGGGCCGGACGCTGACGGCGCGCGCCGCAGCGGTCGCGCGCTTCCGCGACGATGTCGCGGCGGCGTTGGGCCGGCCGGTAGCGGCGGAGGACGTTTTCGCCATCGCCGTGTCGGGCGGGCCGGACAGCATGGCCTTGCTCGCGCTGGCCGAGGCGGCATGGCCCGGGCAGGTGATCGCGGCGACCGTCGATCACGGTCTCCGCACCGATGCGGCCGACGAGGCGGCAATGGTGGCGGAATATTGCCGCCTGACTCCACGGGGGCGGAACTCAGAACTTGGCGGCTCGAGCTTGTCGCTAGTTAGTCATCTCCGCGAAGGCGAGGATCCAGCTGCCTTGCCCCAGAACAAGAAGCGGGATCCTCGCCTTCGCGAGGATGACGTAGGTTGTTCTCTTGAACACGATTCCGCTTCGGGGCCGTGGGCGGGATCTTGCATTCCACATACCACGCTAACCCTCGGTACTCCGCTCGGCACCGCCAATCTGCAAGCCGCGGCCCGCACGGCACGCTATGCCTTGCTCATCGATTGGGCGCGCTCCACCGGCGCGACGATCCTCGCCACCGCCCATCATGCGGACGATCAGGCCGAAACCTTCCTGATGCGCGCTGCGCGGGGGTCCGGGCTGGCAGGTCTCGCATCGATCCGGCCCTGGCAAAGGATCGAGGACGGCCCGATCTTGCTCCGTCCATTGCTGAACTGGCGCCGCGCCGAACTCCGCGCGGTCGCCGAGGACTGGAATCTACCGTTCGTGGATGATCCCAGCAACGCCAGCGCCCGCTACGACCGCACCCGCTTCCGCACCCTGCTCACCGAAAACCCCTGGCTCGATGCAGGCCGGATCGCTCGCGCAGCCGGGCATCTCGCCGAGGCGGATCGCGATCTTCGCGTGTTGGAGGGCTGGCTGCTCGACACGCACAGCCTGCCCGCCAAGCCCGGTGAGCGGCGCATCGACGTGACCGACTTGCCCCGCGAAGTGCGTCGCCGTCTCGCCCGCGCCGTCGTCACGGCTGTCCGGCACGACCGGGCGATTCTCACCCCGGCCTGGACACCGGCGAGCAACATCGAATCGCTGCTGGATGCGCTGGAGGCGGGAAGGGGGGCGACCCAGGCCGGTGTGATGGCCTCGGCAACCGCCAATATCTGGCAGTTTCGCGCCGCTCCGCCGCGCCGGGACACCTGATCGGCATATTCTCGATCCTGTTCCATTGCCATTAACTTCCCTGCGCCTATCTTGTCGGGTGAAGATAGGTGCGTAGGAACCCCATGAACGACAACGACAAGCAGCCCGGCCAGGACGGCAACGGCCCGAACCCGTGGATGAAGAGCCTGCTGATCTGGGTCGGCATCCTGCTCGCACTCGCGGTGTTCGTCACGATGTTCGACGCGCCCAACCGCCAGCCGCAGGGCACGGCGATCGCTTATTCGTCGTTCCTCGACAAGGTTCAGGAAGGTAGCGTCAAGGACGTGAATGTCGCCGGCGAGGTGATTTCGGGCACGCTGACCAACGACACCAAGTTCAAGACCTATGCATTGCCCGATCCGCAGCTGATCGATCGTCTGCGCGCCAAGAATGTGGCGATCACCGCCAAGCCCGAAGAGGGGCCGGCGATCTGGCAGGTCATGCTGATCAATTCGCTGCCGTTCCTCCTGTTCCTCGGCATCGCCTTCTTCGTCCTGCGCCAGATGCAGAAGAATTCCGGCAGCGGCGCGATGGGCTTCGGCAAGAGCCGCGCCAAGATGCTGACGCAGAAGGAAGGCCGCGTGACCTTCGCAGATGTCGCCGGCATCGATGAGGCGCGCGAGGAATTGGAGGAGATCGTCGAGTTCCTCAAGGACCCGACCAAGTTCGCACGTCTCGGCGGCAAGATTCCCAAGGGTGCGCTGCTGGTCGGCTCGCCCGGCACCGGCAAGACTTTGCTTGCCCGCGCGATCGCGGGTGAGGCGGGTGTGCCGTTTTTCACCATTTCCGGTTCGGACTTCGTTGAGATGTTCGTCGGCGTCGGCGCCAGCCGCGTGCGCGACATGTTCGAACAGGCCAAGAAGTCGGCACCGTGCATCGTCTTCATCGACGAAATCGACGCGGTCGGTCGCCATCGCGGTGCCGGTCTCGGCAACGGTAACGACGAACGCGAACAGACGCTCAACCAGCTGCTGGTCGAGATGGACGGGTTTGAGGCGTCGGAAGGCATCATCATCGTCGCGGCCACCAACCGCCCCGACGTGCTCGATCCCGCACTGTTGCGTCCCGGCCGCTTCGACCGTCGCGTGACGGTGCCGCTGCCGGACATCGAAGGCCGCGTGAAGATTCTCGAAGTGCATATGAAGAAGGTGCCGCTGGCACCCGACGTCGATGCCCGTACGCTCGCGCGCGGCACGCCGGGCATGGCCGGTGCCGATCTGGCGAATCTCGTCAACGAGGCGGCGCTGATGGCGGCGCGTCTCGGCAAGCGGCTGGTGGCGATGGCGCAGTTTGAACTCGCCAAGGACCGCGTGATCATGGGCACAGAGTGGAAATCGCTCGTCATGACCGACGACGAGAAGCGGATGACCGCCTATCACGAAGCCGGCCACGCTCTGGTTCGGGTGCACGAAAAGGCCTCCGATCCGATCCACAAGGCGACGATCATTCCGCGTGGCGGTGCCCTGGGCATGGTCGTGTCGATGCCCGAGCGCGACAATTACTCGTACCACCGCGACAAGATGTATGCCGATCTGGCCTCGGTCATGGGTGGTCGTGTCGCCGAGGAGGTGATCTTCGGCCATGACAAGGTGTCGAGCGGCGCGTCTTCGGACATCAAGCAGGCGACCAAGCTCGCCCGCGCGATGGTCACGCAATGGGGCATGTCCGAATCGATCGGCCCGCTGCAATATGAAGAGCAACAGGGAGAGACCTTCCTGGGTTACTCGCAGACGCAGCGCCACAACATGTCGAACGAGACGGCGCTCGCGATCGACGGCGAAATCCGCCGGCTGGTCGAGGACGGGCACAAGCGTGCGACCGAATTGATCACGCGTCACGTCGATCAGTTGCACCAGATCGCGGGTGCCCTGCTCGAACTCGAGACGATCACGGGTGACGAGATCAAGGGGCTGATCGCGGGCACGCCGATCGACCGCGAGGGCGGGCCGAAGGCACCGGTTCTGGCGGCGGCGGGTACGTCGATCCCGAAGACCAAGCGTCCCAAGGGTCCGTTCGGCAATCCCACCCCGCTGGGGGCCTGATCGTACCACTTAATCGACTGTTCATCGCAGTCCTCATAGCCCTCCCGCAAGCAAGTTTGCGGGAGGGCTTTTGATATGAAGCGGACAGGTTTGGCACTTGTGCTGGTAGGTCTTGTCGCGACTTCGGTTCAAGCCGAGACGCCGCCTGCGGCCCCGATGTCGGTTCGCACCTTCCTGGCCAAGGTCGCCAAGCTGAAGGGGCTCGGACCGCTGGCACTGGCCTCGTCCGATCTGGCGCAGGTGAAAGACGCGGCCCGCGCGGCCGGCCTCTCGCTCAAGCAGGATAGCGACGCGCGCGAGGCGGCGGGCAAGCCGCCGCTCGCCTGCCCGCCCAAGGGCACCAAGATGGGCGGCAGCGAATTTCTCGCCGCGCTTGAGTCGATCCCCGCGGCGGAGCGGGACATGCCGCTGAAACAGGGCTTCGCACGCGTTCTGGTTGGCCGCTACCCTTGCGCGAAGAAGGTGTAGCGAAAGCTAGCCGCTCAGACCCATCGCCAGCAGAAGGATGGAGAAGGCGATCAACGCGACGAAGGCGAAGATCAGCAGCGCGATCGTCCGCCACAGCGCCGACCGTTTGCGCAGACCGTACGCACCGCGCAGTTGCGCGAACATGTGGACCGGGGGCGCGAAGGCGACGAGCAGCGAGAAGATCCAATCCGGCGCGTTGATCTTTCCGAGCAGGCTCAGCAGCACGACCAGCCCCATCATGAAGGCCAGCGAATAGGTCACGAAGATCGCATGGTCGTACATTTTGTAGCGCCGCCTCCACAGGAACAGCAAGGCGACGAACGGCGTGGAGATAGGGATGAGCGCCCAGCTGTATTTGTACGCGCTGGATTGCAGCTTGTAGAGCATCAGGCCGGGATTGGCGTTGGCCTTGGCGATGCCATGGTCGAGCGGTGCCCAGCCGGTCTTCATGTCCGTGAAGTTGTAATAGGGATCGTTGGTTTTCAGGCCGGTGATCGAGCTGCGTGCGGTCTTCATGCCTTTGATCGTGGCTTCGAGCGCAGCGATGTCGGTGGCGGTCTTGTTGCCCGGCGCAGCCTTGTCCTTTGCCAGTTCGGCGCTGGCCTTGGCAATGTTCGCATCGAGCCTCTTGGTCGCATCCGCGCGCTGCGCCGCGGTCATGTTGGTCCCGCCGAACTCTCCACTGAACGTGTGGATCGTGGCGAACATGAGGAACACGGTGAACAGGAACAACGCCAAGGGTGAGACGAAGCGCGCGCGCTCGCCCGCGACATAGCGCCGCGTCAGCGCGCCCGGATGCAGCACCAGCATCGGGATCGTACGCCAGATCTTGCCCTCGAAGTGGAACACCCCGTGCAACAGATCGTGCCCGATCGAGCCGAGGGTGCGGTGCACATGCTCATTCTGCCCGCAAGCGTGGCAATATTCGCCGATCAAGGCGGTGCCGCAATTCAGGCACACGCCATGGGCACGCGCGCCGCCGTGCGACTCGCCCGCCCGGGGTTCGACCGCTCGACCCAGCAAGGTGCCGGTGGCGATATCGCCGATCGTTCCGATTTCCCCCGTCATCGGATGCGAACCTATCACCGGATCGAAGGAAAGCGATAGGGCTTTGGCAGCTACCGGCCGGCGTGATAGCGCAAGGAGCATGAGCGAAACGATCGATCCCACCGCCCTTATCGCCGACATGGGTCGCCGCGCCCGCGCTGCAGCCGGGGTCGTCGGTGCATTGCCGTCCGGTGCCAAGGCTCGCGCGCTGATCGCCGCTGCGCGGGCGCTACGCGATGCCGCGTCGGACATCCTTGCGGCCAACAAGCTCGACATGGCGCACGGGCGAGAGATGGGTCTGTCGGGCGCGTTGCTCGACCGGCTGATGCTGGACGAGGGTCGGATCGCCGGCATGGCGGCGGGCGTGGATGCGATCGCCGCTCTGCCCGATCCGGCCGGCACGGTGATCGACCAGGCGGTGCGCCCCAACGGCCTGGCACTGTCCCGCGTCCGCGTGCCGATCGGGGTGATCGGCATCGTCTACGAAAGCCGTCCCAACGTCACCGCCGATGCTGCCGCTCTGTGCGTCATGGCGGGCAATGCGGTGATCCTGCGCGGCGGATCGGAAGCGGTGCACAGCAACCGCGCGATTCACGCCGCCTTCGTGCGCGGCGTCGCTGAAGCCGGGCTGCCAGAGGACATCGCGCAACTCGTGCCGATCACCGATCGCGCTGCGGTCGGGGCCATGCTCGTTGCCGATGGGTGTCTTGATCTGATCGTGCCGCGGGGCGGGAAGAGTCTGGTCGCGCGGGTGCAGGCGGAGGCCAAGGTGCCGGTGCTGGCGCATCTCGACGGCATCAACCACGTCTACGTCCACGCGTCGGCCGATCGGGCGATGGCGGAGGCGATCGTGGTCAACGCCAAGCTGCGCCGCACCGGCGTGTGCGGGGCGATGGAGACCTTGCTGATCGATCGCGCCTATCCCCATGGCGAGGCTTTGCTCCGAGCGCTGGCCGATGCGGGTTGCGAGGTGCGCGGCGACGCCGCCGCCCGGGCGCTCGATCCGTCGATCGCGTTGGCCAACGACGCGGACTGGGACACCGAATATCTCGAGGCGATCGCCTCCGCCGCGATCGTGGACGGCGTGGACGACGCGGTGGCGCACATTGCGGCGCACGGATCGCACCACACCGACGCGATCGTCGCCGAGGACGAGGCCGCGGCAAACCGCTTCCTCGCCGCCGTCGACAGCGCGATCGTGCTGTGGAACGCCTCAACGCAGTTCGCGGATGGCGGCGAGTTCGGCCTGGGCGCGGAGATCGGCATCGCCACGGGACGCCTGCACGCGCGTGGCCCGGTCGCGTTGGAGGGGCTAACGACGTACAAATGGGTCGGCCGGGGGACCGGGCAGGTGCGGGCTTGATGCCCGGGCGAACCGGGCTTAGTCTTTCGGCATGAACCATCCGGCGCCCATTTTGTCGACCATCACGACCGAGGTCGATGCTCAGACATTCACGCTGGTCGAGCGGCTGGCGGAAAAGCGCGGTATAAACAATGCCGAATTTGCTGCGGAGGCGATCCGTCGCGTGGCGGAAAGTGATGCGGATTTCGAAGCTTTCATCCAGGTAGGTATCGATGCTGCCGATCGCGGTGACGTGGTGCCGCACGAACAGGTCATGGCGAAACTGGATGGTATGATCGCCGAACACCGCGCGCGATGTTCGAAATAGAATGGACGATTCCGGCGTTCGAAGATCTTCGTCGGATCGATAGCTGGTTGGACGCAATATTGGCCCGGATTATGCCGTGCGCCTTTTGGCGACGATCCGGTACCGCGCCAACTGGCTGGTGGATTTCCCGCGTGGCGGTCGTCCCTTTCGCGATGGCACCCGCATCCTGCGCGGTTACGAAACGCCGTATGTCATACGATATCGCGTGCTCGAAGACGTGAGCAAGGTTCAGGTTTTGCGAGTTCACCACGAACGCCAGAACTGGTCCGTGGAATCTTGACCCGTATCGGTCTGCTCGGCGGTTCGTTCAATCCGGCGCATTCGGGGCATCGGGCGATCAGCCTTGTGGCGATGCGCGCGCTCGATCTCGATGAGGTCTGGTGGCTGGTGTCGCCGGGAAATCCGTTGAAGGCGGGCGCGAAGGACATGGCGCCGCTTCCCGTGCGCTTGGCCTCGGCGCGGCGGATGGCGCGCCGCGCGTCGATCCGCGCGACCGATATCGAAACCCGGCTCGGCACCCGCTACACCGTTGATACGCTCGAAAAACTCGTTCGCCTGTACCCCAAGAACCGCTTCATCTGGTTGATGGGCGGGGACAATCTGGCACAATTCCATCGCTGGCGGGACTGGCGCAAGATCGCGCGTACGATGCCGATTGCGGTGATCGCCCGTCCGGGCTATGAGCATGCTGCCCATGCGGGTTCCGCAATGGGTTGGTTGCGACGTTGGCAGCGGCCCGCATACCAGGCGAAAAGCTGGACGATGTGGAGACTGCCGGCACTCGTGCTGTTGCGATTCCGCCCCGACCCGACCTCCGCGACTGCCGCGCGCATGGCCGATCCCGCTTGGATGCGGCACTTCACCCGATCAACATAGGAACTGTCTTGGCCTCTACTTCTCCCGTCATCCGCGCGACCGATCCCGAGGAAGTGGCCGCGCTCCACGCGCTGATCATGGCCAGCCTCGACGACGACCAGGCGGTCGAAACGGTGTCGATCCCGCTTGCCGGCAAATCGAGCATCGCCGATTTCATGGTCATCGCCAGCGGCCGATCGACACGTCAGGTCGCCTCGATGGCGCAGAAGCTTCAGGAGAAGATCAAGGGCGAACTCGGCCGCCAGACCCGGATCGAGGGCCTGCCCACCGCCGATTGGGTGCTGATCGATGCCGGAGACGTGATCGTCCACCTGTTCCGTCCCGAGGTGCGCAGCTTTTACAATCTGGAACGCATGTGGGCGTTCGGCGACGCGCCCGAGCCCGCACCGACGCCCGCTTTGCATCCGGATTTCGCGGAGTTCGATACGTCCGACGATTCGGACGACTGAACCCAATCCCGTCCGTGCTGAACCTGTAGAAGCACTGTCTTGTTCTTCGAGCGTCGGAAAAGAAGTGCAGTCCTTCGACAAGCTCAGGACAGGCGGATCGTAGAGGCGCACCATGCTCCTCCATATCGTAGCGCGCGGGCGGATCGGGCGCAGCCCGGAGGCGGAACTGGTCGCGCGCTATCTGAAGCGCCTGTCCTGGCCGACGCGGATCACCGAACTGCCCGATACCGGCGGCAAGCTGCCCCCGGTCGAGCCGCAGACTCGCATCGTGATGCTCGACGAAACCGGCGAGGTTATGCCTTCCAAGGCGTTCGCCGAGAAACTCGGCCGCTGGCGTGACGACGGCGTGCGCGAAACACGCTTCATGATCGGCGCGGCGGACGGCTTTGACGATACGGATCGCGCGCAGGCGGATCTGCTGCTGTCGTTCGGCCGGGCGACCTGGCCGCACATGCTGGCCCGCGCGATGCTCGCCGAACAATTGTGGCGCGCGACCAGCATCCTTGCCAACCACCCCTATCACCGCGAAGGATAGGGCATGCGTGCGGGGGCAAGGTATTGGATCGCAGGCGCCGCTTTGGTTGCAACGCTAGGCTTCGCGATCTCGGCGCCGGCGCAGGATCAGCAGAAGCGTCTCGCCGCGGCAAAGGCGCAATCCGCCGCCGCCGCCGCGCGCTCCGCCGCGCTGGAGCAGCAGGCGAATGGCGAACGGGATCAGGCCCGGCAGGCCCGCCAGCAGGAAGCCGCGGTCGCCGCCCGCATTCAGCAGGCCGAGGCCGATATCGCGGCGGGGCAGGCACGGATCGACATCATCCGACGTTTACTCGACCGACAACGTACCAAGCTCGACCAGCAGCAGGGGCCGATCGTCCGGCTCGTCGCCGCGCTTCAGTCGCTCGCGCGCCGCCCGGTGATGATAAGCGTCGTTCGGCCCGGATCGCTGGAGGATATCGTCCATGTCCGCGCGGTGCTCGCCGGCACGCTGCCGGTCATCCGCGCTCGTACGGTCGGTGTCCGCGCCGATCTCGCGCGCACCCACCGCCTGCAGGCCGATGCCGCCACCGCCGCGCAGGCGCTGGCCGAGGCGCGCGGGCGGATGGAGGCTCAGCGGCTCGCGCTCACCCGTTTGGAGGTGGAACACCGGCTGCGCTCGCGGGATCTGGGTCGCGATGCCTTGTTCGAATCCGACCGCGCCATCGCGATGGGCGAACGCGCGCGCGACATCGTCGACCTGATGGACCGGATGGGCGATCAGGCGAGCGTGCGCGAAAGCCTCGCGTCTCTGCCCGGTCCGTCGCCGCGCCCGCTTCGTCCCGGCGAAGTCGCCTCGCCGGTCGATGGCCCGTCATGGTCGCATGCCGCGCCGCCCTACCGCCTGCCGGTGGTGGGCAAGGTCGTCACGGGGCTCGGCGAACTCTCCGAAGCTGGCGTGCGCTCGCGCGGCGTGACGATCGCCGCCGCGGCCGACGCCACCGTCGTTGCGCCGGCGGCCGGGCGCGTCGCCTATGCCGCGCCGTTTCGTGGCTATGGCACGATCGTGATCCTCGATCATGGCGGTGGCTGGACCTCGCTCGTCTCAGGCCTCGGCCTTGCATCGGTAAAGGTCGGGGAGAGTATCGATCAGGGCCAGCCGATCGGCCGGGCCGGCGGGGGTGACGATCCGCGCGTCACGGTGGAGTTGCGTCGTCGGGGGCGGGCAGTGGACATGACGCCGCTGGTGGGGTGATCACTTTCTCCTCTTCCTTGAAGGGAGGGAAACAGAAAGCTGCCGCTCACCTCACATTCACCTGCGCTGCGCTTTGATCCGCGCGGAATAACCCGCTAGGGTCACGACCGACCGTATTTCTCCTGCTCCGAAGAGAATCCTGCTTCTATGGCTCGTCCGTTTCTCCAGGCTACCGCGATCGCCCTCGTCCTGGCGGTCGTTCCCGCCGGCACCGCTGCCATGGCGGCGGTGGATACCGATGCGTATCGCGAACTCGATCAGTTCATGGACGTGTTCGCGCGGGTGAAGGCGACCTATGTCGACAAGGTCGACGACAAGGTGCTGATCAAGGGTGCGATCGACGGCATGCTGGCCGCGCTCGACCCGCACAGCGCCTATGAGAGCGGGCTGGATTACGACAATCTCAAGATCCAGACGATGGGCAGCTATGGCGGCCTGGGCCTGACCGTCACGGCAGAGGACGGCGCGGTCAAGATCATCTCCCCGCAGGAAGATACGCCGGGCTATCGCGCCGGCCTGAAATCCGGCGACTATATCACGCATATCGATGGCAAGCTGATCTACGGCCAGACGCTGGACGAGGCGATCTCGCAAATGCGCGGTCCGCCCGGCACGAAGGTGGCACTGACGATCATCCGGCCCGGCCGCGACAAGCCGATCGAGGTGAGCCTGGTGCGCGAGCGGATCGTGCAGCGCCCGGTCAAGTGGGAGGTGAAGAACGGCGTCGGCATCCTCAACATCAACACCTTCTCGCAGAACACCGGGCAGGCGGTGCGTGCGGGCATGGCGGCGATCGAGAAGCAATTGGGCCATGCGCCGACCGGCTGGATCGTGGATCTGCGCGACAATGGCGGCGGGCTGCGCGACGAGGCGATCGACGTGGCCGACGATTTCCTGAATTTCGGCGAGATCGTGTCCGAGCGCGGGCGCGAGAAGAACGATATCGAGCGGTTCTATGCGAAGCCGGGCGATCCCTCGCGCGGCCTGCCGACGATCGTCCTGGTAAATTCCGGTTCGGCCTCCGCGTCGGAGATCGTCGCGGGCGCGTTGCAGGATCAGCACCGAGCGCTCGTCATGGGCGTGCGATCGTTCGGCAAGGGGTCGGTGCAGACCGTGCTCGATCTCGGCGGCAATACCGCGTTGCGACTGACGACCTCGCGCTATTACACGCCGTCGGGCCGATCGGTGCAGGAAGGCGGGATCGAACCGGACATCAAGGTGCCGCAGATCAGCGACCCGGATTACAAGACCCGGCCGGTGTTCCGCGAGGATGACCTGCGCCGGCACCTGATCAACGAGGTGAAGGCCGACGACAAGGCGCTGATGGAAGATACCAAGGACGATCCCCGCTTCACCGCAACTCCGGAGCAGTTGAAGGCCAAGGGGATCGAGGACTTCCAGCTCGATTACGCAATCAAGACGCTGGCGCGGCTCGGGCCGGCGACGAAGGCGGTGGCAAAGAAGTGATGCGGGATCGTTTCGCAACCGCGCGCGCCATCGCCCTGCTGCTGCCCGCCGCCCTGCTCGCCGGGGCGTGGGGATCACAGCTGATCGGCCATCTTGTGCCGTGCGAGATGTGCCATTGGCAGCGCTGGCCGCATTATGCCGCTTTGGTCATCGCAGCGCTCGCGTTCGTCGTGCCGGGTGCCGGAGCCAAGCGCACGCTCGTGCTGCTGGCCGCGATCGCCATCGCGATCAGCGGGGCGATCGGCGTGGCGCATGCTGGCGTGGAATATCATTGGTGGCAGGGCTTCACCGCCTGCACCTCGACCGTTGGCGGCAGCGGCGGCACGCCTGAGGAGATGCTGGCGCGGATCATGAACGCGCCGATCGTGCGCTGCGACGTCGCGCAATGGAGCCTGTTCGGCATCTCGCTGGCCGGGTTCAACGCGATCCTGTCGCTCGGCGGGGCGGGCGTGATCCTCTTTTTGCTGGCAAGGCGCGCGCGATGAACCGCTGGAAACCCGGCGATGCGAAGCGCGATACGGTGTCGATGATCCGCGTCGATCAGGCCGGCGAATATGGCGCGACGCGCATCTATGCCGGGCAGTTGGCCGTAATGGGCGATCGCAGCCCCGCCGCGCGGCAGATTGCCGGCATGGCGATCCAGGAGGAGCGCCACCGTGCGTTCTTCGACGCGATGATCGCCAGGCGTGGCGTTCGCCCGACCGTGCTGCAGCCGTTCTGGGATGTCGCCGGCTTCGCGCTCGGCGCGGCGACGGCGGCGATCGGACCGGCGGCGGCAATGGCCTGCACCGTCGCGGTCGAGACCGAAATCGACAAGCATTACGAGGACCAACTGGTCGAGTTGCAGGACAGCGATCCCGAACTGGTCGCCGCAATTCGCGATTTCCAGGCCGAGGAGGTCGAGCATCGCGAGACGGCGCTCGCCGCAGGAGCGGAACAGGCGATCGCCTATCCGCTGCTCAGCGCGGTGATCCGCATCGGCTGCCGGGTCGCAATCGCGACGGCGAAACGTATATAAAGACGATCGAACGGGAGCAGGTGTCATGAAATTCGTCCTTCTCGCAGGACTGGGCGTTGCCGCCGCGACGCTGGCGCTGCCCGCCGCCGCGCAGAACGCGCCGCAGAACGGTGTGCTGGTGATCTATGGCAACCAGAAGTGCCCGACGACCGAGAGCGGCGACGAGATCGTCGTCTGCGTCCGCCGCAGCGCCAATGAACAGTTCCGCATCCCCAAGGAACTGCGCGAGCTTGAAGTCACGCCCGAGAACGAGGCCTGGGCGCTGAAGGCCAAGGCGAACGACACTGTCGGCGCGACGGGGATCGGCAGTTGCACGACGGTCGGTCCGGGCGGCGGCAGTGGCTGCTTCCTGCAACAGGCCAACCGCGCGCGCTCGGAAAACAAGAAGAAGGCCGCCGACGCCAAGAAGGTCGAGGATTCGCTGCCCTGATCGGTTCTTGCACGCTTCCGCCCTTGGGATAGGGTAGGGCGGCATCGGGGGGAATAATGGCGACGATATTCGATACCGGAGCTGCACCGAAACCGCAGTCGCTCGCGCCCGACACGCTCGAACGCGTGCTGGCGGTGGGGGCGGCGGTGCTGCTCGCCGCTGTCGTCGCGGCGCTGGTGCGCGGGCAGGCGCATTGGGGCGAGATCCCGGCCATCGTCTGGGCGCATCTGCTGACGATCATGATCGCGCTCGTCCTGACCCCGACGATGCTGTTGCGGCGGCGCGGGGATCGGCCGCACCGCGTGCTGGGGACGATCTGGGTCGTCGCAATGCTCGCCACCGCCCTGATCTCGTTCGGGGTGCGCCAGACCAATCATGGCGGCTTCAGCTTCATCCACATCATCTCGGCCTGGACGGTGATCCAGGTGCCGATCATCTGGTGGAGCGCGCGGACGCACAATATCGTGCGGCACCGCCGATCGGTGCGCGGCATGGTGATCGGCGCGCTGCTCGTCGCCGGCTTCTTCACCTTCCCGTTCCACCGCCTGCTCGGCCAGTGGCTGTTCGGCTGATCCCATGACGCATTCCGCCCCGGTCAGGGGTCCGCACGCCGTGGCGATCGGGCTGTTCATCCTCGTCTGGCTGTCGTGCATCTGGTTCGGATCAAACGAGGTGAACCCGAACAATGCGACACGCATGTTCGCCGCGATCTCGCTGGTCGAGCGTGGCGATGCGACGATCGACGAGTTCGAGACAATGACCGTCGACAAGGCGCAGTTCAACGGCCATTTCTACACCGACAAGATGCCGGGCATGACGCTGATGGCGCTGCCCTCGGTCTGGGTAGCAGATCGCATCACCGGGCAGCGCTCCGAACTGTATCCCTACACGATCCGCGACGCGCGCTTCATCGCCTTCTTGCGCCTGCGCCAGTTGCTGACGATCGCCACGACCAGCGCGGTACTGATCGCGTTGGCAGCCGTGTTGCTGCTCGACATGGGAGCGGGCATCACCGGCAGCCCGAAGGCGGGACTCGTCGCCGCGCTTGGTTACGCGCTGGCGACCCCGGCCTGGGGCTGGTCCACGACCTTGTTCGGTCACGCCCCCGTCGGTGCGCTGCTGATGATCGCGATCTGGGCGGTGTGGCGCGGCACGTCGGGCCCACGCGAACTTGCGCGGACTCGCTATCCGATCATGCTTGGCGCGTGTCTGGGCTGGGCGTTGTTGATCGAGCTGACCGCGGTGTTCCCGGCGGCGGTGGTCGGGCTGTGGGCGATCTGGCGGACGCGGCACGTATCGGCGTCGCAGCGTCTGCGTCTGGCCGCGATCGTCGCGATCGCGGGGGCGGTGCTGCTCAGTCCGATGCTGGTCTACAATCAGATCGCATTCGGTCAATGGTTCCGGCTGGGCTATCAGGGCGTGGTCGGGTTCGACGGGATGAACCAGGGGCTGTTCGGACTGACCTATCCGCATCTCGATATCCTGTTCCAGCTGATCGCCGGGCCGCAGCGCGGGCTGCTGTTCGTCGCGCCGATCCTGATCCTCGCGCCGTTCGGCCTCGTGCGGTTGATCCAAGCGTCGGCCACGCGCGACATCGGCATCGCGGCGGCGGCGCTGGCGCTGGTCATGCTGCTGTACAACGCGTCTTATTACTATTGGAACGGCGGCTATTCGACCGGCCCGCGCCACGCGATCCCGGCGATGGCGTTTCTCGCGCTTGGCCTAGCACCGCTCTGGGCCAGCGCGGGCGGGGCCGCGCGCCGCTGGATCGCCGCATTGCTCGCGCTGAGCCTGTTCCTCAACCTCGCCATCGCCGCCGCCGAGGTCACCGCCCCGGACACGATCCTGTTTCCCTTGTGGGATCCGATCGTGAAGAACTTCCTCGAACTGCACATCCGCACGATTCCGAGCGACTGGTGGGGTTGGCGGCCGGGCTTCGGCCTCGCGCTCTATCTCACGGTGGCGCTGCCCCTGTTGTGGCTTCTGTGGCGCGGCGCGGACTTGTTCGGACCCGCCGCCCGGCCTATCCCGGTACCGGTCGCGTGACTGGCGAATCGTGGGGCACCACAGGGAAGCGCCGACCATAATCGAGCCGTTCGCCTGGGCACCTTCACCGATCGATGGAGCGCCTCAATGCCTGAACTCGTGCCGATCCGCGTTGCGTTCCTGCTCTTCCCGAACGTCACGCAACTCGATCTCACCGGCCCCGCGCAGGTCTTGTCCCGCCTCGGCAACGCGACGATCGATCTCGTTGCCAGGACCCGCGATCCCGTGATGAGCGATGCCGGCTTCGCATTGCTGCCCACCGCGACGTTCGATGACGCCATCCAACCCGACCTCCTCTGCGTTCCGGGCGGGCTGGGCGTGAACGATGCGATGGAGGATGACGCGACGATCGCCTGGGTGCGGCAGGCCGCGGCGGGGGCGCAATGGATCACCAGCGTCTGCACCGGTTCGTTGTTGCTCGGCGCGGCGGGGCTGCTCAGCGGCTACCGTGCCACCTGCCACTGGGCCAGCCACGATCTGCTCGCCGCTTTCGGCGCGATCCCGGTCAAGGAGCGCGTCGTGTTCGATCGCAACCGCGCGACGGGCGGCGGCGTGACCGCCGGAATCGATTTCGGCCTCGCTCTGGTCGCGGCGATTCGGGGCGAAGCGCAAGCCCGGCTGGTCCAGCTCACGCTCGAATACGATCCCGCGCCGCCGTTCGACAGCGGAACGCCGACCAGTGCGACACCCGAAACCCTGGCGCGCTACGAGAGATTGGCGGGAGAAGGTCTTGCGGCAAGGGCAGAGCGCACCCGCGCCGTCGCGGCGAAACTCAGCGGTGCTTCATACCCCTGACGCGATGCCAGATGTAGAAGGCCACACCCGCCACCAGCACGACGGCGATGATCGCATCGGCGCTGTGGAAGGCGGCCTTCACGCGCGGATCGCTGTTCCATTTGTCGCCCAGCTTCATGCCGACCCAGGCAAGCCCGAAGCACCACGGCCACGATCCGGCAAAGGTGTAGAGGTGGAACGGCAGCAGCTTCATGCGGGCGATGCCGGCGGGGAAGGCGATGAACGACCGGATCACCGGTAACAACCGCCCGATCAGGATCGCCGAATTGCCGAAGCGGGCGAAGAAGCGGTCGGCCATGTCGAGTTCGCCCGGTCCGATCAGCACGTACCGCCCCCAGCGCTCGATCGCTGGACGTCCGCCGCGCTTGCCGAGTTCATAAGCCGGGATCGAGCCGATATTGCAGCCGATCGCCCCGGCGGTAGCGGCGAGATACAGGTCGAAATGCCCGGTCGAGACTAGATAGCCGGCGAACGGCATGATGATTTCCGACGGCAGCGGGATGCAGGCGGATTCGATCGCCATCAGCAGCGCGATGCCGAGATAGCCTCCGCTGGAGATGACCCAGATGGTGAAGCCGGCGAGGATGCCCAGGATGTGCTCGATCATGGGGCCGTGCGATGCGCGATGCACGCCGCGAAGGGAAGCCCCAAATGCCAGCGCGCGTTCAGGCGGCGCGGGTTAGAAGGGGCGGGTGAACAGCGGTTATACTTTGCGAGCCGTTGGCCGGTTCGATCGCGATCGGGTGATCGCCGGGCTGGCGGTGGCGCTGCTGCACGTCGCGATCCTGTACCTGCTGGTCGTCGGCCTGGCGCCCGACCTGGTCGCGCGCAGCGTGGATACGCTGACGGCGTTCGACGTCGCACTGCCCAAGCCCCCGCCGCCGCCGGACGCGCCCGAACCGAAGACAGTGCGGAACGCGCGCAGGACTGGTGCCGCCGCACCGGCCAATCGCGACGCCCGCCCGAGCGAGATCGTCGCCCCGCCGGTGCCGCCACCGCCGGTACCCCCGCCGCTGCTCGCCGCGCCGGTCGCGGGGCCGGACGCACAGGCAGCGTCCGGTGCCGCGCTCTTGCCCGGCCCGGGCACCGGCGGCGGCGGGGCTGGCGAGGGGACGGGCAGTGGCGGTGACGGTAACGGGCAAGGGGCGGGCGGTCACGGCAGTTTCGCGCGCAAGATCTCGGGGCAGATCCATGATCGCGATTATCCGACGGCGGCGGCGCGCGCCGGGATCGGCGGCACCGTGTGGGTCCGCTACACCGTCACGCCGAAGGGCCGGGCAGAGGATTGCCGCGTGACGCGCTCCAGCGGCAATGCGGAGATCGACGCCGTCACCTGCAAGCTGATCCTCAAACGCTTCCGGTATCGCGCCGGGACCGATGCGGCGGGGCGGGCGATTGCCTCCGTGGTGGAGGAGGATCATCATTGGTTGATCGAGCGGGAGGGGCAGGCGGATGCCGAGGATGATCGCTAGAGTGAGATGATTTGAAGTTGGATCATTTCCCAGTCCGTTCGTGCTGAGCTTGTCGAAGCACCGTTCTTCGATCAACAAGTGACACGTTCGTGGCACGAAGTACGGTGCTTCGACAGGCTCCGCACGAACGGTAAAGAGGCCCGGTTGATCCGATCTTGACCTAACCCGTAACCCGTCCCGCCGCCACGCGCAGATCCTCGACGAACCGGGCATATTCCTCCGCCCGCGCCACCTCGTCCGGCAGGCGCAACAGGAAGCTAGGGTGGACCGTGATCCACGCCTCGCCGCCGCCATCGGGCAGTTCCAGCGCGCGGCCACGCTCCTTGCCGATCGTCACCACGCGACCCAACAGGCTCCGCGCCGCCGTCGCGCCCAGGGCGACCGTGACCTGCGGCTTGATCAGCATCCGCTCCTGATCGACCCACCAGCGGCAGGCGGTGATCTCGCCCGCGCCGGGCTTGGCGTGAATGCGCCGCTTGCCACGCTGTTCGAACTTGAAATGCTTCACCGCGTTGGTGACGTAGACCTGCGCCCGGTCGATTCCGGCTTCGGCGATCGCCCGGTCGAACACCTGCCCGGCCGGGCCGACGAACGGACGCCCGGCCAGATCCTCCTGATCTCCCGGCTGCTCGCCGACGAACATCAGCCGCGCATCGGTCGGGCCTTCGCCGAACACCGTCTGCGTCGCATGCTGGTGAAGCGAACAGCGCGTGCAACCCGCCGCCTCGTCGCGCAGCGCCGCCCAGGCCGCGTCGATATTTCCGCCGATCTGCGTGCGCGCCACATCGATCATCCCACTCTCCCGCGCCCGCGCGCCCGCGATCAAACCGGAGACCAATGCGGTTTCGGGCATGTTCTTCCAATATTTGCGCGGCATTTCCTTCAGCATCGCACCCACCTTCAGTCGCGCCGGGTTGAAGATCGAGGCGTAATAGGTCTTCCATACGTCCTCGATCGGGTCGCCGTCGGGCGCATCGCTCTTGACCGCGCCGGGCCCTTCCTCGAGCCTTTTGGTGTCCCAGTGGATCGACAGTTCCGGCGTCAGGATCGACCAGCGCAGGGCGGCGAAGCGATCGATGAAAAAGGCGGCATTGGCGCGCACGATATGATGGTCGGGTTCGAACCATGCGACGAAGCGACCCGTATCGGCACCGCTCTCGCCGTCATCGACTTCGCGGAACCGCAGGAAGGCGCGCATCTTGTGGATGTCGCGCCGCACCTCGCGCGCCAGGCCTTCCAGCTGCCGCACCAGCGGATCGGCATGATCCTCGATCAGCTTGGGCTCGCGGCGCAACCGGAACAGCGCGGTATACAGCAAGGCGAAGCGTTCGGGCGCGCTGTGCAGCACCGCCTTACGCGCGAGATCGACGAAGGCGCGCGGCACCGAGAAGGTCGCGCCGGGCGGTGCCGCAGGCGTGTCGCCCGGATCGGCGAAGAGATCGGCCGCCGCGTCGCCGACCTGCCACACCACATCCTCCGGCGGCACGCTCTCCGCCGCCAGCGCCCGCGCGGCATCGCGCCAGCCATCGAAATCGTCAGGTTCGGCGAGATGGATCGTCCTCATCTCAGCCGAACAATTCCATCTGCTTCGGCTTGGCCGCCACGATCGGGCGCAGATCGGCCTTGTCGCTGAGCGCCACCGGTCGCCAATCCTCCGCGATGAGAAACGGGCGTACCTTGGCGATCGACGCAGTCAGGCGGGCGACATCGGCGAGGTAAAGACGTCGCCAGCGCCGCGCCGCCAGGATGTTGCCGACCGCCTTCACCCCCAAGCCTGGCACGCGGAGCAGCATCTCGCGCGGCGCGCGGTTGACATCTACCGGAAACGTGCCGCGAAACTTCAGCGCCCAGGCGAGCTTCGGATCGATATCCAGCGGCAGCATGCCGGTCGCCTCATCGGCCGCCGCCACCACATCGGCAGTGGAATAATCGTAGAAGCGCATCAGCCAGTCGGACTGGTACAACCGGTGTTCGCGCATCAGCGGCGGGCGCTGGAGCGGCAGGATCGCGCTGGCGTCTGGGATCGGCGAGAAGGCGGAATAATAGACTCGTCGCATGCCGAAGCGATCGTAGAGCGACGATGCCTTGCGCACGATATCGCCATCGGTGGCGGCATCCGCGCCGACGATCATCTGGGTCGATTGCCCGGCGGGCGCGAATTTCGGGGCGGATTTGTAGCGCTTGCGCGCGTCGGTGGTGTCGATGATCGCCGTCTTCATCTCACCCATCGCGGTTGCGATCCGCGTGTCGGATTTTTCGGGCGCGAGTCGCTTCAGGCCCGATGCGGTCGGCAGTTCGACGTTGATCGACACGCGATCGGCATACAGCCCGGCCTGATGCACCAGTTCGGGATCGGCATCGGGAATCGTCTTCAGGTGGATGTACCCGCGAAAGTGATGATCTTCACGCAGGCTCCGCGCCACCTCGACCAATTGCTCCATCGTGTAATTGGAAGACCGGATGATGCCCGAGGACAGGAACAGTCCCTCGATGTAGTTGCGCTTGTAGAAGGCCAGCGTCAGCCGCACGACCTCGTCGGCGGTGAAGCGCGCGCGGCGTACGTTGCTCGACTTGCGGTTGATGCAATAATGACAGTCGAAGATGCAGCTGTTGGTCAGCAGGATCTTGAGCAGCGAAATGCACCGTCCGTCCGGCGCATAGGCATGGCAGATGCCCATCCCGCCATCGGTCGATCCTACGCCCTTGCCGTCGCGCGACGTGCGTTTCGAGGTGCCCGACGATGCGCAGGACGCGTCGTACTTCGCTGCATCGGCGAGGATTTCGAGCTTATGCTGAACGTCGAACTGGGCCATTCGTTCGGCATATGTTCCCTCTGCGCCAGAGTCGATTGATCGGCGTCAAGTCGTTGGAATAAAGGGCCGGGCGGTTAACGGGATGTTTGCCATTCCCCGCCATATCGGAGCCGACGGCAGAGCGTTTCCGAGGGACAGTGGCATGAACGTAGCAACCGAACATGATACTTGCGGGGAAGGTCGCAAGGCCTGGACGACTCCGGCGGTGATCACGGCGACGATCGTCAGCCGGTCCGAGGGCATCATCCCGGGTGGTAGCGCGGAATCGCCCAACTCGACCATCGGCACGAGCTGACTCCGTCGAGGGTTCGCGCTCAGGGCGAGTTTCTGCGTTCGAACCACCGCCGGTAATCGGCCACCAGCAGCACGTCCAGCGCCAGCCCCTTGGGCTGGCCCCAGGGCCGATCGGGGTCGAGCGCCGCGATCAGCGCGTCGCGGTCGACCAGTTCGTCCGGCAGACGCTCCGCGCGCGCGATCAGGTCGGGCGCGGCGCTCGCAAGCGCGGCCGCGATGTCGGGAATGCGGTGGTCGTTGTGAAACGGCCGGTCCTGGAATTCGGGCGGATAGATGTCCGCCAGCGCGCGGCACGCGAGATAGCGGTTGCGCCCATCCTTGAAATAGAGCGATTCGGGGATCGCCAGCGCCAGTTCGACGACCCTTTTGTCGTGGAACGGGCGCGTCACCACCAGCCCCTCGGTCCAGGCCGCCATGTCCATCGCCGCATATGCGACCTGCCCGCTCACCCGGTCCAACAGGCGGGCGATCCGGCCGCGCGTCTCGATCGCGACGCCGGTGTCCAGCCCGAACTCGTCGCGCGTCACCAAATGCGCTGCCACGGCCGCATCGATCGCGCCGGGCTGGAGGAACCGCGCCATGCTCGCCGTCCGCACGCTGCGCCCGAGCCGGATCTTCGCGCGCCGGATCAATGGATCGAGCATCTGGCGCAGATGCTGCCTCAGCAACGGCAGCAATTGTGCGCCGAAGCGTCTGCGCAGGGCCGCGACCTCCCGGACATAGCCGCGCAGGTCGCCCTGCATCAGCAACCGGGGAACGGCACCGCTCTCGCGCGGATTGAGCGTGTAATCGCCGCCATGCCCGTCCATCATCTGGCGGATATCGTGCCGTCGCGCGATCCGAGCCGCCTCGACATAGACGTAGTGGACGGTCGAGGCAGGCCCATCGAGACGCGGCAACGCCTCGTCCAGACCGCCGAACGGTTCGATCCCCTCGCGCGTCAGATAATGCACGTCGAGATGCGGCATGTCGCGCGCGCAATGTTCCACCATCGGCCGGGCATCGCGCGGCTGTTGCCCGCGTTTGTCCTCCGGCATCACCGATGCGATGCCCAGGATCGTGCGTCCCTGCTCGCGCAGCACCGGCCCCGCCAGCCCTGCCACCGCGCTGCTGTCGAACCCGCCACTCATGTGCAGCGCGGACCTGCGCTCCAGCCGCCGCACCCGGCACGCCACCGCCTCGCCGAGCACCGCGCGATAGGCGGCGATATAGTAAGCCTCGTCCTTGCCCTCATGCTCCGGCGCGGCGTGCGGCGTCCAATAACGCAGGCGATCGATCGATCCGTCGAGCCCGACCGTCATCCGCTCGCCCCCGCGCAGGCCCTCGATCCCCTGGAACAACGTATCCGGCGCGTTGGGGTCGCGCAGCACCAGCAGCCGTCGCATCGTGGCATCGTCGCTCATCGCGCGCGGCACGTCCTCCAGCGCCCATAACGCCTTGATCTCGCTCGCAAAGGCAAGGAAATGCTCGCTGCGATGGAACAGCAAATGGCGCTGGCCCATATGATCGCGCCCCAGCACCAGCTTGCGGGCACGCGCATCCCACAAGGCGAAGGCGAAATCGCCGAGCAGGTGCTCCGCGAAATCCGCACCCCAATGCTTGTAGGCGGCCAGGACCAAGGCGCTGTCGGGCATGTCGCGCAACGCGGCGACGTCGATTGCCAAGCTCGCGGCCAGCGCCTCGCGATTGTCGAGCCGACCTTCCACCACCAACGTGACGTCGCCGCGATCGTCGCTCAGCGGTTGCGCATCGAAGATATCCTCGCGCTGTACGCGCATCCTGCCATAGCCGAAGCATACCGGACCCAGCGTGGCGATTTCGATCCCGTCCGGCGCGCGGTGTCGCATCGTCGCACCCATGCGCGAGACGCCGCGCGCATCCGCTTCCACCCCGTCGAACCTGATGATCCCGAAAATCGCACTCATGCCCGGCGCTTATAAACCGCTGCGGGGCAATCAAACCATAGTCTTCGCCCGTTCGCGGAATGCGGCTAGGTGGGTTCTCGAGACAAGACGATCCCTTTCCCGTTCGTGCTGAGCTTGTCGAAGCCCGAACAGGAACGGGAAGGCGCGCCCCTAAAGAACCGAAAGGTATGGCGAGATGGTGGTTTCCCCCCGACGCAAAACGATCGGCTGGCTCACCCCCTGGTCGCTCCTCGCGCTCACATGTCTTGCGGGCTGGGCGTTCAAGGGACATTGCGGCGCCGGCTGGGCCGACGGGGTGCAATATACCACCGGCTGCTACAGCGATGCGGTGCCGTTCTGGGGCGGGCGTGGCGTGGCGGCGGGGCAATTGCCCTACCTTCAGGCCCGGATGGAATATCCGGTGCTGACCGGCGCGCTGATCTGGGTCGAGGGGATCGTCGCGCGGCTGCTGCGCGGCCCTGCGGCCGACGCCGCGACCTTCCTGTTCGTGGTCAGCGCGGTCAATGCCGGGCTCGCCTTCCTCGTCTTATGGATGATGGAGCGGGCCGGGGTCGATCGGCGGCGGCTGTATCTCTGGGCCGCCGCGCCGCCGCTGATTCTGTATCTCGGGCACAATTGGGACCTGCTGGCGGTCGCGCTGGCCATGGCGGCGGTGCTGGCGGCGCGGGTGGGGCGGCTAACCAGGGCAGTGCAATGGGCGGCGGCGGGCACGGCGGCCAAGCTGTTTCCGGTGCTGATCCTGCCATTGCTCGGCCTGACCGCGCTGTTCCGGCCGGGCGAGCGCTGGCCGCGGCGGATCACGAGGGCGGCATCGCTCGCGCTGGTCGCGATCCTCGTCTGGGGCGCGATCAACGCCCCGATCGCCTATGCCGCGTTCGACACTTGGTCCGAATTCTATCGTTTCTCAAGCGACCGCAGCGGCACGGCGGCGTCCGTGTGGGAATTGCTTGCGACGTTCGGCCTATGGGTATCGCCGATCCCGGTGCGCAACCTCGTCAGCTTCGCGCTGTTTGCTGCCGGAGCGGCGTTGATCGTCGCGCTCGGCTGGCGCAGGCACGCCGCCCGGCCCTGGATAATGTTCACGCCGGTGCTGTGCTGGTTCCTGCTGACGAACAAGGTCTATTCCCCGCAATTCGACCTGTGGCTTTACCCGTTCCTGATCCTGACGGGCTATCGGATCTGGCCGATCCTGTGGTTCGCGATCGGGGATGCCGCCGCCTATTTCGCCGAATTCTGGATGTTCGCCGGCATGGAAGGCCACACGCCATCGGCGACCCAAGGGGACATCGCTCTCGCCGCCGCGATCCGGGGCGCGGCGATGCTGTGGATCATCGTGTCGGCGATCCGGCAACCTGCACCCGGATGGACGATCCCGACCGAACCCAACGGTCACGGATCGCCGAGCGTGGCAGAGCGGGGATGATTTAGCTCCATTTTCGTCCAACAACTTCTGGACCGGCCATCAAATGCCATGTCACCGATGCCGGGCTAAGACCTCGGGGGTGGCGTGAAGCTGACGGACATTGATCTCATCTCCGAAAGGTTGGTCGGCTGGGTCTGCATGGCCGCCACCGTCACGGAATATGTCGATCCGAAACTGCTGGCGCTCGACATCTCCCAGGCCGCGGGCGTCGGTGTGTTCGGGTTTCTGCTAGCCACCGGTCGCGCCAGCGCGGTGGTGAAGAGGATCGGACAGATGCTGTCATGAGCTACATCCCGCTCGAAATCCAAAAGGCGCGCCGGCTGTACCGGACGATCGGCTCCGCCGCGATCTGCGCGATCTACCTGTCGGCGCTGGTGGGCGTGTTTCTGTTGCCGGAGGTGGCGCGATGGCCGGCGATCGCGGTGGCCATCCTGGCGCCACCGATCATCGAGATCCTGTTGCCTGCGACCTATGACGAATACGGGCGGGCCAGATCGGCCCCGTGGTTGCCATATCTCGTCGGCATCGGACTCGTGATATTCCTGGCGTCGACCGCCGCGATCGGGCCGGAATGGTTGAAAAGGGGCGTCGCGGCGGTCGTGGCGGGCATGGCGATCATGACGTCGTGCTATCTTATCCAGCATTGGGTGTTCAGCGTACCGCACCTAGCTGTGCGCAAACTGACGATCATCGGGCTGATCCTCGCCTGCGCCGGCTTGGCCGCAGGCATCATCATCGGTCCCGATCTGGTCCGGTCAATCGCCATGGGCATAGCAGCGGCCTTTCTCACGACATTGTTTCCGACATTGCGGGATGTGATGCCAAATCGTTGGCCCCGCGACATCGAGGCCTTTTATCGTGATCGCGAAGACCACGCTTTCTATCGCGCGCAAGAGACGGACGACGCGTTTGATCGTCGTGGCCGTGGCTTTCCCGTCGATGGCGGTACGGCGCTCGATCCTGCACTGGCACCGCTGGACCGAACATTCTCCCAGGCACTCTGGATAGTCGATCACACACTCGAAGGGCGGGATCGGGACGATGAGCAGAGCCGGCGTCACCCACACACCTCCCCCTTGCTCCTGTCCATCGCCGCGTTGGACAATTTCGGGTTCATCACCAGTACGGAAGCAAGGAAATTCGCCGCTCTCGCCACGCGGCCGGGCCCGGGAGCCAAGCTGGAAGAGGGGCGCGCGCTGTTGCTTAGTTTGAACGCGTACATCGTCTACGCCCGCAGCCGCCTGAGGGCCCACAGCCTCGGTGCGCACAGCGTCGCGATCACCCAAAGCAATTGATGACGGACGTTATTCCGCCGCCAGCAGGGTTTCCGCGCCGCCGAGATCGACCGACACCAGCCGGCTGACGCCCTGTTCGATCATCGTCACGCCGAACAGGCGGTGCATGCGGCTCATCGTCACCGCATTGTGCGTGACGATCAGGTAGCGCGTCCTCGTCTCGCGCGTCATTGCGTCCAGCAGGCCGCAGAAACGTTCGATGTTGGCGTCGTCCAGCGGCGCATCGACCTCGTCCAACACGCAGATCGGGGCCGGGTTGGTCAGGAACAGGCCGAAGATCAGGGCAACGGCGGTCAGCGCCTGTTCGCCGCCCGATAGCAAGGTGAGCGATTGCAGCTTCTTGCCCGGCGGCTGGGCCATGATCTCGAGGCCTGCTTCCAGCGGATCGTCCGAATCGATCAGTTCGAGATGTGCGCTGCCGCCGTTAAACAGCGTGGTGAACAGGCGACGGAAATGGCCGTTGACCGCCTCGAACGCCGCGAGCAGCCGCTGGCGGCCTTCGCGGTTGAGCGTGCCGATCGAGCCGCGCAGCCGGTTGACGGCGAGGCCCAGTTCCTCGCGCTCGCCGGCATTGCCGCTGCTGGCCGCTTCGAGTTCGGCGAGTTCGCTTTCGGCAACGAGATTGACCGGGCCGATCCGCTCGCGATCGACCGACAGGCGTTCGTGCGTCTTGCTCTCTTCCTGCGGATTGCCGACGCTATCGGCCGCGAAGCCGACCTTTTCGGGCAGCACCGGGGCAGGGCATTCGAAGCGTTCGCCCGACAGTCGACCCATCTCGACCCGGCGGAGTTCCTGGTTTTCCGCGCGGGCGAGCGCGCCGGCGCGAGCTTCGCGGGCTTCCGACAGGGCCTCCCCCGCCATGCGCGCCACCGCTTCGGTTTCGCGAAGTACGCTTTCGGCGTGACGTTCGGCACTCTGTGCGATGTCCGCTTCGGCGCGAGCGGTCTGGTGGGTCGCCTCCAGCGTGGCGATCGCGGTGGCGATCTCGGTGGGCTTGCCGGCCAATGTCGCCGTTTCGCGGGTCAGTTCGGCCTCGCGCTTGTCCATATCGGCGATGCGCCGCGCGGCCTCCCCGGCGCGCGCGCGCCAGCCCTTGGCCTCGCCTGATCCGCTGGCCAGCCGGTCGCGATCCTGCGCCAGCGCGCGCTCCAGAGTCGCGCGTTCCGCGCGAGCGGTCGCGATCGCGTTGCGCCGAGTTTCGGCCTGGGCGGACAGAGCGGTCACCTGTTCGCGGGTCGCGCTGCCATCGGGTAGGGCGGCCTTGATCGCCGCCGCCGCCTCGACCTCGCCCTGCGCTTCGCTCAGATCGCCGGCGATGCGCTTGCGCCGAGCATCGAGATCGGCGCACTGGGTATCGATCCGTTCCAGCGCGGCCCCGGCGCGGTCCTCGTTGCGGGCGGCGTCGCGCGCGCGATTCTCGGCCTGTTGCAACGCGGAGCGGGCAGCGTGCGCCGCGCCACGCGCCTCGGCGATCGTCCGGTCGATCTGTGCGAGCGCTGTATCCGCCGCATCGACCGCCGCCACGGCATCCGGCTTCGCGGCCTCCAGCGAGCGCAGGCGGTTCAGGCGCACGAGCCGTTCCGCCGCGGCCGCGCCACCCGATCTGGCCACATAACCGTCCCAGCGCCGCAGCACGCCCGCGCGCGTAACAAGCCGCTGCCCGACGGCGAGCGGCAGGCCATCGTCGCTGTCCGTCACCAGCACCTGGGCGAGTCGCCGGGCCAGCGCGGCAGGCGCGGCGACGTGATCGGCCAGCCGTTCAGTACCGGGGGGCGGGGCGGGGTCGCCGGGCTGTGGGTCGGCACCGGCCCAGAAGCGCTCGGCCGCGGGATCGAGCCCCGCTTCCAGATCGTCGCCCAAGGCCGCCGCCAGCGCATGTTCGTAACCGGGATCGGGCTGCAAGGTATCGAGCACCCGGTCGCGGCCCGACGGCTGCGTCGCCTTGGCCAGCGCCGCCGCCTCGCTGTTGAGCGCCGCCAGTTCGGCATGCGCGGCCGAGCGCGCCGATTGCGCGGCGTCGCGACGGTCGATCGCGGTGCGCTCTTCGGTATCCGCCTTGGTCAGATCGGCGCGGGCTTTCTCGCCATCGGCCAGCGCTTGGGCTCGGGCCGCGACCGCCGCCGCGCGTTCGGCCTCGAGCGGCGCGGCGTCGCCGATCGCCCGGCCTTCCGCCGTTACCCGTGCCAGATCGCGCTCGCTCCGTTCGACGCGCATGCGCGCCGCTGCCAGCGCAGCCTCGGCCACGCGAGCTTCCGCCGCTTCGCTCGCCTGCGCGGCGAGGGCCTGGGCCAGCGCGACCTCGGCATCGCGCCCGGCGCGTTCCGCCTCGGCCAGAGCAGCCTCCATGCCCGGCATCCGTCCGCTCGCCTCGGCAATGCGCCGCTCCAGCGCTTTCGCCTCTTCCGCCAGCCGCGACAGCGCTTCGGCGGCGTCATGTGCCAGCGCGCCCTCGCGCTGGCGATCGTCGGCCAGCCGGGTCGCGGCGTCGGCCAGATCGCGCAGCCGGCGTTCGACGCCCGCTTGCTCGGTGCGCAGCGCCGCCAGCATGTGTCCCGCTTCGCTCGCCGCGTCGCGTGCGGCCAAGGCGGCGGCGCGCGCCTCGCCAAGCCGTTCCGTCGCTTGTTGCTGATACGCCGCCGCCGCGCGCTGCTGCTCGGCCGTTTCGGCGACCTTCGTTTCCGCCGCCGCCGCCTCGGCCTTGGCGAGGTCGGACGCCGCCGCCGCATCGCGCCAGCGCGCGAAGATCATCCGCGCCTCCGCCGTGCGGATCTGATCGGACAGCATGCGATAGCGCTCCGCCTGCCGCGCCTGCCGCTTGAGCGCCGCGGCGCGCGCATCCTGATCGGCGATCACCTCGTCGAGCCGCGCCAGATTGGCCTCGGTCGCGCGCAGTTTCTGCTCGGCATCCTTGCGCCGGACGTGCAGCCCGGCGATTCCCGCCGCTTCCTCCAGCATCGCGCGGCGTTCGGCCGGCTTGGCGGCGATCACCGCGCTGATCCGCCCCTGGCTGACGAGTGCCGGGGAATGCGCGCCGGTCGCGGCATCGGCGAACAGCAGCGCCACATCCTTTGCGCGCACGTCGCGGCCGTCGATGCGGTAGGCGGAGCCCGCGCCCCGCTCGATCCGGCGGACGATCTCCGTCTCCTCCGAATCGTCGCCTTCAATGAGCATCGAAACTTCGGCGAATTCGCGCGCCGGCCGCGTCGCGGTGCCGGCGAAGATCACGTCCTCCATCCCCGCCCCCCGCAGGGAGCGGGCGGAGGTTTCGCCCATCGTCCAACGCAGCGCCTCGAGCAGGTTGGACTTACCGCACCCGTTCGGCCCGACGATCCCCGTCAGGCCAGGTTCGATGCGCAGATCGGCGGCGTCGACGAAGCTCTTGAAGCCCGACAGGCGAAGCCGCTTGATCTGCACTGGCAAACGGTTCCCCCCGGACCCCTAGACCGGGATCAGGCCCCGGCACCTTTCAACTGCTGTTCGACCTGCTCCCAGCTGATCGCGCCCTGCAGCGGGTTGCCGTTCAGGAAGAAGCTCGGCGTGCCGCTGACGCCCATCTGGGTGCCGAGGTCCATGTTCTTCACCATCTTGTCGATCTCGGCCTTGTCGGTCAGGCAGGCGCGCGCCTTCGCCTCGGGCAGGCCGCGCTGCTTGACGAAATCGATATAGCCCAGTTTCTCGGCCCAGGCGGTGGCGAACACCTCGGGCGGCTTGCCCTGCAAGGTGGCCTGGAACGCCTGAGCGTCCTCCATCTTGGGCAGGATCGTCGATTGCGCGGCGAACATCTGTTCCAGCACCGGGAAGAACGCCGTCGTGCCGACGCAGCGGCCGAGCAGGGCCGGCGCGAAATCTGGCGCGCCGTGGACGAGATATTCGCGGAACTCGTATGATACCTTGCCGCTCTTCACATAGGTGTCGATCAACGGCTTCATGCCGGTATTGGCGAACGCGCCGCAGGTCGGGCACAGGCGCGATCCGTATTCGACCAGCTTGAGCGGCGCGGCGGGGTTGCCCATCACGAACCCGCCTTCCTTGGTCTGCGCCACGGTCTGCGTCCAATCCTGGCCCGCGGGAGCCGGGGCCGCGGCGACCGGCGCGGCGGGCGTGGCGGAATTGGCGGTGCCGGCATTGTCGCCGCAGGCGGCGAGCGCGATCAGCGGCAGGATGGCGGAGACGAGACGGAACTTCATGCGAGGTACACTCCTAGGGGACATCATTTCGCGCCGGCGGCGCGCAGAACCTTTTCCAATCCGGCCCAGTCGAGCGTCGGATAGGGCTTGCCGTTGACGACGAAGGTGGGCGTGCCGCCCATGCCGGGGGGCGATGCGGCGGCGATCGTCTTCCACGATTGATCGCTCATCACCGCGATCTGAAGCATGCCCTTCGTGTCGGCGAAGCAGGCGTCGATCGCGGCGTCCTTCAGACCCTGCGCGCGGCCGATATCGGTCAGGCCGGAGCCGTCGGCCAGCGCGCGCAGCTTGCCCGCGGTGGGATAGAGCGCGAGGCGCGATCCGTTGGCCTGGCGGAATTCCAGTCCGCGCGGGAACCAGTCGCCCTGCCGCGCGAAGATCAACTCGGTCGTCCGGGGAAAGCCCGCCGGCCCGGTGCAGCGCGCGATCACCGTGGCGGCGAGATCGAGATCGTCGCGCGTCGCGTGCCGCATCTCGACGCTGGTCGACCCCGAGCGGACGAACCTGTCGCGCAGCGTCGGCGCGGATTCGCCCGCATAATGCGCGCAGTGCGGGCAGGTGTAGCTGAGATATTCGACCAGCTTCACCTTCGCTTTGGGATTGCCGACGACGAACGCGCCGTCTGCGGTGCGTGCCACGGTCTTGGTCCAGTCGCGCGGGGCGGGCGCGGCGCCGATCAGCAGGGGGGCGAGCAAGAGAGCGAAGAGGGAGCGGATCATTCGTCGGGGGTTCCAATGACGGGCGCGCCACGCGTGGCGGCGACACCGGCGGCCAACGCTTCAAGCACGGCCTTGAGTTCGGGATCGGCGATGGTGCGCAAACTTGCGCCTAGGTCGAGCGGTACGGGTTTCAGCGACGGCGGCGCGGCGCGGACGCGCGGGGCTGGCACGTCGCCCTGACGCATCTGCACCTTGCAGATCGCCTCATAGCCGAAGAAGCGGTTGACCCGTTCGATGATCTCCGGCGCGATATGCTGCATCATCGTGCCGTGCGCCCCGCGCACGACGAGATTCAGCGTGCCTCCGGCGCGCTTGCCCGGCGGGAAGCGGATCGATTCGGGGGCCGACACCCCGGCGTAACGCGGCCCGACGATCTCCGCCCAGCGGCTGACCACGGCGCTCTGCACGAAGCCGAATCGCCGGAACGCCGCGCGCCCGACATCGGGCAGCAGTTCGGCCACGCTGCGCGCGCGACCGCCGCGTGGCGCTTCTGCTTCGGGAGGGGAGACGACGCGCTTGCTCATCCCGTCCCCCATGCCATAGCGGCGCCGTGCCCGCAAAGCCCCGATCCCGACACGGTTCCATTTCCGAGCTATTGCTCGCCTGGTACGATGCGCATGCCCGCGCGCTGCCGTGGCGCGCGCCGCCCGGCACGCCGTCGCCGGATCCGTATCGCGTGTGGTTGTCGGAGATCATGCTGCAGCAGACGACGGTCGCGGCCGTGAAGCCCAAGTTCGCGCTGTTCACCACCCGCTGGCCCGATTTCGCGGCGCTGGCGCGTGCGGACGAGGCGGAGTTGATGTCGGCCTGGGCGGGGCTCGGTTACTATGCCCGCGCCCGCAACCTCGTTGCCTGCGCCCGCGTCGTGGTGGCGAAGCACGACGGATCCTTCCCCGGCACCGAGGCCGAACTGCGCGCGCTGCCCGGCATCGGCGACTATACCGCCGCCGCGATCGCCAGCATCGCCTTCGGGCAACGCGCGGTGGTGGTGGATGCCAATGTCGAGCGCGTCGTCGCACGCCTTTTCGCGATCCGTGACCCGTTGCCCGGCGCGCGCGCGGCGATCCGCGCCGCCGCCGACACGATCACGCCGGACGTGCGATCGGGGGATTTCGCACAGGCGATGATGGATCTCGGCGCGTCGATCTGCACGGTCCGCGCGCCGAAATGTCTCGTCTGTCCGCTGCACGAACGCTGCGACGGCTTCGCCTCGGGCGCGCCGGAGGCTTATCCGGTCAAACCGGCCAAGGCCGTCCGCCCGCAACGCTACGGCACGATCTTCTGGGCGGAAAGCGACGGTAAGGTGCTGCTCGTCCGTCGCCCGCCCAGGGGCCTGCTCGGCGGAATGCGCGCGCTGCCGACCGGACCGTGGGCAGACGCGCCGCCCGGTCTTGCCCATGCGCCGTTCGCGGGCGACTGGCGGATGCTGGATGTGACGGTTTCCCATGTCTTCACGCACTTCCGGCTCGAACTCGCGCTTGCGGTCGCGCGCGCGCCGGAGCATTCGAATTCGGAATGGTGGCCGATAGCCGACATCGAGTCGGCGGGGTTGCCCAGCGTTTTCGCCAAGGCGGCGGCAGAGATCGGGAGAGTGGTATGAAATCGTTCAAGCTTTTGGCGTCCGCAGGGTTGGGCGCGGTCCTGCTGACCGGCGCCGGTTTCGCCCAAACCGCCCCGGCACCCAGCGCCCCCGTCACCGCCGCGCCCGCCCCGACGCTCAGCGCCGTGCCCTCGGCGCTGCCGGCGACCCAGGCGGTGCTCGATGGCTATGTGCGCGACAACAAGATGCCCGGCATCGTCGCCGCGTTTGGCATCGGCGACGGCCCGACCATGTTCCTATCCGCCGGCACGATCGCCGACGGCCCGAGCGCCGCGAAGGCCGGGCCGGATTCGCTCTGGCGGGTCTATTCGATGACCAAGCCGATCACCGGCATGGCGGCGATGATCCTGGTCGAGGAAGGCAAGCTGAAGCTCGACGACCCGGTGAGCAAATATATCCCGGCGTTCAAGGACATGAAGGTGCTGGACGGTCCGGACAGCCTGGCCAGCCACCCTGCCGTTCGCCCGGTCACGATCCGCATGCTGCTGACGCACAGCGCGGGGCTGGGCTATTCGATCATCACCAAGGGGCCACTGCTGGCCGAATACAAGAAGCTCGGCATCGATCCGGCGCAGGTCAACAACGACTTGGAGGCGCAGTCGCGCAAGGTGCGTCCGGCCACACTGGAGGAATTCGCTAACCGCGTCGCCAGCCTGCCTCTGGTCTACGAACCCGGCACCAAATGGAGCTACTCGATCGGCCTGGACGTGATGGGCCGCGTGATCGAGGTCGCCAGCGGCATGTCGTTCGACGGCTTCGTGCAGAAACGCATCTTCGATCCGTTGAAGATGTCTTCCAGCTTCTGGACCGTGCCGCAGAGCGAGGTCTCGCGTCTGTCGACCAATTACATCTTTACGCGCGCAGCGATGGCGCAGTTCAACCCGAGCCTCGATACGTCGAAGATCGATGCCAAGGCGCGCATCCCGCTCGATGCCGCGGCCACCTCGGTCTGGCTCAAGGCCCCCAGCTTCCCGTACGGCGGCGCTGGGCTGGTGATGTCGGCGCGCGATTACGACCGGTTCCTGCACATGCTGCAGAATTATGGCACGCTGGACGGCGTGCGCATCATGAAGACGGAAACGGCGAAGCTCGCGATGTCCAATCTGCTGCCGATGGGCGTGGTCTTTTCGGGCACCGTCGCGGCGACCGGCGGCAATACCGGCGGGCCGAAGATGGGCTTCGGTGCGGGCGGTTCGGTCTATCTCGAGGACTTTCCCGGCGGCGCGGGCAAGGGCACCTATGGCTGGGGCGGTGCGGCCGGCACGGTGGCGTTCGTCGATCCCGCGCGGCACGCGCGCGGCAACGTGATGGTCAACTACTTCCCCGGCGACACCTATCCGATCCGCACCGAGGTGCTGCCCGCCTTCCTGTCCGACGTGGCGCGCATGACGGCCAAATGAATGACGGCATGACCGCGCCGGGCTTCACCGGCGGCACGTTCGATCGCGCGGATCGACTGCGTCACGATGCCGACGCGCTGGCCGCCGCGCAAGGCGATTGGCGTGCACGCCTGCTCAAGCTCGAGGCGCTCCAGCCGGAGGTGACCAACGATGGTCGCCTCGGCTGGACGACTTTGGCCGATCTGCCCGACGATGCCGTGCCGATCCTGCTCGGGCTCGATGACGGAGGCCGCGCGCATTTCGCCGCATTCGTGCCCGGCATGCGCGTGTCTAACGCGCCGGCGATGCGCAGCCCGGCGCTGATGTCGGCGTTGCACAGCCTCGCGCCCGGCGAGGCGGCGACCTATGCCGCCGCGCGCAGCCTGATCGACTGGCATGCCCGGCACGGTTTCTGCGCCAATTGCGGCACCGCGACCGACATCTTTCGGGGCGGGTGGGGTCGCACCTGCCCGAGCTGCAAGGCGGAGCATTTTCCGCGCGTCGATCCGGTCGTCATCATGATCGCCGAGCATGACGGGCGGGCCTTGCTCGGGCGCGGCAAGGGCTGGCCGCCGGGGCGCTATTCCGCGCTCGCTGGCTTCCTGGAGCCCGGCGAATCGATCGAGGAAGCGGTCGCGCGCGAGATCAAGGAGGAGGCCGGCGTCGCGGTGCGCGGCGTGCGCTACGTCGCCAGCCAGCCCTGGCCGTTCCCCTCGCAACTGATGATGGCCTGCGTCGCGGTCGCCGAGGACGACACGATCACGCTCGACACCAACGAACTGGAGGACGCGATCTGGGTGTCGCGCGAAGAGGTGCGCGACGTGCTGGCCGGCGGGACCGGTGCGTTTCTGCCACCGCCGCCCTACGCCATAGCCTTCACGCTGCTGACGGAATGGGCGAAGGGGTAGGGACGAGTATTCCATATACCGTCCGTGCTGAGCTTGTCGAAGCACTGCCCTTCTGTTCAAGGGTCGAAAGAAGGACAGTCCTTCGACAGGCTCAGGACGGACGGATTACAGGAAACAAGCCTCGTTTTTCACACCGACCACGCCGCCAGATCCGCCTCCTGCCCGATCAGCGCGAGCCCGTGCGCGATCGAGGTGAGTTCGCCGCCGCTGGCGATCGCATCCTCCCCGAAACGCCGTACGAACAATGCCCGTACCGCCGGGGTCAGCGATGTGCCGCCGGTCAGGAACACCCGGTCGATCCCGTCCGCCGTCACGCCGCTCGCCGCCAGCGCGCGATCCACGGTCTGTTCGATCCGCGCGATATCCCCGACGATCCAGCCTTCGAATTCCGCGCGCGTCACCTCCGCCTCGATTTCCAGCCCGGCGCCTTCGAAATGGAAATGCGCGTGCGTGTCGGCGGACAGAGCGCGCTTCAATCGCCCGACCGCGTCGTACAGCGGATAGCCCAGTTCCTGCTCGATCACCGCGATCATCCGCCCGATCGCCGCCTGGTCGATCGCGCTGCGGCGCAATTTGTCCAAATCGGCCAGCGTCTTGCGATTGCGCATCAGCGCCAGTTTCGACCAGTCGGCGAAATCGCTGAAATAGCCGCGCGGGATTTCCAGTACCTTGTCGAACGATTTGTAATTGCCGCCCTTGCCCAGCATCGGCAGCACCAGCCGATCGACGATGCGATAATCGAACCGGTCCCCGGCAATCCCGATCCCCGCATGCCCCAGCGGTACGCACCGCCGCTCCGCCCCCGGCGCCGCAACGCGCACGACCGAGAAGTCGCTCGTCCCGCCGCCGAAATCGGCGACCAGCACCGTCGCCGGCTCCGTCAGCCGCGCGGCGAAGCTGAACGCCGCGCCGACCGGCTCGTAGACGTAATGCACGTCCGCCCCGAACCGGGCGAACATCGCGTCGTAGCGGGTGCGGGCCAGCGCCTCGTCCGGCCGGCTGCCGGCATATTCCACCGGCCGCCCGACGACGATCCGGGCCGGCACGCCGCCCAGCGTCCCGCCCGATCGCGCCGCCAGCTTGTCCAGGAACAGTTGCCCCATCTCCTCGAACCGGAACCGCCGTTCGAAGATCGTGGCATGTTCGAATACCGGGCTGGCCGCGACCGACTTGAACGATTGCACGAATCGGCTCGCCTCGGGATAATCGAGATATTCGGCGATCGCCCACGGCCCGGCCTCCACCGCCAGTCCGCCGCGCACGTCCTCGTCCTGCCAGAAGCACAAGGCCGATCGGAATACCGCGTCCGTCCCGTTCGGCGTGTCGAAGGCGACCATGTCCGGCGCGGCCCCGCCCACCGACAGCGCCGCGACGCTGTTGGTGGTGCCGAAATCGAATCCGAGGACGGCCTCTGTCTGCATGGCCGAGCCATCGCGGCGCGCGGGGCGGAAGGCAAGAGTGGATCGGCCCGGCATGCCACCCTACATGCAGGCGTGATGACCGCGCCGATCCTCTACAGCTTCCGCCGCTGCCCCTATGCGATCCGCGCGCGGATGGCGTTGCTGGTCAGCGGCGCGGCGTTCGCGACGGTCGAGGTGAAGCTGCGCGACAAGCCGGCGGCGATGCTCGCGGCCTCGCCCAAGGGGACCGTCCCTGTGCTCGTGCTGCCGGATGGTGAGGTGATCGACGAGAGCCTGGCGATCATGCGCCGGGCGCTGGCGGAGAACGATCCCGAACGGTGGCTGGCCGGCGACGATGCGGATCTGATCGCCGCCAATGACGGGCCGTTCAAGCACCATCTCGATCGCTACAAATATCCCGAACGGCACGGCAGCGCCCCGCTCGAGCATCGCGCGGCAGGGCTGGCGCTGCTGGGCGGACTCGAAACCCGCCTTGCCGGTACGACCAATCTGTGCGGCGAGGCGCGCCGCCTGACCGATATCGCGCTGATGCCGTTCGTCCGCCAGTTCGCGGCGGTGGATCGAGACTGGTTCGACGCGCAGGTCCTGCCGAACGTGCAGCGCTGGCTCGCGGCCCATCTTGGATCGCCATTGTTCGAGCAGGCCATGGCGAAATGAGCGCGGACGACGACAAGCGCCTCGCCGCGATCGCCGCCGCGGCCGAAATCGACGCGGGCATGATCGTCGGTCTCGGCACCGGATCGACCGCCGCCCATCTGATCGCGCATCTCGGCGAGCGGGTGCGCGCGGGCCTGAAGATCACCGCCGTGGCCACGTCGCTGGCGACCGAGGCTGCGGCGCGCGCGGCGGGAATTGCCGTCCTGCCGCTTGACGACATCGCCGAGATCGACATCGCGATCGACGGCGTGGACGAGATCGACGGGCAGGCCCGCGCGATCAAGGGCGCGGGCGGGGCGATGCTGCGCGAAAAGATCGTCGCCACCGCCGCGCGCCGGATGATCGCCATCGCCGACGGGTCGAAACGCGTCGCCATGCTCGGCCATGCGCCGGTGCCGGTCGAGGTTCTGCCGCTCGCCCGTGCGTTCGTGGCCGATCGCATCGCCAGGCTCGGCGCGACTCCGGTGCTGCGGCTCCGGGATGGCCGGCCATGGCGCACCGATCAGGACAATCTGATCCTCGACAGCAAATTTCCGGGCGCGTTCGATCCCCTCGCCACCGCCGCGCAACTGGCTGCGATTCCGGGACTTCTCGGGCACGGCCTGTTCCTGGACGAGATCGATTCGGCCTATATCGCGCATGATGGCGCGGTGAGTCGGGTTGACCGCGCGAGATAAGACCGCAGAAGCCGCAACCTCGGACGCCCCTTCGCGTTGGGGCAGCGACAAGAAGGATCGACCCGTCATGAGCGACACCGCAACCGCCGACACCCGTTCGAAACAGGACGGGACCAGTCTCCACGAGGACGGATCGCTGTCGCGGCTGACGATCGACACGATCCGCACCCTGACGATGGACGCGGTGCAGAAGGCGAATTCGGGCCATCCCGGCACGCCGATGGCGATGGCGCCGGTCGGCTACACGCTCTGGTCGCAATTCCTGCGCTACGATCCGGCGAAGCCCGATTGGCCGAATCGCGACCGCTTCGTGCTGTCGGTGGGCCATGCCTCGATGCTGCTCTACGCGCTGCTGCACCTCGCCAAGGTCGACGAGGTCGATGGCAAGGGCAACAAGACCGGCCACGAGGCGGTCAGCCTGAACGATATCGAGAATTTCCGCCAGATCGGCTCGAAGACGCCGGGCCACCCCGAATATCGTCATACCACCGGGGTCGAGACGACCACCGGTCCGTTGGGGCAGGGTTGCGGCAATTCGGTCGGCATGGCGATCGCCGAGCGCTGGCTCGCCGCGCGCTACAACAAGCCGGATTACACGCTGTTCGATCACGACGTGTACACGCTCGCGGGTGACGGCGACCTGATGGAGGGGGTGAGCCAGGAGGCCGCGAGCCTCGCCGGGCATCTGCGCCTCAGCAACCTGTGCTGGATCTACGACAGCAACCACATCACGATCGAGGGCAAGACGAGCCTGACGTTCGACGAGGACGTCGGCAAGCGCTTTGAAGCCTATGGCTGGAACGTCATCCATGTCGACGATGCCAACGATTGTGCGGCGTTGGCCGCGGCGCTCGATACCTTCCGCAAGACCGACGACAAGCCGACGATGATCATCGTTCACTCGGTCATCGGTTACGGCAGCCCGATCGCCGGTACCTCCAAGGCGCACAGCGATGCGATGGGCGACGCCGTGATCGCTGAGACCAAGCGCGCTTATGGCTGGCCCGAGGACAAGACCTTCTACGTCCCCGATGGCGTGGTCGAGCATTTCAACGGTGCCATCGCCGATCGCGGACGCCCGGCGCGCGAGGAGTGGGAAGCCACGCTGGCCAAGTATCGCACGGCGTTCCCCGATCTCGCCACCGAACTCGATGCTCTGCTGTCGGATACGCTGCCCGAAGGCTGGGATGCCGATATTCCGGTGTTCGAGCCCGATGCCAAGGGCATTGCCAGCCGCGACGCGGCGGGCAAGGTGCTGAACGCGATCGTGCCCAAGGTGCCATGGCTGCTCGGCGGCTCGGCCGATCTCGCGCCCTCGACCAAGACCGACATCAAGGGTGGCAAGTCGTTCGAACCCGGCAGCTATGACGGGGTGAACTTCCACTTCGGCGTGCGCGAACACGGCATGGGCGCGGTGGTCAACGGCATGTCGCTGTCGCACCTGCGCGGTTACGGCTCCACCTTCTTCGTGTTCCTCGATTACATGCGTCCCCCGGTGCGCCTGTCCGCGCTGATGGAGATCGGCGCGGTGTGGATCTTCACGCACGATTCGATCGGCGTCGGCGAAGACGGCCCGACCCACCAGCCGATCGAGCAACTCGCCATGCTGCGGGCGACACCGGGCATGGACACGATCCGCCCCGGGGACGCCAACGAGGCGGCGGCGGCATGGAAGGCAATCGTCAAGGACAGCGGCCATCCGCATGCTCTGGTGCTGTCGCGTCAGGCGCTGCCGACGCTCGATCGGACCAAATATGCCAGCGCCGATGGCCTCGAGCAGGGCGCCTATGTGCTGGCCGACAGCGAAAATCCGCAGGTGATCCTGATCGCCACCGGATCCGAAGTATCGTTGGCGATCGGCGCGTACGAGCAGCTCAAGAGCGAGGGCATCGCCGCGCGCGTCGTCTCGATGCCGAGCTGGTTCCGCTACGAGCGTCAGTCGGACGAATACAAGGAAAGCGTGCTGCCGAAGGCGATCAAGGCGCGCGTCTCGATCGAGATGGGCAGCGAAATCGGCTGGGATCGCTATATCGGTCTCGAAGGCAAGGCGATCAGCATGGCGACGTTCGGCGCCTCTGCCCCGCTCGCCAAGCTGGCCGACAAGTTCGGCTTCACGATCCCCAAGGTCGTGGAAGTCGCCAAATCCGTGATGGAGACGAAGTGATGGGCCGTTTGAACGATCTCGCCGCACGGGGACAAGCCGTCTGGCTCGACTTCGTCGATCGCAAGTTCCTCGCCGAGGGCGGCCTGCAGAAATTGGTCGAGGAGGATGGGCTGACCGGCGTCACCTCCAATCCGTCGATCTTCGAAAAGGCGATGGGGCATGGCGACGCCTATGATTTCGCGCTCGCCGAGTTCGACAAGGCGAACCCGGACGCCTCGACCATGGCGCGCTACGAACATCTCGCGATCCAGGATATCCGGGCGGCGGCCGACACGCTGCGCCCGGTCTATGACCGGCTGGAGGCCAAGGACGGCTATGTCAGCCTGGAAGTGTCGCCATACCTCGCCAACGATACGGATGCGACGATCGCCGAGGCCGCGAAGTTGTGGGCCGAGGTCGATCGCCCGAACCTGATGATCAAGATCCCCGGTACGCCCGCCGGCGTGCCCGCGATCGCCGCGACGATCGACGCCGGCATCAACGTCAACGTGACGTTGCTGTTCTCGATCGACGCGTACAAGGCGGTCGCACTCGCTTACACCGAGGGCCTTGAAAAGCGCGCCGCGCGCGGTGAGGCGATCGACCGGATCGCCAGCGTCGCCAGTTTCTTCGTCAGCCGCATCGACAGCAAGATCGACGACAAGATCGATGCGGGCACCGGCGGTGACGCGGCCAAGGCGCTCAAAGGCAAGGTTGCCATCGCCAACGCCAAGCTGGCCTATGCCTGGTACGAGGAATTCATCGCGTCCGATCGCTGGCAGGCGCTCGCTGCCAAGGGCGCTCAAGTGCAGCGGTTGCTCTGGGCTTCGACCGGTACCAAGAACCCGGATTATCCCGACACGCTGTATCTCGACACGCTGATCGGCAAGGACACGGTCAACACCGTGCCGCCCAAGACGCTCGACGCGTTTCGCGAACGCGGAACGGTGGGCGATACGCTCTCCTCGGATGTCGAGGGCGCGCGCAAGGTGCTCGCGGATCAGGAAAGCCTGGGGCTCGACCTCAAGGGCGTCACGGATACGCTCGTCGAAGAAGGTGTGGCGAGTTTTTCCAAGGCGTTCGACGATCTGCTCGGCGCGATCGCGGCGAAGCATCCGGCTGAAGCTGCGTAAGGCTTTTGCGCCTCCCCGGCTGAGGCCGGGGCGCAGTCGCGGAACGATCGTGGCGGCGGACCGTACTGCGTTACCATGACCTTTCCGATCGGGCTGCGGCCTGTTCCGGAGAAGTCGGTTCGGCACGTGATCGAAGGACAGTCCCAATGAAGATCGGTATCATCGGCCTCGGCCGCATGGGTGGCAACATCGCTCGACGGCTGATGCGCGCAGGCCACGAGACGGTGGTGTTCGACCGCGACCAGAAGGCGATCGACGCGCTGGTGGCCGATGGCGCGATCGCCGCCTCGGGCCTTGAGGACATGAAGGTCAAGCTGGATAGTCCTGCGATCTTCTGGTCGATGCTACCCGCCGGCGAGATCACAGAGCAGACCATCGCCACCATTTCTGGGCTGTGCGGCGAAGGCGACATCGTGATCGACGGAGGCAACAGCTTTTACAAGGACGATATCCGCCGCGCTAAGACGCTCGCCGAAAAGGGCATCCGCTATATCGACGTCGGCACGTCCGGGGGCGTCTGGGGCCTGGAGCGCGGCTATTGCATGATGGTCGGTGGCGACAAGGATGCGGTCGACCATGTCGATCCGATGCTCGCCGCGCTCGCCCCCGGTGCCGGCACGATCACGCGCACGCCGGGCCGTCCCGATGGTGACGATCCCCGCGCCGAGCAGGGCTATATCCATGCCGGGCCTGCCGGCGCGGGCCATTTCGTGAAGATGGTGCATAATGGCATCGAATACGGCCTGATGCAGGCCTATGCCGAAGGCTTCGACATCCTGAAGGGCAAGGCATCCGACAAGCTGCCGGAGGACGAACGTTTCGATCTCAACCTGACCGACATCGCCGAGGTCTGGCGGCGCGGCAGCGTGATCTCGTCATGGCTGCTCGACCTCTCCGCCATCGCGCTCGCCAAGGACATGGAGCTCCAAGCATTCAGCGGCAATGTCGCCGATTCGGGCGAGGGCCAGTGGACGATCGACGCGGCGATGGAGGAGAAGGTGCCGGCCAACGTGCTCACCGCCGCCTTGTTCGCGCGCTATCGCAGCCGGGTGGAGCATACGTTCGGCGACAAACTGCTCTCGGCAATGCGTTACGGCTTCGGCGGTCACGTCGAGATGCCCCAGTGAGTGTCGAAATAAGGCTGGTCGTATCCGACGTCGATGGCACGTTGGTCGATGGGAAGAAGGAACTGACGTCGGGGACGATCGATGCGGTCGGTCGCCTGCGCACGGCGGGCCTCGGCTTCACCATCGTCAGCGCGCGGCCGCGTTCCGGCATGATGCCGATCGCGGATCGGTTGGCGATAGACGCGCCGATGGGCGCGTTCAATGGCGGCACGATCTTCAAGCGTGACGGCACGATCGTCTGCCAGCATTTCATCGACCGCGAGGTGGTCGAGGGCATGTTCGATCTTGCCGAAGGCGCGGCGGTGGATGTCTGGGTGTTCGCCGACGACAGATGGTATGCCAGCACCGATCAAGGCGTGCATGTCACGCACGAACGTATCGCCTCCAACCAGGCGCCGATCGTCACCGGCGACTTTACCGAACTCTACGATCGCGCCGACAAGATCACCTTCGTCAGCGACGATGCCGATCTGTTGCGCGGCTTGAACGACAAGGCCCGGCCGTTCGCGGACCGGGCGACGATCATGCAGTCGCAGACCTATTATCTCGACGTGACCGCGCGCGCGGCGAACAAGGGCGACGGGATCTCGCTGCTGGCCGAGGCGATGGGCACGCCGCTGTCCGCCACCTGTGCGATCGGCGATCAGGCCAACGACGTGCCGATGTTCGCGCGCGCGGGCCTGTCGATCGCGATGGGGCAGGGCCCGGCCGACGTCCGCGCCAAGGCCGACAAGGTGACGGCCGGCAATGACGAGGATGGCGTGGCGCAGGCGATCGACACGATCATTCTGCCGTCCACGCTCGCATGAAGGTGTCGATCGCGGCGTCGATGTCCTTCGCGATCCGCTCCTCGCTCGCCACGTTCTGGATCGCGAGCAGGATCTCCTGAAAACAACCCGACTGGCACAAGGCGGAGAATTGCCACGCGGCCACCATCGGGTCGCCCTGCCGCAACCGTCCCTCGGCCATGGCATCGGCGATGAACGCCGCCAGGCGTTCCTTGCCGCGCCGCGGCCCGCGCTCGTAGAACAGCGCGCCCAGTTCCGGAAAGCGTTGCGCCTCGCCGGTCACGACGCGGTGCAGCGCGATGATCGGGGGCGACAGGATCGTCCGCAACATCGCCGTCGCGAAGTTCTGCAGCGTCGCGCGGACCGGCGCGCCCAGCGGCAGCTCCACCGTCAGCGCGGGGCTGAAATGCTTGCCGATATCGTCCACGACGGCGGCGAACAACTCTTCCTTGGAGGGGAAGTAGGACCACAAGGTGGTCTTCGATCCACCCACGGCGGCCGCGATCGACGACATCGTCGTCTCGCCATATCCCCGCGCGAAAAACGCGTCGCGGGCGGCATCGACGAAGGCTTGGCGGCGCAACGCGCGGCCGTCGGGCTCGCACGAGGCGAGGGTCGAATGGGCGGCAATACTGACTGGTATCATTTCAATTGACAATCGCAGCGCGCAGGATCAGGGGGCAATGATACCAGATAGTATCAGGCATTACCATGCGTCTCGTCCACCTCACACTGGCGGCCTCGTCTGCCGCTCTGCTCGCCGGTTGCGTGCCCGATCTCGGCGCCAAGCCCGAGCCGCGCACGGCCACGTCGCTCGAATCGACCCGGAGCCTCGCGCCGACACAAGGCGCGACCCGCGACTGGCCGGCGGCCGCGTGGTGGAGCGGGTTCGGGGATCCGCAACTCAACGCCCTGATCGAGGAAGCGCTCAAGGCGTCGCCCGACGTCGCCGCCGCCGTCGCCCGGATCGACGCCGCCGATGCGCTCGCCCGACAGAGCCGTTCGGCCTTGTCGCCCAGCCTGTCCGCCGATGGCTTGGTCGGCGGCAACAAGCAGAGCAAGAATCTCGGCATCCCGCCGGAATTCGTGCCCGACGGCATTCAGGACACCGGTCGCTTGACCGGCACGGCGAATTTCAACCTCGATCTGTGGGGCAAGAACCGCGCCGCGCTCGCCGCCGCCACGTCGGAGGCACAGGCGGCGCGCGTCGATGCCGATCAGGCGCGGCTGATGCTGTCCACCAACATCGCCGCCGCCTATGCCGAACTGGCGCAATATCACGCCGAGCGTGATGTCGCGATCGAGGCGCTGCGCGTGCGGGACGCGAGCGCCAGGCTGACCACGCAGCGCGTCGATGTCGGGGTCGATGCGGTCGGCAGCCAGCGCCAGGCGGAATCGCGCGTGCCCGCCGCCCGCGCCGATATCGCCGCTTTGGACGAAGCGATCGTGCTCACGAAGAACCGCATCGCCGCCTTGGTCGGTGCCGGCCCGGATCGCGGCCTCGGCATCGCACGCCCGACGATCTCCGCCGCCGCGATCGGCGTGCCGGACCGGGCCGGGATCGATCTGGTCGGCCGCCGCCCGGACGTCGTCGCCGCGCGGTTGCGGGCCGATGCCGCCGCCAAGCGCATCAAGGTCGCGCGGGCGGACTTTTATCCCAATATCAGCCTGTCGGCGATCGTCGGCCTGCAATCCTTGGGCCTCGGCCGGCTGTTCGAAGGGAATTCGAGCTATGGCAGCGCCGGCCCCGCCTTCAGCCTGCCGATCTTCGACGGCGGTCGCATCGAGGGCCGCTACGTGCAGGCGCGCGCGGATTATGACGGCGCGGTCGCCACGTACGATCGCACGTTGATCGCCGCGCTGCACGAGGTCGCCGACGCCGTCGCCAGCCAGCGCGCGCTCGACCGGCGGCTCGCCGAACAGCGCACCTCGCTCGCCGCTGCCGCCGATGCCAGCCGCATCGCCGCCTTGCGCTACACCGGCGGGCTCTCGACCCAACTGACCGTGCTGACCGCGGACGATTACCAACTCACCGCCCGGCGTGCCGTGGCCGATCTCGAAGCGCGCCGCATCGCGCTCGACGTCGCGCTGATCCGCGCGCTCGGCGGTGGCTATACCTATACGGAGACGAAGTGATGGCCGATGCCGATGCGCATGCGCAGCCCGAAGCGGATACCACGCAGCGGAACGACGATCATCCCGCGCCGCCCACCGCCGGCAAGCGCAGGAAGCTGCTGACGATTCTCGCGATCGTCGTGGCCGCCGCCGCCTGCTTGTGGGCGATCTGGTATTTCGTGTTCGATGTCGGCCGCGTGCATACCGACAATGCCTATGTCGGCGCGGATTCGGCGCAGATCACCTCGCTCGTCTCCGGGCCCGTCACCGAAGTGCGGGTCGGCGGCACGCAGGCGGTGAAGAAGGGCGACATCCTCGTCGTGATCGATTCCGCCGATGCGAAGATCGATCTCGCCACCGCCCAGGCCGCCTTGCTGCAGGCACAGCAGAAATACGGCCAGACCGCGGCGCTCGCCGGGTCCGCCCGCTCGAAGGTGACGTCGCGCGGCGCGGATATCGCGCAGGCACGCGCCAAGCTGGCCGATGCCAATGCGATGCTCGCCCGCACGAAGATCGATCTCGATCGCCGCCAGCAGCTGGTCGGCAGCGGTGCCGCCTCGGCCGAGGAACTGACCACCGCGCGCGCCGCCTATCAGAGCGCGCTCGCCTCCCGCCAACTGGCGCAGGCCGGCGTCACGTCGGCGATCGCGACGCAGAACTCCGCCGGGGACGACGCGGCGGCGAGCGAGGCGCTGGTGCGCGGCACGACGATCGACACGTCGCCCGACGTGGCCTCGGCGCGCGCGCGGCTCGACAAGGCCAAGCTCGACCTCGAACGTACGGTGATCCGCGCGCCGGTCGACGGCATCGTCACCAATCGCCAGGTGCAGGTGGGCCAGCGCATCGCCGCCGGCGCGCCGATCATGACGATCGTGCCGATCGCCACCGCCTATGTCGATGCCAATTACAAGGAGAGCCAGTTGCGCGACGTGCGGATCGGCCAGCCGGCCGAACTCACCTCCGATTATTATGGCGGCGATGTCGTGTTCCACGGCCATGTCACTGGCTTTTCCGGTGGCACCGGCGCGGCATTCTCGCTGATCCCGGCGCAGAACGCGACCGGCAACTGGGTGAAGGTGGTGCAGCGCCTGCCGGTGCGCATCACGATCGATCCGAAGGATCTGCAGGCGCATCCCCTGCGCGTCGGGCTGACGATGGACGCCGTCATCGATACGCGCGGCAAATAACGTGGCCGATGCCGCCTCCGAACCCACGCCGCTGACCGGCGGCAAGCTGCTGCTCGGCGGGATCGCGCTGGCGCTGGCGAACTTCGTCGTCGTGCTCGACACGACGATCGCCAACGTCTCCGTGCCGCATATCGCCGGTGGCCTCGCCATCTCGCCGACGCAGGGGACGTGGGTGATCACCTCCTACTCGGTGGCCGATGCGATCAGCGTGCCGCTGACCGGCTGGCTCGCCGCGCGCTTCGGCACGGTGCGCTGGTTCGTGATGTCGCTGATTGGGTTCGGCATATTCTCGATGCTGTGCGGCCTGTCGAACAGCCTGCCGATGCTGGTGGTCTTCCGCATCTGCCAGGGCCTGTCGGGCGGGCCGCTGATGCCGCTCAGCCAGATGCTGCTGCTGCGGATATTCCCCCGGGAGAAGGCCGGCGCCGCGATGGGGCTATGGGCGATGACGACGGTGTGCGCGCCGATCGCCGGGCCTATCCTCGGCGGCATGATCAGCGACAATTGGACTTGGCCGTGGATCTTCTTCATCAACATTCCGGTCGTCTGCTTCTGCATCTTCGCCGTCAGCCGCATGGTCGCTCCGTTCGAGACGAAGACCGCCAAGGTCGGGATCGACGTGATCGGGCTGGTGCTGATGGTGATCTGGGTCGGCGCGTTCCAGCTGATGCTGGACACGGGGCGCGAGCATGACTGGTTCTCCTCCCCGTTCGTCGTCGCCATGGCGATCATCGCGGCGATCGGTTTGCCGGCGTTCATCATCTGGGAATTGGGCGAGAAAAACCCGATCGTCGATATCAAGGTGTTCCGGCACCGCGGCTTCACCGCGGGCACGATCGCCATCGCGCTCGGGTTCGGCGCGTTCTTCGCTTCGGTCGTGCTGACGCCGTTATGGCTGCAACAGGTGGTCGGCTACACCGCCACCGAAGCGGGGTATACGACTGCGTTCGTCGGAGTGTTCGCCGTCGCCATGTCGCCGGTCGCGGCGCGGCTGGTCGGCAAGGTCGATCTGCGCATCACGGTGTGCGGGGGAATCCTGTGGCTCGGCGTGATGTCGCTGTTGCGCGCCGGGTGGAGCACAGATTCGGACTTCTTCCATCTCGCATTGCCGCAATTGCTGCAGGGGATCGGCATGCCGTTCTTCTTCGTCGGCCTCACCGCGCTAGCGCTGTCGTCGGTGAAGCCGAGCGAAACGACCTCGGCGGCGGGCATCATGAGCTTCGTTCGCACCCTGTGCGGCGCGATCGGCACGGCGACCGCCACCACCGCGTGGGACAATGCCAGTCGCGTCAGCCGATCCGACATGGTGCCGTCGATGAACGGCGTGGCGGCGACGATGGAGCAGTTGCAGGCCAAGGGTCTCGGCACCGAACAGGCGCGCGGGGCGATCGACCGGCTGGTGGAGGCGCAATCCTCCACTGTCGGGGCGACCCATGTCTTCACCCTGGCGTTCGTCGTTTTCCTGATCGCGGCGGCATTCGTATGGCTGGCGCCGAAACCGAAGGGCAAGGTCGAAATGGGTGCTGCGCATTGAGCGGGATCACCGGTCTTGATGGCACCGGCCCGCTGCCCTAGTCGCGTCGCGACCCGAGGAGACACGCCATGAAGACCCGCGCCGCAGTAGCATTCGAAGCCAAGAAGCCGCTCGAGATCGTCGAACTCGATCTGGAGGGGCCGAAGGCGGGCGAGGTTCTGGTCGAGATCATGGCCACGGGCATCTGCCATACCGACGCCTATACGCTGGACGGCTTGGACAGCGAGGGCCTGTTCCCCAGCGTGCTGGGGCACGAGGGTGCCGGCATCGTGCGCGAAGTGGGCGCGGGGGTGACCAGCGTCGGGCCCGGCGATCACGTCATACCGCTCTACACGCCGGAATGCCGCCAATGTAAGTCGTGTCTCAGCGGCAAGACCAACCTGTGCACCGCGATCCGCGCCACACAGGGCAAGGGGCTGATGCCCGACGGGACGACGCGGTTCAGCTATAACGGGCAGCCGATCTTCCATTATATGGGCTGCTCGACCTTTTCGAACTTCACCGTGCTGCCCGAGATCGCGGTCGCCAAGATCCGTGAGGACGCGCCCTTCAACAGCGCGTGCTACGTCGGCTGCGGCGTGACGACCGGCGTCGGCGCGGTGGTGAATACCGCCAAGGTGCAGGTCGGCGACAATATCGTCGTGTTCGGCCTGGGGGGAATCGGCCTCAACGTTTTGCAGGGCGCGCGGCTGGCGGGGGCCGGCAAGATCATCGGCGTCGACATCAATCCCGATCGCGAGGAATGGGGCCGTCGCTTCGGCATGACCGACTTCATCGACGCGCGCGGCAAGAGCAGCGAGGATACGATCGCTGCGATCCTGGCGCTCACCGATGGCGGCGCGGACTACACGTTCGACTGTACCGGCAATACCGAAGTGATGCGCACCGCCCTGGAGGCGTGCCATCGCGGCTGGGGCACCAGCATCATCATCGGTGTCGCCGAGGCGGGCAAGGAGATCGCCACGCGCCCGTTCCAGCTCGTCACCGGCCGCAACTGGCGCGGCACCGCGTTCGGCGGGGCCAGGGGCCGCACCGACGTGCCGAAGATCGTCGACTGGTACATGAACGGCAAGATCGAGATCGACTCGATGATCACCCATGTGCTGAGCCTCGAAGAGATCAACAAGGGCTTCGACCTGATGCATGCGGGCGAGAGCATCCGCAGCGTAGTGGTGTACTGAGACGGTCCGACATACGGTTTTTCGGACGGCTTTGAGAGCGGTTTTCTCCGATAAGACCGCTACCCGGAACAGATCGAATGGTCTCCCGCGAAAGCGGAAACCCAGGGTCGCACAGGATACTGCTGGCTCCGAGACCCCCGCGTTCGCGTGGGAACGGTGAGTATGGATTTTTCGAGCGCGACCGTCCGGCGCTCCGCTTGCCGCTCGGTCTTTACGGGTCGCGCGGAGCGGTCAGGCGGTCACCAAACCCCGCTCGACGGTGATCACCCGGTCGCACAAGGCCATGCTCTCGGCGCGGTGCGAGATCATCAGGATCGTCGGGCGGGGATCGAGCGCGGCCAGGTGGGCGAGCAACGCCGCCTCGCCCTCGGCATCGATCGCGTTTGCGGCTTCGTCGAGAACCAGCAGGCGCGGCTGGCGGATCAAGGCGCGGGTCAGCGCGAGGCGCTGGCGCTCCCCGCCCGACAGCATGGCCCCGCGTTCGCCGATCACCGTCTCCAGCCCGTCGGGCAGTCCGGCGATCAGCGGCCCGGCCCCCGCCAGCCGGATCGCCGCATCGATCCGCGCCTGATCGATCGCGTCGTCGTGCCAGGTGAGATTGCGGCGTACGGTATCGTGGAACAGGAAGCCGTCCTGCGGGACATAGGCGATCCCCTCGCGCCACCCGGCCAGCATGGCGGGATCGACCGGTCGCCCGCCGATCCGCATCACGCCCGTTTGCGGGGCGAGCAGGCCGATCAGCAGATCGACCAGCGTCGTCTTGCCCGCGCCCGAAGGCCCGGTGATCCCGATGAATTCGCCGGGATGGATCGTCAGGCTGGCCTGCTTCACCCCGCCGCCGCCGGGATGGAGATAGCGCACGTCGCTGAGCGTAACCGCCCCGGGCGGTGGCAGGATCGGGGCAGGGGTGGGGCTGCCCTCGCGCATCAGGTCCAAGTCCAGCTGCCGTACCGCCTCGAAGCTCGGCAGGCTGAAGAAGAAGTTCTGCGTGGCGGATTGGATCTGCTGCGCCGGGGCGGCCATGCGCGCGAAGATCAGGATCAGCGCGATCAGCACCGGCGGGGGTACGCCGGAGACGACCCCGCCGAACACCACTGCCGCACCGGCCAGCGCCGATCCCAGACCGAAGACGGTACGCGACCGGGCCGTGCGTCGGGCATAGGCGATCTGACGCTGCTTGAGCGCGCTCTGGATCGCGGCGAATTCCGCGACGAACCGGCCCTGGCCGTTCTGCGCCGCCGCGGCCTTCAGCCCGCCGAGAAAGGTCGCCGCGCTGCCCATCATCGCCTGGCTCTGGCGTACCACGTCGCCGCCGAGATCGCGCGTGCGGCCAAACGTGCCGAGCAGGGCGACCGCGCCGATCGTCAGCACGACGATCGCCACCGCGGCGAATTTCGGCGCGAGGCTGAATGCGAGCGCGGCCTGCACGATCAGCAGGACCAGCGCGACGCCGCCCTGGATCACGAACTGCGCGCTGGCCGCGATGCGCTGCATCTCGATCCCGATCAGGTTGGTGATGCGCGCGTGACGGAGCGATACGATCCGGCTCCACGGCGCTGCGGCCAACGTCGCGAGCGTCCTGTTGCGCAGCGCCTCGACGAAGCCGCCCTGCAACCGCGCCAGCGCGATATCGCGCGCATACAGCGTCCCGCCGCGCACCACGGCGACGATCAGGAACGCCGTCAGCAGCACGCCCAGTTGCACGGTCGGCGTCGTCGCGCCGACCGCGCTCAGCATGGAGTTCAGCCAGCTCCGCCAGGCCGAAGGTGCCCCGCCCGGCACGACCACGCCGAGAATGGGGATCAAAAGGAGGACGCCGACCCCTTCGAGCACCGCCCCAGCGCCGACTAATGCTGTTGCCCCGACGCCGCGCCATCCGGCATGATCGGCAAAGGCATTCAGGAACGCCCCGGCAGACCGCACCGCCGCGATGCCACCGGCCTGCGCGCGCGCCCCATAGTCTGTGTCGCTGCGTGACATGGCGGACAGTATAGGGAACGTAATGGCGTTGAGCAAAAGCCAAGCTGTTGCGGCGCAGCAAAAACTTGTCTTACGAATTAGTAACTTATCAGAAACCTATGTTAACCCCCACTTGTAAAAGCGCGTCGTTGCCCGCACGTTGCAAAAAGCAACCAACCTACCGGGCGGTGACCTGGATGGCGGTGGGGGAGGGTGAAGTGAACACCCGGAATCAAGCCGTTGGGGAAATTTATGCGCTGTAGTCCGAGCTGGCTGAGCAAGACGGGTGCCGGCACGGCCCTGTTGCTGCTCGCCGCCTGTGGTGGGTCCAAGCCACCCGCTGCGCCGCCGCCGGCACACGTTACCGTCGCCGTGCCGCTGCAGCGCGACGTCACCGATTGGGACGAATATGTCGGCCGGTTCGAGGCGATTCAGGACGCCGAAATCCGCCCGCGCGTGTCGGGAACGATCGACCGGGTACTGTTCACCGACGGCCAATATGTCCGCGCCGGCCAGGGCCTGTTCACGATCGATCCGCGCCCCTATCGCGCGACGCTGATGCAGGCGCGCGCGACGCAGGCCAAGGCGCAGGCGACGTTGGTCAACGCCCGCAGCGAGCTGGCGCGCGCCGCCAAGCTGCTGGAAGCGCAGGCGATTTCGAAGGAAGAATTCGAACAGAAGCAGGCCGCCGTCGGCACGGCCGCCGCCGATGTCGAGGCCGGCCGCGCCGCCGTCGCCACCGCGCAATTGAACCTCGGCTTCACCACCGTGCGTGCGCCCGTCTCGGGTCGCGTCTCCGACCGCCGCGTCAGCAAGGGCAATTTCGCGACCGAAGGCACGACCGTTCTGACCCGCGTCGTCTCGACCGATCCGATCTGGTTCTCGTTCGAGGGGGCGGAAAGCTTCTATCTCAAATATCTCCGCCAGGCGCAGGCGGGCGTGCGCGGATCGTCGCGCACCACGCCCAATCCGGTCGATATCAAGCTGGCCGACGAGCCGACCTATCGCTGGCGCGGGCGGATGGACTTCCTCGACAACGCGGTCGACCAGAATTCCGGCACGATCCGGGCGCATGCGCTGGTCGCCAACCCGCAGGGCTTCCTCACCCCCGGCATGTTCGGGCGCGCGCGGCTGCTCGGCTCGGGCAGCTACAAGGCGATGCTGATCCCGGACGAGGCGATCACCACCGATCAGACGCGCAAGCTCGTGTACGTCGTCGGCAAGGACAACAAGGCCGTGCCGCATCCGATCGAGACCGGTCCGCTGGTCGAGGGGCTGCGCGTCGTGAAGACCGGGCTGGGGCCGAACGATCACGTCGTGGTCGATGGCTTCACCACGCTGCAGCCCGGCGCGCCGGTGACGCCCAAGCTGATCCGCATGCAGCCGCGCAGCAAGGATACCGGGCCGAACGCGCAGATCGACACCGCGCCGCCGCCGTCCGAAGCCACGGCGCGCTGATCCCGTGAAGTTTCCCCATTTCTTCATCGAACGGCCGATCTTCGCGGCCGTCCTGTCGATCCTGATCGTCGTGTTCGGGCTGGTCGCCTATCCGGGCCTGCCGGTCGCGCAATATCCCGAGATCGCGCCGCCGACCGTCGTCGTCAGCGCGACCTATCCGGGCGCCACCGCCGAGACCCTGGCCGAAACGGTCGCGGCGCCGCTCGAGGAATCGATCAACGGCGTGGAGGACATGATCTACATGTCCTCGTCCAACACCGGCGACGGCGTCATCGCGATTACGGTGACGTTCAAGCAGGGCGTCAACGTCGATCAGGCGCAGGTGCTGGTGCAGAACCGCGTCGCCACGGCCGAACCGCGCCTGCCCGATCAGGTCCGCCAGATCGGCGTCACGGTGCGCAAGAATTCGCCCGACATCCTGATGGTCATCGCCCTGACCTCGCCGAACGGGTCGCTGTCCGAACAATATGTTTCCAACTATGCGACGACGCAGATCATCGATCGCATCTCGCGTATTCCCGGCGTCGGCGGCGTGCGCTCGTTCGGCGGGCGCGACTATAACATGCGGGTGTGGATCGATCCCGATCGCGCCGCCTCGCGCAACCTGACCGTGGACGAGATCGTCACGCAGATCCGCGCGCAGAACGCACAGGTCGCGGTCGGCTCGGTCGGTGCGCCGCCGTTCAACCAGGGCAGCACCGCGTTCCAGCTCGGCGTGCAGACCGAAGGACGCCTGACCAATCCCGACCAGTTCGGCGAGATCATCATCAAGCGCGACGATCAGGGGCGGCTGACTAGGCTGCGCGATGTCGCGCGGATCGAACTCGGCGCGCAGGATTACACGATCAACGCGCGCCTCGGCGGCAAACCGATGACCGCGCTCGGCATCACGCAGCTGCCGGGGTCCAACGCGCTGACCACGGCCGAGGCCGTGCAGAAGGAAATCGCCGAGGCCGCCAAGAGCTTCCCGGCGGGCATGGCCTATTCGATTCCGTACAACCCGACCGAATATATCTCGGAATCGATCAACGCGGTGTATCACACGCTGGGCGAGGCGATCGTGCTGGTGGCACTGGTCGTACTGCTGTTCCTGCAGACGTGGCGCGCGACGATCATCCCGCTGATCGCGGTGCCGGTGGCGCTGGTCGGCAGCCTCGCGGCGATGGCTTTGTTCGGGTTCAGCCTCAACAACCTGTCGCTTTTCGGCATGGTGCTGGCGGTCGGCATCGTCGTCGACGACGCGATCGTGGTGGTCGAGAATATCGAGCGCCTGATGGAGGAAAAGGGCCTGTCCCCGCGCGAGGCGGCACATGAGACGATGGACGAAGTGTCCGGCGCGCTGATCGCGATCTCGCTGGTGCTGTGCGGCGTATTCATCCCGACCAGCTTCATTCCGGGCATTTCGGGGCAGTTCTACAAGCAGTTCGCGCTGACGATCGTCTCGGCGGCGGTGATCTCGGCGTTCGTGTCGCTCACGCTCTCGCCGGCGCTCGCGGCGTTGATCCTGAAGCCGAAGCATGACCACGAACCGGCCGCCGGCTGGCGCGGCGCGCCGACGCGCTTCGCCAACGGCTTCAACCGCGGGTTTCAGAAGATCGCCAATCGCTTCGGTCGCTACACGGCGCGCGCGGTGCGGTCGCTGGTGCTGGTCGGCATCGTCTATATCGGTCTGATCGCGCTGGCCGGCTGGCGCTTCGGCGAGACGCCGTCAGGCTTCATCCCGGCGCAGGACCAGGGCTATCTGATCGCGGTGATCCAGTTGCCGCCGGGGAGTTCGCTACAGCGGACCAATGCGGTGATGGACGAGGCGGCGAAGATCGCGCTCGCCAATGGCGCGACCAACACCACCGTCGCCTTCTCCGGTCTCGACGGCGCGACCTTCTCCACCGCGTCCAACGCCGGCGCGATGTTCATCCCGTTGAAGGCGTTCGGCGACCGCAAGAGCGCGGACGAAGTGGCCAACGAGATGCGCAAGGCGTTCGGGGCGATCTCCGGTGGCAACGTTCTCGTCATCCCCCCACCGCCCGTGCGCGGCATCGGCACCGGCGGCGGCTTCAAGATGATCATCGAGGATCGTACGAATCTCGGCTATCAGGCGCTCGAAAAGGCCGCCTTCGGCATGATGATGAAGGCCAACACGACCGAGGGCCTGACCAGCGTCTTCACGACGTACAACACCAAGACGCCGCGTGTGTTCGCCGATATCGATCGCGAGCGCGCCGAGCAATTGGGCGTTCCGGTGGCGAACGTGTTCTCGACGCTCGGCACCTATCTCGGTTCGACCTACATCAACGACTTCAACTTCCTCGGCCGTACGTTCCGCGTGACCGCGCAGGCGGACGCGCCGTACCGCGATCAGGTGTCCGATATCGGCCGGCTCAAGACCCGGTCTGCGTCGGGCGGGATGGTACCGCTGGATTCGGTGATGACGCTGCGCAACGACAGCGGGCCATACCGTGTGGTGCGCTACAATCTGTATCCCAGCGTCGAACTGCAGGGCGATACGGTGCGTGGCTTCTCCTCCGGCCAGTCGCTGAACACGATGGCGGGTCTTGCGGGTCAGATCCTGCCCAAGGGCATGACCTATGAATGGACCGAACTCGCCTACCAGCAACAGCAGGCGGGTAACACGGCAGCAATCGCGTTCGCTCTGGCCGTGCTGTTCGTGTTCCTGCTGCTCGCTGCGAATTACGAAAGCGTCGTGCTGCCGCTGGCGGTGATCCTGATCGTGCCGATGTGCCTCTTGGCCGCGATCCTCGGCGTCAACGTGATGGGTCTGGACAATAATATCCTAACGCAGATCGGGCTCATCGTGCTGATCGGCCTGGCCGCGAAGAACGCGATCCTGATCGTCGAATTCGCGCGCCAGAACGAACTGAACGGCATGGACATGTATCAGGCGGCGGAACATGCCGCCGAACAGCGCCTGCGCCCGATCGTCATGACGTCGATCGCGTTCATCCTTGGCGTGCTGCCTTTGGTGATCGGTTCGGGCCCAGGTGCCGAGATGCGTCAGGCCTTGGGCGTGGCGGTGTTCTTCGGGATGATCGGCGTGACGACGTTCGGCCTGCTGTTCACCCCGGCGTTCTATATCATCTGCCGCAAGCTCGGCGATCGGGTGAGCGGCCTGTGGCGCGGCAAGAAGTCGGACCGGCATCCGGACACCCCCCCCAACGATACCGGGGCGCCGCCGCCGATCGCGCCCGATCATCAAGTGGTACCGGTATGAACGTGCGTCTCGCCCTGATCCCGTCACTCGCATCGGCGCTGGCGCTGTCCGCCTGCGTGGTCGGCCCGAACTATGTGAAGCCGACGACGCCCGCCGCGACGGCCGACACCGCCGCCTTCGCCGAGGCGGCGCGGACCCAGGCGGTGAGCGCCAGCCAGTTGCCGCCGAACTGGTGGCGGCTGTACGACGATGCCGTGCTCGACCGCCTCGTCACCGAGGCACTAGCGCACAATACCGATATCCGCGTCGCCGCCGCCAATCTCGCGCGCGCGCGTGCGGTGCTGTCGGAACAGCGCGGCGCCCGGCTGCCCAGCACCGATCTGTCGGCGTCGGCGACCTATAACCGCATCAATCCCGCGGCATCCGGCATCGCGGCGAGTGGTGGGATCGAAACCGATCTCTATTCGGTCGGCTTCGACGCCGCTTACGAGGTCGACCTGTTCGGCGGCATCACGCGGGCGATCGAGGCGGCGCGCGGCGATGTCGCGGCGGCGGCGGCACAGCTGGATGCGGCGCGCGTGGCGGTCGCGGCGGAAACGGCGCGCGCCTACGCCACCGCCTGCGGCAATGCGGCGCAGCGTGCGGTGGCGATCGAAACGGTCGGGTTGCAACAGAAGACGCTCGATCTGACCAGGACGCTGTTCGATGCCGGGCGGGGGACGCGCCGTGATGTCGAGCGCGCCGATGTGCTGCTGGCGCAGACCCAGGCGACGATTCCCGGTTTCGAGGCCGAACGTCGCGCCTCGCTCTATGCGCTGGCGACGATGACCGGGCGTGCGCCGGAACAGATCGATGCCCAGGCCGATCTGTGCAAGACACCGCCGCGCGTGAAGACCGTGATCCCCACCGGCGACGGCGCGACGCTGCTCGCGCGCCGCCCGGACGTGCGGGCGGCGGAACGCACGCTGGCCGCGGACACTGCGCGTGTCGGCGTGGCCACGGCGGCGCTGTATCCCTCGATCCGGTTGCTCGGCAGCCTCGGGTTCGGCGGCACCTCGCCGGCATCGACGTTCAGCTCCTCGGGCTTTTCCTTCTCGCTCGGGCCGATGATCTCCTGGTCCTTCCCCAACCAGACGATCGCGCGCGCGCGCATCCGTCAGGCCCGCGCCGGGGCGGACGCCAGCCTCGCCACGTTCGACGGCACGGTGCTGACCGCGCTGAAGGAAGTGGAACAGGCGCTGGCGCGCTATGCCGGGGCGCTCGATCGCAACGCCGCTCTGGTGCGCGCGGAACGGGCCAGCAGCGCGGCGGCACGCCTGTCACGGCTGCGTTTCGATTACGGTGCGGACAGTTTCCTGCTGCTGATCGACGCCGAACGCGACCGGGCAAGCGCCCGTGCCGCGCTGGCATCCTCGGATGCGGCGGTGGCCGACGCGCAGATCAGCCTGTTCAAGGCGCTCGGCGGCGGCTGGGAGAATGCGGTGGCCCCGACGCGGCGTGATCCGGCGGGGGCAACAACGACGCCCTGATTACCCACCGTCCGTCCTGAGCCTGTCGAAGGACTGTCCTTCTTTTGACGGAAGAGCGGGCAGTGCTTCGACAAGCTCGGCACGGACGGTAAGAGGGGCATCCGTTCGAACCCGGAGTCCGACCATGACCATTCGACCCCGCCGCAGCGCCCTGTTCATGCCCGCCTCGAACGCCCGCGCGATCGAAAAGGCGAAGGGCCTCGACTGCGATGTTGTCATCCTCGATCTCGAAGACGCCGTCGCGCCTGACCTGAAGGCCAGCGCGCGTGCCGCCGCCGTCGCGGCGGTGGGGCAGGGCGGTTTCGGCGCACGCGAACTGGTCGTGCGCGTCAACGGGCTTGACACCGAATGGGGCGCGGACGATTGCGCCGCGCTCGGCCGCGCCGCGCCGGATGCGATCCTGCTGCCCAAGGTCTCCACGCCAGCCGATCTCGCCATCGCCCGTGCCGAGGCCGGCGGCACCGTCCCGCTCTGGGCGATGATCGAGACATGCGCGGCGGTCACCGGAATCGGCGCGTTGACCGAAGCGGCGGCGCATCACGGGCTTACCGGCGTGATCGCTGGCACCAACGATCTTGCCAAGGAGATGCGCTGCCGCCCCGATGCCGCGCGCACGCCGCTGCTCCCGGCGCTGGCGGCGATCGTCATGGCCGGGCGGGCGACCGGGCTGACCGTGCTCGACGGGGTATGCAACGTGCTGGAGGACGGCGAGCTTTTGCGCGCCGAATGCGCGCAGGGCGCTATGTTCGGCTTCGACGGCAAATCCTTGATCCACCCCGCCCAGATCGCCGCCGCCAACCGCGCGTTCGCGGCCAGCGAGGCGCAGGTGGCGTGGGCGCAGGCGGTGGTCGCGGCGTTCGCATTGCCCGAGAATGCCGACAAGGGTGCGATCCGGGTGAATGGCGAGATGGTCGAACGGCTGCATCTCGAGCAGGCGCAACGGATCCTCGCTTAGCCGAAGAAGAAGCCCACCAGCAGCTTCACGTTCAGCACGATCACCACCGCCGCGATTCCCCACGCCGCGATCTTCACCCACCAGGCATTGGCGAACACGCCCATCTGCGCCTTGTCCCCGGTGAAGCGCACGAGCGGCACGATCGCGAAGGGCAGTTGCAGGCTCAGCACCACCTGGCTCAGCACGAGCAATTCGGTCGCGCCCTCCGCGCCCTTCATGCCGACCACGATCACCGCGGGCACGATCGCCAGCAGCCGGGTCACCATCCGCCGCAGCCACAGCGACATGCGCAGGTTGAGGAAGCCCTCCATCACGATCTGCCCGGCCAACGTGCCGGTGACGGTGGAGTTCTGCCCCGAGGCGAGCAACGCGACCGCGAACACCACGCTGGCCATGCCGGCGCCCAGCGTCGGCGAGAGCAGTTTATACGCCTGGTCGATATCGGCCACGTCGGTCCGGCCGTTCACGTGGAAGGCCGCCGCCGCGAGGATCAGGATCGAGGCATTGATGAACAGAGCGAGGAACAGCGCGACGGTGCTGTCGATCGTCGCGTGGCGCACCGCGTCGCGCTTGCCCGCTTCGTCCTGGTCGTAGGCGCGCGTCTGCACGATCGAGGAGTGCAGGTAGAGGTTGTGCGGCATCACCGTTGCGCCGAGGATGCCGATCGCGATGTACAGCATCGCCGGATTGGTGATCACCTGCGCCTGCGGGATCAGGCCGGCGGCGATGCCGGACAGGCTCGGCTGCGCGATCGCCAGTTCGAACGCGAAGCAGCCCGCGATCACGATCAGCAACGCGACGATGAACGCCTCCAGCTTGCGGAACCCGAAGCGTTGCAGCGCGAGGATCAGCATCACGTCGAACGCGGTGAGGCACACGCCCGCCACCAGCGGCAGCCCGAACAGCAATTGCAGCGCGATGGCCGTGCCCAGCACCTCGGCCAGATCGCAGGCGATGATCGCCAGTTCGCACAGCAGCCACAGCGAGATATTGACCACCGGCCCGTATTGCGCGCGGCACGCCTGCGCGAGATCGTGGCCCGTGACGATGCCAAGCTTCGCCGACAGCGATTGCAGCACCATCGCCATGATGTTCGAGATCAGGATGACCGAGAGCAAGGTGTAGCCGAACGCCGATCCGCCGGCGAGGTCGGTCGCCCAATTGCCCGGGTCCATATAGCCGACCGCGACCATATATCCCGGCCCGGCGAACGCGCCGATCTTGCCCCAGAACCGCCCCTTGCCGGTCGGCACGCGCACCGTGCGATAGCTTTCGGCCAGCGACGGGCGGCGGTCCTGCCCCGGATCGGCAAGCATGGAGACAGGCGGCGACATGCCGCATTCCCTCTCGCAAGCGCGCCGCCTCGTCAATCGCCATGCGGCGGGGCGGGCGCCCGGCGTCGTTTTTTGGCCATCATGCGCTGCCAGGGAGGCGCTCCTGCGCCACGATCATGGCGGTTCGAGAGGTTTTTCATGCGATTGACGGCCTGTGCGATAGCACTGTCGCTGGTTTCGGCGGCGATGGCACATGCAGCGGTCCAGGCGGCCCAGCCGGTTGCCGGTCGCTGGATGACGCAGAACAAGAAGGCGGTCGTGCAGATCGAACCGTGCGGCCGCGGCAGGATGTGCGGCCGCATCGTCAAGCTGCTGCCCGCCGCCGATTACGGCAAGACGGTGGACGAGCGGAACAACGATCCCAAGCAGCGCGGCCGCCCGCTGGTCGGCCTGCCGCTGTTGCTCGATTTCACCGATGGCGGGGATCGCTGGCACGGCAATCTCTACGATCCGCAATCGGGCGACACCTATACGGCGACGCTGGATCGATATGCGGACGGATCGCTCAAGGTCCGCGGCTGCTTCTTCATCATCTGCAAGACGCAGCGCTGGCCCAAGGCTGAGTAGGGTGCCCCCAACCGTCCGTGCTGAGCCTGTCGAAGCACTGTCCTTCTTTTCTGCCGTCGAAAGAAAGTCAGCCCTTCGACAAGCTCAGGGCAGACGCGTGGGTGGTTGGGTTCGCTAGCCCGCGGTGCCTCAGATCACCTTCATGTCGCTGCCATAATGGTGCCACGTGAAGATCGCCGCCGCGCCGCGATGCGGGCGCCAGGCTTCCGCCAGTTCGCGGGTGAGCTTCTCCGATGGCCGAGCCTCGTGGCCGAGGATGCGCCCGATCTCGATCTGCACCGCCAGATCGCCGGCCGGCCAGATGTCGGGCCGCCCTTCCGCGAACAGCAGATAGACCTCCGCCGACCAGCGCCCGATGCCCTTCACCGCGACCAGCGCCTTGATCGCCTCCTCGTCATCCTCGGGCAGGGCCGAAAGATCCAGCCGCCCGCTCGTCACTTCCTCGGCCAGGCTGCGCGCATAGCCCGCTTTCTGGCGTGACAGGCCCGCCGCGCGGAGCTGCTCGTCGCTCGCGCGGACGATGGTCTCGGGATCGGTCAGGTCGCCGGCGATGCCTTCCAATTTGGTCCATACCGATTGCGCGGAAGCGACGCTCACCTGCTGTCCGATGATCGTGCGCAGCAACGTGGCATGGCCGCGCGGGTTGATGCGCGGCTGCGGATAGCCGGCCCGCGCGACGGCGGCGGCAAAGGCCGGTTCGCCCTCGCACAATGCGTCGATCGCGGTGCGGAGCTGGTCTGCGCTCAGGCCCATGCGGGATATCCTTGATCGAAACCGCGTCGCACGGCATGGCGGACGCGCGAATACAGCCTGGAGAATGAGATGCCGAAGCTTATCGTCGTGACGCGCGAGGGGGAAGAACGCGAGATCGATGGCGAGGCCGGGCTGTCGGTGATGGAAGTGATCCGGGATGCCGGGATCGACGAGATCCTGGCTTTGTGTGGTGGCTGCTGCTCCTGCGCCACGTGCCACGTGCATGTCGACCCGGAATTTGCCTCCAAACTGCCCAAGATGAGCGAAGACGAAAACGACCTGCTCGATTCGTCGAGCGAGCGTGACGAGAATTCGCGGCTGTCGTGCCAGGTTGAACTGACCGATGCGCTGGATGGTCTGAAGGTCAGGATTGCGGCCGAGGATTGATCTAGGGCGTATCTTTCCCCGTTCGCCCTGAGCTTGTCGAAGGGCCGTACTTCTTTCCGCTGTAGCGATCAGAAATACGGTGCTTCGACAGGCGCAGCACGAACGGGCTCGGCATTATAGCGTCACCACTTCAGAGCCTGATGACATGGGGGCGAACCACATCTTCCGTCATTCCCGCGAAGGCGGGAATCCATACGGGCTGAACCGAGTGGGTCTCATGAAGCGCAGTGATTACGGGTTCCCGCCTTCGCGGGAATGACAATCCAGGACAGCCGCCGCCGTTCAAGCCGAAGTCATCAGATCCTAAACCCGCGTCGTCACCGCATATAGCGCGATCGCCGCGGCGTTCGACACGTTCAGACTCTCCACCTTGTGCGAGATCGGCAGTTTGGCGAGTTCGTCGCAATGCTGTGCGGTGTTGTGGCGCATGCCTTCGCCTTCGGCCCCCAGCACCAGGGCGATGCGCGCCTGCTGGCCGATCGCCTTGTCCAGGGTTTGCGTCGCCTCGCCGGCCAGGCCGACGCGCCAATATCCGGCTTCGGCGATCTCATCCAGGGCGCGGGCGAGATTGACCACGCGGACCCAAGGCACGACCTCCAGCGCGCCCGAGGCCGAGCGCGCGATCGTGCCCGATTCGGGCGGGGCGTGGCGATCCGGCGTGATGATGCCGAGCGCGTCGAAGGCCGCGGCCGAGCGCAGGATCGCGCCGACATTGTGCGGGTCCGTCACCTGATCCAGCACCAGCAACGGCCGATTGTCGTCCGCGCCCTGCTGCAACAGGTCGCCGAGCCAGATATCTTCCAGCGGATCGACTTCCGCCACCAGCCCCTGATGCGGCGCGTCGCCCGGCACCATGCGGCCGAGATCGGCGACGTCGGCGAACACGATCGGCACGACCGGCGGAATATCCAGCGCGGCCATCGCCTCGCGCGTCGCCCAGATCTTGCGCACCACGCGCTCCGGGTTCGCCAGAGCGGCGATCACCGCATGGCGACCCCAGAAGCGCGGGCGACCGCCGGCGGCCTGGGATGGGCGATGTCCTTTGCGGGCCATTAAAGCGCGCCTCCGTCAATATCAGTCATTTGGAAAATCTGACCCAATTCCGTTCGTGCTGAGCTTGTCGAAGCACCGTTCTTCTTTCCGACGCTAGACAAGAAGAACGGCCCTTCGACAAGCTCAGGGCGAACGGGGTGGGCGTAATACCTCAATCCTCGTCGTCGCTATACGCGAACGGATCGGTCACCACCGGCTTTGTCGGCAGCGGCGGGCGGGGCAGCGCCTTCTCGGCATTGGCGGCGTTGGCGAGGAACGAGGCCAGGACGATCGACCCCTGGCGCAGGTCGTCGCCCTTCAGATGGTCGAACGTATCGATGCTCGAATGGTGCACGCGCGTGTCGTAATCCAGCGGATCCTGGATGAACTGGAATCCGGACAGGCCGATCGCCTGCATATAGACGTGATCGGTGCCGCCGGTCTTCTGGATCACCACGTCCTTCGCGCCCATCGGGCCGAAGGGGGCGAGCCATTCGCGGAAGATCGGCACGACGGCGGGATTGTTCTCGACATAGATGCCGCGCACCTTGCCCGACCCGTTGTCGAGGTTGAAATACGCCGCCAGGTCGCCGTAACCCGGCTTGGGATTCACCGGCCAGCGGTTCGCCCAGTTCGAATACCATTTGCCGCCCGGCTGCGGCGGATCGTTCGGCAGTCCGCGCGTCGCCAGATGTGCGTTGATGTATGCGAGGCTGCCGAGCAGCCCCTGTTCCTCGCCGACCCACAAGGCGAACCGGATCGTACGCTTCGGGCGGATGCCGGTGGCGGACAGGATGCGCGCCGCCTCCATGATCATCGCGGTGCCCGCGCCGTTGTCCGCCGCGCCGTCGCCGGCGACCCACGAATCGAGATGCGCGCCGGCCATCACATAGCCTGCTTTGGGATCGGTGCCGGGGATTTCGGCGATGATGTTGTAGGCCTTGCTGTCGCTGTCGTCGAACCGCACGTCGCTGCTGATCTCGATCACCGGCGCCGGGCCGACCTTGGCGAGCCGCGCCAGCCTGCGGTAATCCTCCGCCGCGATCTGCACGCCCGGCACCGTGGCGGTATCGCCGACGCCGAACAGCGAGCCCTCGCCGCTCACCAGTCGGCCGTCGCGATACGCCATCGTCGCATAGGCGACCGCGCCCTCGCTCTTCAGGAACGCGTCGAGCTTCTTGGCATAATCCACGCGCTTCAGGCGGCGGTCGATCGCGACCGGGTCGTAGGTCGGTTGCTTGTATTGGTCGAGCTTCGAGATGTCCTCCGCGGTGAGGCGCTGGAACGGTGCCTCCTTCGGCTCGCTGCCGCTGTTGGGCAGCGTGATCATCACGATCCTGCCCTTCAATTGCCCGCGATATTTGTCGAAATCGCGCTCGCGGCGGATCGGCGCGACGATCACCGGTGCGCTGATCGTGCCGTTGGTGGAGGGTGACCAGGCGATCGGGATCGCGACGAGTTGGATCGGGCGCGGCGCGACCATCTTCACGCTGGACGACACGATCGACCAGCCACGACCGAATTCGAACCCTTCCTTATGGACGTTCTTCAGCCCCCATTTCGCGAACTGTTCCTGTGTCCAGCCCTCCGCCACGCGCATCGATGGCGAATTGGTCAGGCGCGGGCCGATCACGTCGGCCAGATGCTGCGCCGTCACCATCACTTCGCTGTGCGACGTGCCCTCATCGATGATGCGGGTCGCCTGACTGCGATCCACGCTCTGCGCGAAGGCGGGCGAGGCGAGGGCGACGATCGCGACGGCGGCGAGAAGATTCGAGCGCATGGAAATCACCTGTTCGAACGAAAGCAAGAATGTTGCGCACGCTATTCGGGGGCGGCGCGCGAGGCAAGCTTTCACACTTGGCGTCGAACGGACGTTGACAGGGGCCTCCCGGCTTGGCAGGGGACCGCCTCGCTTTTCGGGCGACACCTGGACAGGTGGCCGAGTGGTTAAAGGCAGCAGACTGTAAATCTGCCGGAGTTTCTCCTACGTAGGTTCGAACCCTACCCTGTCCACCATATCCCGCCGGAGCATTCGGCAGATGTCCGTGCCGACACGGACAGCGCGATGTTGACCGCAAGGCCGCGTTCGTGGCACTCGGATTCACAGCGCGGGTATAGCACAATGGTAGTGCAGCAGCCTTCCAAGCTGAATACACGGGTTCGATTCCCGTTACCCGCTCCATCCTCCGTTCAGAATAACCGTCATCCTGAACTCGTTTCAGGATCCATGCGCGGCCAACGGCCAAAAAGACGGTATTCGTGAGGCAGGCGACCGCGCCTGGATCCTGAAACGAGTTCAGGATGACGGGATTGATAGGCCGATCAGGCAATCGCTCAGGTAACGGTGACGAAACGTGGGGGAGAGCGCCCAGGGCAAGCTCGATCCCCCACACTGCAATCGCGCCGGTGCCGGTCTCACCGGCTGGCTCCACTCCACGAACATTGTTTTATTGTTCGGCGTGACGACAGAGCCCGAGGCCTAACCGAAATCGCAGGCAAAAAAAAGGGGCCAGCCCTTTAAAAGGCCAGCCCATGAAAGTTTTAGGAGAGGATGCCTGAAAGGCACCCCCTTTGTGCAGCGCAGCATGATTTGGTGCAAGTGCGTAATGGTCCTTCGCGATTGCGTTTTCTGCACTCGTAAATTGGCGGCTAACCCTTCCCGCGGTCCTGTAGCGGCGAGGCACCGATCATCCTTCACGGCTTGCTTACCATTGTCGCGCTAGAGCGGCGGGCATGTTTCACGATACCGCCCTTGCGCGTGCCGCCCGCTCCGTCGATCCGCGTCCCGTCTCCGCGGTCAGCACCGGTTGCGGGGTGGCCGGTCTGGCGGGACTGCTGATCTGGGTCGCGATCGCGCGCTATTTCCAGATGGACGGGCCTTATGCGGCCTTGCTCAACGTTGCGGCGTGCGGCGTACCGATGATGCTGTGGTCGGTGTTGATCGACAAGGTCCACCGCAATCCTTCGACCGGCTTCGACTGGGATCACGCCAGACCGTGGCGCGAGACGATCGATATCAGTCTCACCAAGCTCGCCGGCCTGTGGGCGACCTGGGCGGCGATCGCGCTCATCTACGCCACCGGCCGCTTCTATTGGGAGGGGAACTTCCAATTCTCGATGTGGTGCTTCGAAACCGTCGCGCCCGTGCTGTTCGTCGGATCGATCCCCTATATCCTGTGGCTGGACCGCCGCGCGATCGCGCCCAAGGACGGATGCTGGGCGTTCGGCGCGTGGCTGATGGGCCTCGACGAACCGACCGACAGGCACGCGATCCACAATCATCTGCGCAGTTGGGGGGTGAAGGCATTCTTCACCGCGTTCATGCTGGCGATCGTGCCGCCCGGCTTCGGCGAATTCATCCGCGGCGACACCAGCCGGGTGCTGAGCGATCCGGTCGCGCTCGCCAATTGGCTGATCACCTTCATGTTCATGATCGACGTCGCCTTCGCGACCGCCGGGTATATCCTCGCGCTCAAACCGCTCGATTCGCACATCCGCACCGCCACGCCGTATGCGGCGGGCTGGATGGCGGCGTTGATCTGCTACCCGCCGTTCATCCTGATGGGGCCGGGCGGGCCGTTCGATTATCATCCCGGCACGTCGGAATGGTCGTACTGGTTTGCCGGGCATCCGGTGATCCTGTCGATCTTCGGCGTGGTGCTGGTGGGGCTGACCGCGATCTATGCCTGGGCGACGATGGCGTTCGGCTTCCGCTTCTCGAACCTCACCAATCGCGGCATCCTGACGCACGGGCCGTACGCTTTCTCGAAGCATCCCGCCTATCTCTCGAAGAATCTGTTCTGGCTCACCTCGACTATCCCCTTCCTGACCACCGGCTCCCTCACCGACGCCGCGCGCGCGACGATTCTTATGGGGCTGGTCGCCGGCATCTATTACTGGCGCGCGCGGACCGAGGAGATGCATCTCGGGCTGGACCCGGCGTACCGCGAATATAGCGCGTGGATGGCGCGCAACGGGCTCGTGCCGCGGTTTTTCGGGTGGGTTATGGGGCGGAACGCCTGAAACGGACTTAGCCACTCCCCTGAAGGGGGGGGCTTAAGGCGATCAAAACGTCAGTTCGTCATAAACCTTTGAGACGTCACCGCCCCATACGCCGTGATACTTGTCCAGCAGTACCTGCGCCGGCACCTTGCCGCTCCGCACCACCTCGCGCAGCGGATCGAGGAAGCCGGTCTCGTTGCTGCCGCCGGCGTCCAGCCGCGCCCGCGCCGTTAGCCCGGCATTAGCGATGTCCAGCACCTCGCCCGCAATGTCGCGCAGCTTGCCGCCGCCGGCGATCGGCGCGTCGAGCCCCAGCTTCGGCACGGCATCGCGCAACGCTTGGCGCTCCTCGATCGTCCAGTCCTTCACGACATCCCACGCTGCATCCAGCGCCGCTCCATCGTACAGCAGCCCGACCCAGAAGGCCGGAAGCGCGCAGATCCTGCTCCAGGGACCCCCGTCGGCGCCGCGCATTTCGAGGAAGGTCTTCAGCCGCACCTCGGGAAAGGCGGTCGACAGATGATCCGTCCAGTCGTCCAGCGTCGGCTTCTCGCCCGGCAGGACGGAGAGGTCGCCGTTCAGGAAGTCGCGGAAGCTCAGCCCCGCCGCGTCGATATATTTGCCATCGCGGTAGACGAAGTACATCGGCAAATCGAGGGCGTAATCGGCATAGCGCTCGTACCCGAAGCCCTGCTCGAACACGAACGGCAGCATGCCGGTGCGTGCCGGATCGGTGTCAGACCAGATATGGCTGCGATAGCTGAGCATGCCGTTCGGCCGCCCTTCGGTGAAAGGCGAATTGGCGAAGAAGGCGGTCGCCAGCGGCTGCAACGCCAGGCCGACGCGGAACTTCTTCGCCATGTCCGCTTCGGTTTCGTAATCGAGGTTCACCTGGATCGTGCAGGTGCGCAGCATCATGTCGAGACCCATCGTGCCGACGCGCGGCATGTGGCGCAGCATGATGCCGTACCGCCCCTTGGGCATGCGCGGCAGCTCCGCACGCGTCTTGTCCGGCCACATGCCGAGGCCAAGGAACCCAATCCCGAACTTCTCGCCGATCGCCTTAATCTGCTCCAGATGCCGGCCGGTTTCGGCGCAGGTCTGGTGCAGGTTTTCGAGCGGCGCGCCCGACAGTTCGAACTGCCCCGCCGGCTCCAAGCTGACCGATCCGTCGGCACCCGACAAGGCGATGACGTTCCCGCCCTCGATCACCGGCGTCCAGCCATAGGCTTCCAGCGCGGTCAGCAGGTCGCGGATGCCGCCCGGCTCGTCATAGCTCGGCGCGTGGTGATCGGAGAGCGCGTAGACGAACTTTTCGTGCTCGGTCCCGATGCGCCACTCCGCCGCCGGCTTTTCGCCCCGGGCGAAGCTGGCGATCAACTGATCGCGCGACTCGATGGTCGGCGAAATCTTCTTGGGCGGAGTGCTGGTCGTCATCGCCGCCGTGTAGCGGCGGGCAGGGTGGGGCGCTAGTGGCCGCTCACCAATCGCCGTGCGCCGCCATCCACACGCTTACCGCCGCCGCCGCCGCCGTATCCGCGCGCAGGATGCGTGGCCCCAGAGATATTCCGACCGCGCCCGGTACCGCCCTGATCGCCGCCCGCTCCTCGTCGTCGAAGCCGCCTTCCGGCCCGATCAGGATCGCCGCCGCATCGCCGCCCGCCCGCATCGCGGCAAACGCCGGTACGCCGCCCGCTTCGTCGGCGAAGAACAGCGTCCGTCCCTCGGGCCAGTCGCGCAGCAACGCCGCCAATTTCACCGTCTCGGCCAGTTCGGGGATTGCGGTGCGCCCGCATTGCTCGGCCGCCTCGATCATGTGCGCGCGCAGCCGCTCGGTCTTTGGCTTGTCGACCACCGCACGGCGCGTGATCACCGGCACGATCCGCGCGACCCCCAGTTCGCACGCTTTTTCGACCATCCAGTCGATCCGCCCCTTCTTGAGCGGCGCGGCGCATAGCCACAGATCGGGTACCGCCTCACGCTCGCGCAGCCGCTCGGTCACGTCGAGCATCACGTCGCGCCGCCCGACCGTATTGGCGACGCCGAGCCATTCGCCGGTCGCATCGTCGAACAGTTTGACCGGATCGCCCGTCTTCATTCGCATCACCGAGACGAGGTAATGTGCCTGCGGGCCGTCGATGCGCAGCGGGCCGGGCGCGAGTTCGTCCTCGACGAACAGACGCGGCGTGGATTGCGGCGGCCAGGCGGGGGTAGCGGGCATAGGGGTCGCTCTAGGGTCTTTTGGCTGGAGATTAAACCTGCGCCACACCCGTCCGTGCTGAGCCTGTCGAAGCACAGCCCTTCCTTCTCCACCGTCGAAAAGAAAGGCAGTCCTTCGACAAGCTCAGGACAGACAGGAAAGGGGGGTGGGCTCAATCCTCCCCGGGAACCTCCTGCCGCGCGCGATCCGGCTTGCCCCGTCTGCCGCCGGGACCACCCCGGGTGTCGATCCGTGGCAATTCCCGTTTCTCGATCTTTCCATCGCCATCCGTATCGAGCAGAGCGAAGCGGGCATCGGCCGCCAGTCGGAACTCGACCGGATCGATCCCGCGATTCATATTGCGATCCGCCGAGGTGACGGGCTCGGGGAAATCGAGATAGCCGAAGCGCGCCGCGCCCTGCTTGCCCTCGACGTTGCGCACCGCCCCGCCATTGCCGGGAGCGTCATCCCCGCCGCCGCCGCCGCCGCCGCGGCGACCACCGCCCATACCGCCACCGCCGCCCATGCCTCCGCCGCCCATGCCGCCGCCGCCCATGCCGCCGCCGCCCATGCCACCACCGCGACCCATGCCGCCGCCCGAACCACCGCCACCTTCGCCGCGTGATGGTCGCCCGCCGCCGCGCTTGCCGCCGCCGCCGAAGCCGCGCACGCGGATTTCCGGGGCCAGTTCTGTCTCGTAATATTCGATATCGTCGGGATCGATCTCGCCGTCATGCTTCCGGTCGAGCACCTGGAAGAAGCGCGCCGCATCCGCCTCCATCTCCTCGCGCGTGATCACCCCGTCATGATTGGCATCGGCACGCGCGAACCACTGGTCCTGCGGCGCATCCTGGCCCTGCCCGCGATGAAACGGCTCGCCCATCGGACTGATGAACACCCGTCCGCGAAACCCGCCGCCTGGCCCGCCCGGGCCGAAGCCCGGCGGAGGGCCGTCCGGCCGCCCCTCCGGCGGCGCAGACTGCGCGCCTGCGATCCCGGCACATCCCGCCATCAGAAGTGTCGCAACAAGAATTCCGCGCATCGCCGCTCCCTCGAGATATTGCGCGCGGGATTATGTCGCATTTGTCGCAAGAGTATGTCGACGGCGAAACGATAGGCCTAACGCCGCCGCCGCCAAGGCCAGCGCCCCAGCACCAGCCGTACCGCCACCGCTAGAACGAACAGTGCCGCCAGCACGATCGCGCCGATCTGCCCGGCGGCCTGCATCATCGCCCAGAACAAGGCCTCGAAAAAACGCCCGACCGCGACCGAGAGGCCTACCATGGCCGGAGAGGAAAATTGCGCGACACAGCAGCGCCGTAGCCGTGCCAGGGCCCTCTGGCAAAGCGGCGTCGGCGCTGCCATGGATGATGCCGATGACGCCGGATACCGAACATCGCGGAATGGTCCGCCTGCTGCCTCCTCCCGCGCGGCCCTTCGCATTGCTTGCGCGATTCGATCGCCCGATCGGCTGGTGGCTGTTGTTTTGGCCCGGGGCCTGGGGCGTCGCGCTCGCCGGCGGAGCGATCGCGCGGTGGGATCTGATCCTGTGGCTGTTGCTCGGCGCGATCGCGATGCGCGGCGCGGGCTGCGTCTACAACGACATCGTCGATCGCGATCTCGACGCGCAGGTCGCCCGCACGCGCAGCCGCCCACTGGCGAGCGGCGCGGTGTCGGTGAAGGCGGCGTGGGTGTGGCTGGTCGTATTATGCCTGATCGGTTTGGCGGTGCTGCTGCAACTGCACCTCTACGCCGCGATCGTCGCCCTGCTCAGCCTCGCGCCCGTCGCCGCCTATCCCTTCATGAAGCGCATCACCTGGTGGCCGCAGGCATGGTTGGGCCTCGTGTTCAGCTGGGCGGCGCTGGTCGGGTGGAGCGACATCGACGGGGCGCTGACGTTGCCCGGCCTGCTGCTCTACGCCGGGTCGATCGCCTGGGTGATAGGCTATGACACGATCTACGCTTTACAGGACCGTGAGGATGATGCGCTGATCGGCGTGCGCTCCTCGGCCCTCCGGATGGGCGCGCATGTGCGGGGCGGGGTGGCAGCGTTCTACGCGATAGCTCTGGTGTTCTGGTGTGCGGCGGTGTGGAGTATGCGGCCCGATCCGCTGGCTTTGGTCGCGCTCGTGCCGCTGGCGGTGCATCTGGCTTGGCAGGTGCTCACGCTCGATCCCGCCAATGGCGACAATTCGCTCCGCCTGTTCCGCAGCAACCGGTTCGCCGGCTTCCTGATGTTCTGCGCCTGCTTCGTGGTCGGGACGACATTGTGAACCTTAAATCCTCCCGGTGCCGGGGAGGATCTAAGGTTCCATTCTCCACAAAAATCCCTAAGTCCGCACCCATGCTGACCCCCGACCAAGCCAAAGACCGCGCCGCGGACATCGTCACCCGCGCGCGCGCCGCCGGGGCCGACGCCGCCGACGCGGTATTCGCTGCCGATACCGCGCTCGACGTCTCCGTCCGCCTCGGCGCGTTGGAGGATGTCGGCCGCTCGGAAAGCGCCGAACTCGGCCTGCGCGTGTTCGTCGGCAAGCAATCCGCCAGCGTCTCCACCTCGGATCTGTCGATGGGCGCGCTCGACGCTTTGGTCGAACGGGCCGTCGCCATGGCGCGCGAGGCGCCGGAAGACGAATGGGCCGGGCTCGCGCCCGCAGACCGGCTGTTGCAAGGCAACGTCCCGCAACTCGATCTCGACGATGGGGGCAATGTCGAACCCGCCGCCCTCAAGGCCGCTGCGTTGGAGGCCGAAGATGCCGCCCGCGCCGTGGCCGGTGTAACGAACAGCGAAGGCGGCGGCGCATCCGCCTCGCGCAGCATATGGGCGCTTGCCACCAGCCACGGGTTCGCCGCCGCTTATGCGGCTACGTCCTACGGGGTGTCGGCCAGCGTGCTGGCGGGCGAGGGCGGGGCAATGGTCCGCGACTATGATTATCACAGCGCGCGCCACCGCCGGATGCTCGAATCCCCCGCCGAGATCGGCCGCCGCGCGGGGACACGCACTGTCGCCCGCGCCGATCCCGGCACCGTGAAGAGCGGCGCGATGCCGATCGTGTTCGATCCGCGCAACGGCGCATCTATGCTCGGGCATCTGATCGGCGCGATCTCGGGCGCGGCGATCACGCGCAAGACCAGCTTCCTGCTCGACGCCCTTGGCCAGCGCATCTTCGCGTCGGGCGTGACGATCGCCGACGATCCGCACCGCCCGCACGGCCTGCGCTCGCGTCCGTTCGACGGCGAAGGCCTGCCAGTGTCGCCGACCGAATTCGTCACCGACGGCATGCTCGAAACCTGGCTGCTCGACAGTGCCTCGGCCCGCCAGCTCGGCCTGGAGCCGACCGGCCACGCCGCGCGCGGCGTCGGCGGCAATCCGGGTGTCGCGACCAGCAACCTGTTCATGGCCGCCGGCTCGGTGCCGCCCGAGACGCTGATCGCCGATATCGCCGACGGCATCTACATCACCGAGATGCTGGGCGGCGGTGCGAACGGCGTGACCGGGGATTACAGCCGCGGCGCGGCGGGTTTCCGGATCCAGGATGGCGAGATCACCACGCCGGTCGCCGAATTCACCATCGCCGGCAATGCGCGCGATATGTTCCTGAACCTCACGCCGGCCAACGATCTCGAATTCCGGTACGGCAGCAATGTCCCGACCCTGCGCATCGACGGGATGATGGTCGCGGGTGCCTGACGCCGATCTTTCTCTGGCCGACCGGATCGCGGCCATTGCAGCTGAGGCCGGAGCACTCGCGCTGAAGACCTGGCGCACCGATTTCGCGCGCTGGGAAAAGTCCCCCGGCAATCCGGTGTGCCAGGTCGATCTCGACGTCAATACGCTGCTCCGTCGGAGACTCGAAGCGCTGCTGCCCGAGGCGGGGTGGCTGTCCGAGGAAACGGCGGACAATCGCGATCGGCTGGCCTGTTCGAAGGTGTGGGTGGTCGATCCGATCGACGGCACGCGAGATTATATCCGCGGCCGCCCTGGCTGGGCGATCTCGATCGCTCTGGTCAAAGACGGCCTGCCGGCGATCGGTGTGCTCGACGCTCCGGCGCGGGGCGAGGTGTGGCGCGCCGTCGCAGGGCGGGGCGCGACGCTGAACGGAGCGCCGATCCATGCCGGCGACCGCACGCTGTTTCCCGGTGCCCGCGTCCCGACCGATGGGTTGCCCAAAGTCGACAGTGATTTGGTGCTGGTCGAAAAACCCAATTCGATTGCGCTCCGCATCGCGATGGTCGCCTCCGACCGCGCCGATCTTGTCGCCACGCTCCGCTGGGGCCACGAATGGGACATCGCCGCCGCCGTGTTGATCGCATCGGAATCCGGTGCGACCGTTACAGATGCGCTGGGCCAGCCGCTCGCCTTCAACACCCCGAGCGCGCAAGCCTTTGGCGTACTGGCGACCGCACCCGGGATCCACGCAGCGGCAGTGGAACGCTTGAGCGACCGGGCAAAGGCGCTGTCCAAGTAATGCCGCAGGAAACGCGTCGTTCTCCTGCGGCCATCAGGTCAAAGATCCTTGCAGGTCTTGCAAAGTGGTAGTCCGCCGGTGCCCGTAACCCTGTTGTAGGTTTCGATATTATTGCCGACTGTGCACCTGTTGTCGTTGTGATGAACGCCGGTGCCGGAAAGCTTCGACCGGAATGCTGCAACTTTAGCCATATCTTCTCTCCTGTTATGGAGCAGCAGCCTATGACTTCAGCAATATTCTTCCGAGGCCAATCACCTCCATTCCCGCCGGAACCCGCGCGAGATACGTTGGAAACGGATGTTCAGCCCGATCCGCCCACCCCATCGTCGCGATATTTGATCTCGAGAAACCGCCCGCGCGTGGCCAGCAGGTTCAGGTCGCCCTCGGCCAGTTGCGCCGACATGCCGGCGATCTGGTCGTCGATCACCTTCAGGCCGTCCGCGAGTTGCTGGTTCGGCGTCTGGCCGTTGCGCTCCACCCCGCGCAACGCGGTGGGCACGCGGGCATAGCCTTTCAACAATTCCGGGAGTTGCTCGCCGACCAGCTTGCGCACTTCTGCCGCGGCGGGTTCGCGTTCGTCCAGCGTTTGCAATTGCGGGGCCAGGCCTTCCAGGCGCACGCCGATGCCATCCACCAGCGTCTGAGCGGGGGCGGGGAGGGCCGGACGCTGCGTTTCCAGCCATTGCTCGGTCTTGAGCGGCAATTGCTTCAGCGGCACCTGAACCAGAGTTTCGGGCTTCACGTCCGGCGTCAGCGGGAAGATCGCCAACAGCAAGGTCGCCGCGATCAAAGCGGCCATCACCAGCATCGCGCCACCGATGCCTAACGGCACGACCCACCCGACCACGATCGCCGCCATGATGATGACGAAATCCGCCGCCGCGATCCGGCCGAGCCGGGTCATGATCTCGGTGCCCTGCCGCTTGCGCCGCCGGGCATTGAGCGAGGCGGAGCGTTCGCGCGTGCGATCGAGATACTCGCTGCTCCGCGCGATCTGGCGATCGACATCCGTCACGGTCAGAGCGCCTCCAGCTTGAACGGCTCGCCGCCGGAACCGCCATTCTGCGCCGCGCCCTCGGCCCGCGCGATATAGCCCTTCGATTTCTCCACCTCGTTGCCCAGCGTATTGACGGTCGTCTTCATGCTGTCGAGCGCCTTCAGCTTGAACGTGTCGATCGCGTCCATCGTGTCGTAGATGTTCTGGAACGCGCGCTGCAGCACCTCGATCGGGATCGTCGCGCTGGCGGCTTGCTCATGGATCGTCGCGGTATGGCTTTTCAGCAGCTTGCCGGTCGAATCGATGATCCCCGCAGTCGTGGTGTTCAAAGCGGTGATCTGCTCCAGCACCAGCTTCTGGTTGGTCAGTGCCTGCGCCACGGTGACCGCGGTGCGCAATGCGGACACGGTCGTGGTAGAGGCGCGATCGACGCCCTTCACCAACTCCACATTGTTCTTCTTGACCAGGTCGAGCGCGAGATATCCCTGCACGGTCACGGCCATCTGGGTCAGCAGATCCTGCGTGCGCTGGCGGACGTAGAACAATGCGCTCTCGCGGATCGCCTTGGCCTTGGCCGGATCGCTATGGTCGAGGTCGTTGGCCTTGTCCTCCAGTTTGGAATCCATCTCCTTGGACAGCACGATCATCTGTTCCAGCCGCCCCATCGCGGTCCACAGGTTCGCCCGCTCCACGTCGATCGCGGCATTGTCCATCAACAGTTCGTCCTTGCCGCCCGACAGCGACTTGAGGATCGAGGAGATGTGCGTTTGCGACGATTTGTAGCTGTCGAAATAGTTGCGCATGTTGCTGCCGAACGGGATCAGCCCGAACAGCTTCTTGGGCGCGGTGAGGTTGCCACGCCGGCCGGGATCGAGATCCTCGACCGTGCGGCGCAGTTCGGCCAGGTCCTTGCCCACGCCGCTATCCTGGTCCATCGCCCGGGTCGGCCGATCCAGGAAGCGGTTCGATTGCCCCGCCGCATCGCGGATCTCCTTCTGCCCCATCGCGCTGATCGCATCGACGCGCTTGCCGAATTCCGGCGAATTTACGTCCTGCGCGACCAGATCGTCGACGAACGTCTCGACGCGCTTCTGCAACTCGCTGCGCTTGGCATCGTCCACCGGCACCAGCCCGATCGCCTTTTCGGGCGCGACGACGGGCACGGGATCGGGCGGGGTCAGCACCAGCGTCGGTTCGGCAGTCATAGTATCGGGTGCGGTCGCCATGTCGATCTCCAGAACGCTTGTGCGCGATTTTGGGCGCGAACCGCTTGGCGTTCAAGTGTATTATATGGATAATACGCAAATATCATGAACCCAGCGGCCCTGAACGCATTCCTGACAGCATTGTCATGAAAGTCGCATCGTTCTGACGCGAAGCCGCAATGCTGCGCTTATAGGCGCTGCCCCACATCAAAGGGGTCTCCAATCATGAACAAGAATTTCGCCGGTGGCGGCATCGCCGCGTTGCTCGCCTGCACGTCCACCGGCGCGCTCGCCCAGGTCGCCGATCAGCCCGTTCCGGCAATCGAGGCCAGCAGCGAGGACATCGTCGTCACCGCCCAGAAAAGCGAGCAGCGCATCCAGGACGTGCCGATCACCGTCACCGCGCTTACCGGCCAGCACATGGCCGATATCGGCGTCAACTCGCTGTCGGAGATGGCGCTGTTCGTGCCCGGCCTGCGCATCCAGGAGCAGAGCGCGAACAATCCCGGGATCGTCATTCGCGGCATCACCTCGGATAGCGGATCGGCGCAGCAAGGCGCGCGCGTGACGCTCTACTATAACGGCATCGATATTTCGCGGTCGCGCGGAGCGTATCAGGATCTGTTCGACCTGGAGCGGATCGAAGTGGTGAAGGGCCCGCAGGCTACCCTGTTCGGTACCGCCGCCGCGATCGGCGCAGTCAGCATCATCTCCGCCGCGCCTCGTCCCGGCGTCTCGGGCGGGATCAACGCGACCTACGGCAATTACAATCGCACGCAGGTGTCGGGCTTCATCAATGCCGGCAACGATACCCTCGCCGGCCGTCTCGCCTTCGCCTACAAATATCGTGACGGCTATGTCCGCAACATCGCCGGCGACCCTAGCGTGCCGAACCAGAACCAGGGCAAGATCGATCAGGACGATCTGAACGGCCAGGATCAACGCGGCATTCGCGGATCGCTGCGCTGGACGCCGAACAGCAGCCTGCGCGCCGATCTCGTCCTCACCTATGACGGTCAGCGCAACCCCGGCACCGCCTTCAAGAGCCGCGCCTTCGCCCCAACCGGCGGGCAGACCGGCGATTACGGCTATGCCGAACTCTCCGGCTCGCCGTACAGTGCCGCGATCCTCGGCAACGCCAAGCTCGGCCTGACGCGCAACGTCTATGACGCGAACCTGACCGTCTCGGTCGATGTCGCGCCGGGCATCACCTTCACCAGCGTCAACGGCTATCGCCGCTTCGACAGCAACGAGGTGTTCGATGCCGATGGCGGACCGGCTTGGTATCTCGAATTCGCCGAGGATGCGAAGGGCGACCAATGGAGCCATGAGAGCCGCTTCAACTTCAAGGGCGATCATTATCGCGCCTCGTTCGGCTTCAACGCCTTTTTCGAGAACGGCTATCAGCGCGTTCCGTTCTCGACCGAGGAGGGCACCTATATCGCCTGTTCGGTGGCTGGTGCCTATCTGCCGTTCCGCAACCTGTTGAACGCCAACGGCATCCCGACCGGCACCGCCTGCGTCGCGCCGAACGGTACGATCCCGGCCGCGACGCGCGCCAGCGGTGTGCTGAGCGGCGGACGGCTGACGCAAGTGCCATATGCCTCGGTATTCACCAATTTCGGCAATAACGACACCTATTCGCTATTTGCCGACGCAACGTGGATTCCCACGCCAAAGCTGGAGATCACCGTCGGCGCACGCGCGCTGATCGAGGATCGGCAGTCTGGCTACAGCTCGACCCAGCCCAATTCGGTCCTGCTGGCGGCCATCGGCGTGAACACCAGCCTGCTTGGCACCGCCAACACCAACGGCCGCAAGTTCGAAGCGGAAAAGAGCTTTTCGGCGTTCCTGCCGCGCGTCAACGCGCTGTACCGGGTCACGGAGGACGTCAACGTCTACGCAACGGTCAGCAAGGGCCGCCGTTCGCCGGTGGTGCAACTGGCCGCGACGACGGTCGGCGGCGTGGTGGTGCCGAACCTGCAGATCGTTCCGGACGAAGTGGTGTGGAACTACGAAGGCGGCGTGAAGGGCAAGGTCGGCCCGTTCAGCGGATCGATCGGAATCTTCTATCAGAATTACAACGGCTTCCAGGTGTCTGTCACCAATAACGGCGTCACCACGACGCAGAGCGCGGGCTCGGCGAAGAATATCGGCGTCGAGGCCGAGGGCAATTTGCGCCTGGGCCGCGCGCTGCAACTCTTCGGCACGTTCGCCTATATCGACGGCAAGATCGACCGGAACTCGACCTTTGCGCCGACCTTCGCCGGCGCACGTTTCCGCCTGCAGCCGGCCTATACCGCGTCGGGCGGCGCGACGCTGCGTCTGCCGTTCAACGACGCAGCCAGTTTTTATGCCACGCCCTCGGCGACCTATCAGAGCAAGGTGTTCTTCGAACTGCCCAACAGCGAGGCGATCAGCCAACGGGGCTATGTGCTCGCCAATATCCGCGCCGGTGTCGAACTGGCGCGGGGCCGCTATTCGATCGGCGGCTTTGCGCGCAACGTGCTCGACAGGCGCTATCTGATCGATGCCGGCAATACCGGCGGCGGCTTTGGCGTGCCGACCTACATTTCGGGCGAGCCGCGCTTCTACGGCGTGGAACTCGGCGCGAAATTCTGACGCCGGATTACCGATGCTAGCCCGATATCGGGGCAAGGCGCGCCGCTTCACCGCGCGGCGTGCCTTGTTGCCGTGCAACATTTGCGCTAGGGGCGCGCGCTACAACTTCAAGCAAAAGCACCGGATACCCCTATGAGCCTCCGCAATGTGGCGATCATCGCGCACGTCGATCATGGCAAGACCACCCTGGTCGACCAGCTGTTCCGCCAGTCCGGCACGTTCCGCGACAACCAGCGCGTCGAAGAGCGGGCGATGGATTCGAACGACCTCGAAAAAGAGCGCGGAATCACGATTCTCGCCAAGCCGACCTCGATCGAATGGGACGATGGCAGCGGCACGCTGACGCGCATCAACATCGTCGACACGCCCGGCCACGCCGATTTCGGCGGTGAGGTGGAGCGCATCCTGTCGATGGTCGACGGCGTCGTCCTGCTGGTCGATTCGTCGGAAGGCGCGATGCCGCAGACGAAGTTCGTGACCGGCAAGGCGCTGGCGCTCGGGCTGAAGCCGATCGTCGTCGTCAACAAGGTCGATCGCCCCGATGAGCGCATCCAGGAAGTGCTCGACGAAGTGTTCGACCTGTTCGTGTCGCTCGACGCAACCGACGAACAGCTCGATTTCCCCGTGCTCTACGCCTCGGGCCGCAACGGTTACGCCAGCGAGGATCCCGCGCGCCGCGAAGGGACGCTGATCCCGCTGTTCCAGAAGATCGTCGATCACGTGCCGCCACCCTCGGCCGATCCGGATGGTCCGTTTAAGTTCCTGGTGACCCTGCTGGATCGTGATCCGTTCCTCGGCCGCATTCTCACCGGCCTGGTCTATTCGGGTTCGGTCAAGACCAACATGCCGATCCACGCGCTGGATAACGACGGCAAGATCGTCGAGACCGGTCGCGCGTCCAAGATCCTGACCTTCCGTGGTCTCGAGCGCGTGCCGACCGACGAAGCCAATGCCGGCGACATCATTTCGATCGCGGGTCTGACCACGGCGACCGTTTCGAACACGATCTGCGACACGAGCGTCAGCGAGCCGCTGCACGCCCAGCCGATCGATCCGCCGACGCTGTCGATGCGCTTCGCCGTTAACGACTCGCCGATGGCGGGCCGCGAGGGCAGCAAGGTGACGAGCCGCATGATCCGCGACCGCCTGGCGCGCGAAGCCGAATCCAACGTCGCGATCAAGGTGACCGAGAGCGAGGACAAGGACAGCTTCGAAGTCGCCGGCCGTGGCGAGCTTCAGCTCGGCGTGCTGATCGAGACGATGCGCCGCGAAGGCTTCGAACTCGGCATCAGCCGCCCGCGCGTGCTGTTCGGCGAGGACGAAGAAGGCAAGAAGACCGAGCCGTACGAAACCGTCATCATCGACGTGGACGACGAATATTCGGGCACGGTCGTCGAGAAGATGAACATCCGCAAGGCCGAGATGACCGACATGCGTCCCTCGGGCGGCGGCAAGACCCGCATCACCTTCTCGGCACCGTCGCGCGGGATGATCGGCTATCACGGCGAATTCCTGTCCGACACGCGCGGCACCGGCATCATGAACCGGCTGTTCGAGAAATACGGGCCCCACAAGGGCAAGATCGAAGGCCGCAAGAACGGCGTGCTGATCTCGAACGGCGCGGGCGAGGCGAACAGCTATGCGCTCGGCCCGCTGGAAGAGCGCGGCATCCTGTTCGTCGGGCATGGCGAGCAGCTCTACGAGGGCATGGTCGTCGGCGAGAATGCCAAGCCGGATGACCTCGAAGTCAATCCGATGAAGACCAAGCAGCTGACCAACTTCCGCGCGTCGGGCGGCAAGGACGACGCGATCCGCCTGACCCCGCCGAAGAAGATGACGCTGGAGCAGGCCATCGCCTATGTCGACGATGACGAGATGGTCGAGGTGACACCGAAGACGATCCGGCTGCGCAAGCGCTATCTGGATGCGAACGAGCGCAAGCGCGCAAGCCGCGCCAAGGTCGCAGCGTAAGGCGGGCCGGGCCAGCCGCAGCGTAAGCTGCGGCGCGCCTCAAGGCCCGCCCGCCCGGCCTCGCCTAAAGCGAGGACCAACGCCGCGGCTTTGCCGCGGCTCTGGCGATATTTCAGAACACCACCCAAATCCGTTCGCCCTGAGCCCGTCGAAGCCCAAGCGCTGCGTGCCCTTCGACAGGCTCAGGGCGAACGGGGGTGAATCACTCCGCGCTATCTCCGCGCCCAACCCTCTCGCGCTGGCTCCAGCGTCTCCAGAAACGCCGCCGCGCTCGCCCGATACTCCGCTCGCGCATCGTCCGACATCCGCCGCCACGTCGCGTACATATTGCCCATCCGCATGTTCCCGGCGAGCCGCTTCTCGTGCCGCGCCAGGAAATCCCAATACAGCGCGTTGAACGGGCACGCATCCGGTCCAGTCTTCTGCTTCACGTCGTAGCGGCAGCGCCCGCAATAATCCGACATGCGGTTGATATAGGCCCCGCCCGAGGCATAGGGCTTGGACGCGATCATTCCGCCATCGGCGAACTGGCTCATACCGATGACGTTGGGAAGTTCGACCCATTCGTACGCATCGAAATATACCACCAGAAACCAATCGGAGATCGCCTGCGGGCTGACGCCCGCGATCAGGGCGAAATTGCCCAGCACCATCAACCGCTGGATGTGATGCGCATAGGCCTCGCGCTTCGTCTGCCCCACGCTTTCGCTCAGGCAGCGCAGATCGGTCTCGCCCGTCCAGTAGAATTCCGGCAGCGGCCGCTCCGCCGCCAGCGCATTGCGCCCGGCGAATTTCGGCATGTCCCACCAATACATGCCGCGAATATATTCCCGCCAGCCGATGATCTGGCGCACGAAGCCTTCTACCGAATTGAGCGGGGCGTCCCCGCGTTCGTATGCCGCCACCGCCGCCTCGCACACCTCCAGCGGATCGAGCAGGCCGATGTTTAGGCAAGGCGACAGCACGCTGTGGTAGAGATAGTGCTGCCCGGCGACCATCGCGTCCTGATAGCGCCCGAAATCGGGCAGGGCCGTGGCGATGAAATGGGCCAGCGCCTGTCGCGCTTGCATGCGCGTCACCGGCAGTTCGAACGGCAGCAGATCCCCGAAATGGTCGCCGAACTCCGCCTCGACCAGTACCAGCACCGCGTCGGTGATCTCGTCCGGCTTTAATCGTAGAGGCGCTGGATAGTTCAGCCCGCGCGGCGGCGTCTCGCGATTGTCCTTGTCGTAATTCCACGCCCCGCCCTCGGGCTTGCCTTCGGCGGTCATCAGCAGGCCGGTGCGGCGGCGCATGTCGCGATAGAAATACTCCATGCGATATTCCTTCCGCCCCTGCGCCCAGGTGTAGAAGGCACTCAGCGGGCACACGAACCGGTCGTCCTCCAGGATCTCGACCGGCAGGCCGGTGCGATCGGACCATTCGTTCTGCATTTGCCGCACCCGGTACTCCGCGCCCGCCACCACGCGGATGCCGCTCGCCTTGCGCCGCATGGCCGCGCGTCGAACCTCGCCGGTGAAATCATGGGTGGTGGCCGGATCGTCGAGCGCGACGTAATCGACCGTCCACCCCGCATGTCGCAATTCATCGGCAAAGTGCCGCATCGCTGAGAAGATCAACGCGATCTTCTTCTTATGGTGTCGGACGTAAGTCGCCTCGGCGCGCACCTCCATCATCAGCACGACCGCATCGGCGCGTTCGACATCCCGCAGACTGGCGAGCGTTTCGGACAATTGGTCGCCGAGGACCGGGATGAGGATTGTCATCGCCGCTCAACGCGTCGTGAGGTTGCTTGTGCCGCTCAGGCACCCATTTTCAGGATCGTCGCCCATTCGGCGGCGCTGACCGGAGAGACGGACAGTCGCGACTGGCGCAGCATCTCCATACCCGACAGTTTCGACTCGGCCTTCATCGCCGCGAGCGTGACCGGATGTTCGATCGCCTCCACCGATTTGATCTCGACCGAAACCCAGCGCGCCTCGTTGCCGTCCTGCCGGGCCGTGCGCGTCACTTCGGCCACGCCGACGATCGCCTTGGGTTTGCCCGAATGATAGAAGAATGCCCGGTCGCCGACCTGCATCGCCTTCAAATGCAACGCCGCGGCGGGGTTGCGCACGCCGGTCCATTCGGTCGTCTTTTCGGCGATCAGGTCGTCCCAGCCATAGCTCTCCGGTTCCGATTTCAGCAGCCAATAGGCCATGTCGTCTCCCGTCCTTGATCGCGCTCTACGAGTATCGGCCGTTCGGTCGTGGCTGGCAATGTCGCCGGCGTAAGCCGCGCCTGAACGGCGGCTAAACGTCGCATTCCGGGTCCGTTCAGTCCGGACCATGTACTGCATGCAACAAGCTAGTCGGTTCCCGCGTTATCGGCAGATGGGGAAAGGGCTTGCTGGCATGAGGAGTATGAACATGAACAGCATCTTGCAAAAGGCCGGTCTGGGCGTCGCCCTTGCCGCAACAGCCTTGACTGCGGCGGCTCCGGCCGAGGCGCAGCGTTACTATCGCGGTCATCGTGGAAACGGTGCCGGAACTGCCGTCGTAGCAGGGATCGCCGGTCTCGCGGTCGGTGCGGCGCTCGCGTCGAGCAGCCGGGATCGATATTACGATCGCGGCTATTATCGCGGCGGGTATTACAACCGGGGCTATAACGGCTATTACGATCGCGGGTATTATCCGCCCCCGCGCGGTTATTATCGCGATCGTGGATATTACCGCGAGAGTTGCCGCATCGAACGGCGTTGGGACGATTATTACGATCGTCCGGTTCGGGTCCGCGTCTGCTATTGATCGGACATGCGGCGTGGGGAGCGATCCCCACGCCGTTTTCGCATCTGGCGTCGGCGACGATTTTAAGCCAAAGGCAGCGCCCATGACCGACACTCCCCCCGACCGCCTGTCCTCCAACCCGCGCAGCCCGTTCTTCGACGAAGAAAAGCTGTCGCGTGGCATCGGCATCCGCTTCAACGACCGCGAACGTCACGACGTCGAGGAATATTGCCTCTCCGAAGGCTGGATCCGAGTCGCGCTCGGCAAGAAGGTCGATCGCAAGGGGAATCCGCTGACGATCAAATATAGCGGCCCGGTCGAGGCTTGGTTCGAGCGTCCGGCTAATGGCGCGGAAGAGCCGACCGAGGGCTGACCCCTAGGTCACACCCCCTCCGTTCGTGCTGAGCTTGTCGAAGCACATTCCCTGACCCTGAAAACGCCCTTCGACAGGCTTAGGGCGAACGGCTGGGGCACGCCCCTACCGCCAGGCAAACGCCGCCTGCGCAGCCTCTTCCACCTGCTTCAGCATCGCGCGATACGGACGCGGCCCGTAACTGATCCGCGCCACGCCCGCCGCCGCCAGCGTCCCGACATCCGGCCCGCCGGGCAGGGGGATGACGTTCACCGGCAGGTCGGTCCCGGCGCAGAGCATCTCGACCAACGCCGGATCGGCCAGGCCCGCGGCGAAGAAACCGCTCGCCCCTGCCGCTTCATAGGCCTGAGCCCGCACGATCGCGGCCTCGACCATCCGTTCGCTATGCGTTTCGCGCTCTGCCTGCAGGAAGATGTCGGTGCGGGCGTTGACAAAGAACGCCTCCCCCGCCGCGCGCCGTGCCCCGGCGATCCGCGCCGCCTGAATCTCGACCGGGTGCAGCCCTTCGCCGCCGATCACCTGATCCTCGAAATTGCAGCCGATCGCGCCCGTCGCCGCTAGCCTGGCGACATTCTCGCCCACGTCGTCAGGATCGACGGCATAGCCGCCCTCGAAATCGATTGTGACGGGCAACGACACCGCGCCCGCGATCCGGGCCGCGCCGGCGAGCGCCAGTTCGAGCGGCATCGCCTCGCCATCATCAAAGCCTTGCGCCGCCGCAACCGACAGGCTGCCGGTCGCAATCGCCTTGGCACCGGCATCGGCCACGGCGCGAGCCGATCCGACATCCCACGCATTGTACAGGATCACCGGATCGCCCGGAACGTGCAGCGCTTTGAAGGTGCGAAAGGTGTTGATCACGAACGATACTCCCGCCCCGTTGGCGGGCGCACCCTAGCGTGGATCAGTGAACGAAGCGCGCCACGACATCGCGGTACGATCGCGACACCTTAACCTGCGCGTTCGATTGCAGCACCAGGAAGCATTCGCCATTGGTGTGCGGCTTCACTTCCTTGACCAGATCGAGATTGACGATGGTCGAGCGATGGACGCGCTGGAACCGGCGCGGATCGAGCCGCTTCTCCAGATCCTTCATCGTCTCGCGCAGGATTAGCGTGTTGTCGCCGGTATAGATGCACATGTAATCGCCGGCCGCATCGATCCGCTCGATCGTATCGACATCGACGCGGAAGATCTGTCCGCGATCCTTGATGTTGATCAGCTTCTCGAAGCGGTTGGACGAGACCTGATCGCCGCCATCGACGATATCGGTCACCGTATCGGGCGAGACCTCGGCCAGCACTTCCTTCAGGCGATCGACTTCCTCCACGCCCCGCTTCTCGGCCAGGCGCTGGCGCACGCGTTCGATCGTGTCGGCCAGGCGCGATTCCTCGACCGGCTTCATCAGATAATCCACCGCCTGCGCCTCGAACGCCTTCAGCGCATGATCGCTATACGCGGTGACGAACACGAACAGGGGTGGCTCGACTTCCATCAGTCCCTGCACGACCGAAAAACCGTCGAATCCAGGCATCTGGATATCGAGGAAGACCAGATCGGGCTTGTGCGTCTTGATCGCGCGGATCGCCTCGCGGCCATTCTGGCACTTGTCGATGATCTCGACGTCTTCGTGCGCCTGCAGGCGAAGTTCGAGCCCCTGGATCGCCAGCGGCTCGTCATCGACCAATATCGTTCTAATCGTCATGCAACCTCTCTTGCCGGTTCCCTTGCCGGCTCGTCGAGCTGGAAGGGTATCTCGATCTCGACCTCATACCCGCCGCTGGGCAGCGAACGGGTCTCGAAACTATGATCGGGGCCGTAAGCCTGCGCCAATCGCTCCCTGATATTGGCAAGGCCGACCCCGGTTGAAAGGCTTGGACGCGCTTTCATTTCATTCAAGCCCGGTCCGGTGTCGGATACGGCGATCTGCACGCGATCTCCGGCGAGCCGCGCGACGACGGCGATTTCGGCGCCTTCTTCCTTCGGTGTGACGGCGTATTTGATGGCGTTTTCGACCAGCGGCTGGAGCAGCAGCGACGGCAATCTCGCCTTCTCGACGCGCATGTCGATCTCGAAGCGCGGGCGCAGCCGATCCTCGAAGCGCATCTTTTCGATCTCCAGATACAGTTTCAGCGTCTCGACCTCCTGCTGGATCGTCACATGCGCGGTCGGCTCGTTGGCCAGCGTATAGCGCAGGAAGGAGGAGAGCCGGCTGAGCATCGCATTGGCGCGCTCGGTCTGCTTCAGCAGCACCAGCGTGGAGATCGAATTCAGCGTGTTGAACAGGAAATGCGGGTTGAGCTGATAGCGCAGCATCGCCAGCTGCGCCGACGACGCCTGGTTGCCCAGTGCATGCAACTGATCGATCTGCTGTTCCACGATCAGGTAGAAGTTGATCCCGAAATACAGCGCCGACCAGCCGGCCAGCACGGTGAAGTTCAGGAACACGGTGCCGAGCACGAGGTTCAGGTTCAGCCCCGGATTGGCGAGCTTGATGAACGAGAAGGAGAAGGCATCGAGCACCGAATAGAGCAAGGTCGCGACCGCCAGCGTCACCATGGTCAGCAGGATGGCACTGATCCGCGGCAGTCCACGGTAGAAACCGTACAGCGTGGAGAGCAGCAACGTGATGCAATAGCCGACGATCGACTCGATCACCACCGGCACGATCACGTCGAGCGATGGACCGTTCGAGATGCTGGAGACGCTGCGCAGGATGAGATAGCCGGTCCATCCCGCCGCCTGCAGCCGCCAGAACGCGCGGCTCTTCTGTTCGAAGAACGGCCGGGTGAAGAGATCGGGCTTCTTGAGGGCCGGACGGGACAGGGCTGGCATCGGGGCGTCTTACAGGAGCGGGCAGGGGAGCGCAAAGTCGAGGACGCGTCGTATCTTGCCTGTCGCCTTCCTCGCTCCCCTCCATGGAAAGAGGGGACTGATATCGGCCAAAAGCCTTGTTGCCGAGCCTAATCCCTGGGCCTAAACGCCAGATCGATGCGACTGAGTTCCATCCTGTCCCGTGCGCGCCACGATCTGTTGATTGCAGCGTTGCTGTGCGTGCTGATCGCGCGCGTGGCGGTGCCGGCGGGTTGGATGCCGATGCTCACTGCCGATGGCGGGTTCGTTCTGGCGCCGTGTTCGGGCATGGGCGCGGTGCCCATGGCGAACGCCCCGAGCGCGCACGGCATGCCAGCTCACGACATGGCCGGGATGACGATGGCCGGCATGGCAGGGGCGGAGCATCACGTTGCACCGGACAAGCCGAACGACCGCCACCCCGATCCCGCCGGCGATCACCCCTGTTCCGGCGCGGGCGTCGCGGTCGCGCTGACGACGCCACCGGTCGCGCTGCCCGCTGCCCTTGCGCTTGCCGCCATGACCGTTCCCTCGGCACGGTTGATCCCCAATATCGGTCAGGGCCTCGCCGCCCCACCGCCGCCCTCGACCGGACCGCCCACACTCGCCTGAACCTCATCCGGCGCACCCGCGCCATCCGTTCAGTCGAGGACACTTTACATGACACGCTCTACCCGCGCGCTTCGGCGCGCAATCTGCGTGGCTGCGCTCATCGCGGCCATGCCCGCTTATGCGCACCCCGCCGATGAAGACGCCGCCGACGACATCCTGGTCGTCGCCCAGAAACAGCAGCGGATCGAGAATGCGCCGTCGTCGCGCGCCGAAATCGATGCGCGCGATATCGCCGCCAAGATCAACGCGGCATCGACCGAGGATACGCTCAAATATCTGCCCAGCCTGATCGTGCGGAAACGCAATATCGGCGACACGCAGGCACCGCTCGCCACGCGCACCTCCGGCCTCGGCGCGAGCGCGCGCAGCCTAGTCTATGCCGACGGTGCCTTGTTGTCGGCATTGATCGGCAACAACAATACCAACGCCAGCCCGCGCTGGGGGCTGGTGAGCCCGCAGGAAATCGCGCGGATCGACGTGCTCTACGGCCCGTTCTCGGCCGCTTATCCTGGCAATTCGATGGGCGCGGTGGTGAACATCACCACGCGCCTTCCCGATGCGCTGGAGGCGACCGTCAAGGCGGGCACCAGCGTGCAGGAATTCGACCAATACGGCACGAAGGCGATCCTGCCGGCCTATCAGATCGGCGCGACGATCGGCGATCGCTTCGGGCCGCTCTCGATCTTCGCCAGCGCCGAGCATGTCGACAATCATGCCCAGCCGCTGACCTACATCACCGCCTCGCGTCCGGCTGCGACCAGTGCCACCGGCGCGCCGGCGAGCGGCGGGTTCGACGATCTGAACCGCACCGGCGGCGCGATCCGCGTTTTGGGCGCTGGGGCGATCGAGCATCAATTGCAGGATCGCTTCAAGCTGAAGGCGGCGCTCGATCTCGGTTCGGTGCGGCTCACCTACGTCGGTGGCCTGTTCCTGAACGATGTCGATGCGCACGCCGACACGTATCTGAGCACGGCCGCCGGTCTGGCCTATGCCGGCACGTTCAATCTGGATGGCCGCAGCTACACGATTGCCCCGGCGACCTTCTCCGCCGGGGTCTATCATTCCGAGCAACGCCACATCTCGCACAGTCTGTCGGCTGGCGGCGGTGGTGGGCGGTTCGACTGGCAGGTGATCGGCACGGTGTTCCATTACGACAAGGACATCCAGCGTATGCCCACCACCGCTCTGCCCAACGCCCAGACCGGCGGCGCGGGAACGATTACCCGCCTCGACGGCAGCGGCTGGCGGACCCTCGATGCCAAGGCGGGATACCGCGCAGGCGGTCATGCGATCAGCGCCGGCGGGCATTACGACCGGTTCGAGATCGCCAGCAATCGCTTCCTGACGACCGACTGGATTGCCGGCGGGCAGGGCGCGGCAAATCTGCAGTCGCGGGGCAAGACGCGCACCGCCGCGCTCTGGCTGCAGGATGCCTGGACGATCGTCCCCAACCTGACGCTGACGGCCGGTGGCCGCTACGAATGGTGGAAGGCGTATGATGGAGCGAACCTGCCTTCCCTTGGGGCGGTAACGACGATCCAGCCGCAACGTAGCGCCAACCGCTTCTCGCCGAAGGCATCGCTCGCGTGGAACTTCGCGCCGGCGCTCACCGCGCGACTGTCGTTCGGCGAGGCCTGGCGCTTTCCGACGGTCGGCGAACTCTATCAGGTGGTGACGACGCCGGTCGCGACCGTGGCCAACCCGAACCTGAAGCCGGAACATGCCCAATCCGGGGAATTGGCGATCGAGCATCGGGACGATCGCGGTACGATCCGAATGTCGTTGTTCAACGAAATCGTCCGCGATGCGCTGATCTCGCAAACCGGGATCCTGCCGATCAACGGCGTGCCGACGACCGCGACCTTCATCCAGAATGTCGATCGTACGCGGGCGCGCGGCGTGGAACTGGCGGTGCAGCGCCGCGACGTCGCGCCGCGCTTCGACCTGAGCGGCAGCGTGACCTATGCCGATGCGACGACGCGGGCCGACCCGGCCTTCCCGGCGGCGGTCGGCAAGCTGCTGCCCGGCGTGCCGCGCTGGAAGGCGACTTTGGTGGGAACCTGGCGGCCGACCGATCAGGTCTCGCTCACCGCCGCCGGGCGCTACACCAGCCGGCTCTACGGTCAGCTCGACAATCTCGACCTCGTCGGCAACACCTATCAGGGCTTCTACAAATATCTCGTCGTCGATCTGCGCGCGCAATTTCGGATCGACCGCCATTACGCGCTCGGGCTGGGCGTCGATAATGTCGGCAATGACAAATACTTTCTGTTCCACCCATTTCCCCAGCGCACCTTCCGCGCCGACGTGACGTGGTCGTTATGAGCGTGAAGCCCCCCGGCAGCCGCTGGTACAACGCGGTATGGCGCTGGCATTTCTACGCCGCCTTGCTGTGCGTCCCAGTCGTGCTGTGGCTGGCGACCACCGGTGCGATCTACACTTGGAAGCCGCAGATCGAGGCTTGGCTCGACCGGCCCTACGACAGCCTTGCCGTCGCGCCGTCGGTAAGTGCCGATGCTCAGGTGTCCGCGGCGCTGGCGGCAGTGCCGGGCGCGCGGCTGCACAAATATCAGATGCCCGACGCGCCGGGCCATGCCGCTCGCGTGATCGTCAGCGAAGGCGGCGATCAGACCCGCGTCTATGTCGATCCCGCTACCGCACGGGTGCTGAAGACGATCGGTGAGGAAGATCAGCCGATGCGGATCATCTCGCGCCTGCATGGCACCTTGCTGGCCGGCGATCCGGGCAGCTATCTGGTCGAACTTGCGGCGTGCTGGGCGGTGGTGATGATCCTTTCCGGCCTGTATCTCTGGTGGCCGCGCGGCGGCGCGCGGTTGGGCGGCGTGGTCTATCCGCGGCTGGGCGGTGGCAAAAGGCTGTTCTGGCGTGATCTGCATGCCGTGTCGGGCATCTGGGTGTCGTTGCTCGCACTCGGGCTGATCCTGACCGGGTTGCCCTGGGCCAAGGCGTGGGGCGGATATTTCAAGGAGGTTCGCGCGATCACCGGCACTGCCGACGGGCCGGTCGACTGGAAGATCGGTGCCGCACCTGCCGGTGAACGCACGATGCTCGGCGATCACGCCGAACATGCCGGGATGGGAATGCGTCACATGACGGCCCGCCCCGGCGAACTCGATCGTGTGATCGCCACCGTCATACCGCTACTGATCGCGCCGCCCGTGATGATCGCCCCGCCAGCGATGGCGACGCAGGCGTGGACGGTGACGTCGGATGCCGCCGATCGCCCCTTGCGCACGCAGCTTACCGTCGATGGCACGACGGGTGCGGTGCTGACACGGCGGGATTTCGCTCAGCGGCATTGGGTGGACCGCGCGGTAGGCTACGGCATCGCCGCGCACGAAGGCGCGTTGTTCGGGCTCCCCAATCAGGTGCTGGGCACGGTGACGGCTGTGTTGCTGGTGATGCTTGCGGTGTCGGGGGTCGTGATGTGGTGGCGTCGGCGACCTACGGGATTGCTCCGGGCACCGATCCCGTTGTCGCGCCCGCGTTTCGGGGTGGTGCTGATCGCGGCGGTAAGTGTTCTTGGCGTGCTAATGCCGCTTTTCGGGGCGAGTCTGGTGGCCGTGTTGTTGCTGGACCGGGTGGTTCTGCGACGATCTTTTGCCGGGCGGTGGCTGGGTTTGCGTACCGTTTGAGAGGCCGGGGCGGGAGTTGATCCCGCCCCGCCGGACGCAGCCTTGCCGTGCCCACCGGTCGTTTACGTTCGCTTGGCGAACCGGCGATCAGCTTTTGCTGACCGCCTCGCTGCGGCCTACCAAATGTGTACGCGCTCTGCGGGTGCCAGATACAATTTGTCGCCCGGTTTCACCCCGAACGCCGCATACCAGGCGTCGACGTTCCGAACGATCCCGTTGACACGGAAGAAGGGCGGCGAGTGCGGATCGGTCAGCAGTCGCGCGCGCGCCGCGCCTTCGCGCAGCTTCGATTGCCACGCCTGAGCATAGGCAAGGAAGAAGCGCTGGTCGCCGGTCAACCCGTCGATCGTCTTCGCCTTGCCGTGTGTCGCCTGATATTTCTGGAACGCGGCATAGGCCGTCTCGACGCCGCCGAGATCGCCGATATTCTCGCCCAGAGTCAGGGCACCCTTGATGTGCGTGCCGGGGATCGGTTCATAGCCGTCATACTGCTTACTCAGCGCTGCGGTGCGCTGGGTGAAGGCGGTGCGTGCCTCGGGCGTCCACCAATTCTCGAATTTGCCGCTCGGGCCGAACTTGCTGCCCTGATCGTCGAAGCCATGGCCCATTTCGTGGCCGATGATCGCGCCGATCGCGCCGTAATTCACCGCCGCATCGGCCTTTGGGTCGAAATACGGCGGCTGCAGGATCGCAGCGGGGAAGGTGATCTGGTTGGTGAACGGGCTGTAATAGGCGTTCACCGTCTGCGGCGTCATGTTCCACAGGCTGCGATCGACCGGCTTCTTCAACCGATCGAGGTCCAGCCGATGCTGGAATTCGCTCGCGCGGATCACATTGCCGACGGGATCGTTGCGATCGATCTTGAGCGTCGAATAATCGATATACTTCACCGGATGCCCGATGCGCGGATCGAACGCGGCCAGCTTGGCCAGCGCCTGCTCCTTGGTCTTGGCATCCATCCAGGTGTTGGCGGTGATACGCTCCTTGTACGCGGCGCGAAGGTTGGCAATCAGCTCGCTCATCTTCGCTTCGCTCTCGGGCGGGTAGTGGCGCTTGACGTAAATCTCGCCGACCGCCTCGCCCATCGCGCCGTTGACCACGGCCAGGCCGCGTTTCCAGCGCGCACGCTGCTCGGGCTGGTCGGACAGGGTCTTGCCGTAGAAGGCGAAGCTGGCGTCGTCGAACGCCTTGGGCAGCACGCCGGACATCGAGGCGGCAAGGCGGAACTTCATCCAGTCCTGCCAAGTCGACACTGGCGTCGCGGCGAAGATCTTGCCGATCTCGGTCAGCGCGGTCGATTGCGCCATGATGACGATCGGATAGCCTTCGTATCCGGCAGTCTTCAGCTGCAGATCCCAATCGAATTGCGGCGCCAGCGCCTTGCGCTGTTCGGCGTTCATCGGCTTGAGCAAGGCGGCCAGATCGCGCGATTGCTCGGGCGACCATTGCACCTTGGCCATCGCGGTTTCGAGCGCGATGATTCGGTCGGCCTTCGCGCTGGCATCCGCGATGCCGGACAGCGTCAGTACCTTTTCGACATAGGCGCGATAGGCTGTCCGGAAGGCATCGTATTTGGCACCCGGCAGCAGGTAATAGTCGCGGCCGCCCATGCCGAGATCGCCCTGTCCGGCGATCACGGTGTAGTGGTTCGGATCGGCCGGATTGGGGATCTGGCCGACCTCGACCGGCGCGGCATAGCCGATGGTCGAGAACAGGATCTGCAGCTTGGTCGGATCGTTCGCCGCGTCGATCTTGGCGAAATAGGGCGCGAGCGGCGCGGCGCCGCGGGCCTCGATCCCGGCCTGGTCCATATAGCCGGCATACAGATCGCCGAGCTGCTGTGCGCCCGCGCCGGTCGCGGCGGGATCGCGCGCGGCGTCGGCCAGGATCTGCTTGACCTGAAGTTCGGCCTGATCCGCCAGGATCACCGATGGTCCGGCGGAGGTGCGATCGGCGGCGATCTGCGTGCGGGCGTCCCATGCGCCGTTCGCGAAGGTCCAGAAATCGTCGCCCGGCTTCACGTCCTTCTTCTGCGATGTCAGGTCGATGCCGAAGCTGCCATAGACCGGGCCGGCCTTCTTGGCGTCTTGCGATAGGGCAGGCAGGGCGACGGCCAGCGCAATCGCGGCGGCGGACAGGCGGACGGCAACGGAGACGCGCATTCAGAACCCCTCTTCTGGTGTATTGCCGTCGTATAGGGGTGGGTCGGGGACAGTGCAATCGGGAAGCTGATCGTCAATCGTCTTCCCGCAGCCAACCCGGAATGTCGCGCTGGACATGGATCACGCGCCAGATATCAATGTGATGATCACGCTCGATATAGACGACGAGATATGGGAACCGCTTAAGTTTGCGGCTGCGCAACCCGGCGATCCGAAGATCGTGCGCGAGCCGGGACGAGCCGATCGCCGGGCGGCTTGCGATAAGGCCAAAGACGGCGTCGAGCGCTTCCGCAAAGCGGATGGCGACGGGTTCGCCAGCGGTATCAGTGTAATATGCCGCCGCCGCCTCGATATCCTCTTCGGCAACGACGCGAAGAACGAGCGGCTTTGATGTCATTTTTTCGCGCGGTTGCGGATGCGCGCTTTCAGGCCTTCGAAATACTGCGCATCGGCCACCACGCTTGGAGGAGAGTTGGCCCCCTCCATCAGGAGACGACGTAGCGCTTCCCGATCCCGCTCATTGCGGATCAGTTCGCGGATATATTCGCTGCTCGTGCCGAAGTCGCGTTCCGCCACCTGTTCGTCCACGAAAGCCTTGAGGGGTTCGGGCAGGGAAATGTTCATCGTGCTCATTCCCGGCAATCTATGCTGATGGCAAAAATTGGCAAGATCAGACCACCCGATACGGCACGGTGCCGCGCACGTCGGGGTCGACCGCGATGCTCCGATCCGCTGGCGGGAACGCGCGCTGGTCGCAATCGTCCCGTGGACACAGGCGGCAGGAGATGCCGATCGGCGTCGCGGGCGCGCGGCGGTCCAGCGCGTCGGCATAAACGAAATCGGCGGCGTGTTCGGCCTCGCAGCCCAGGGTCACGGCATAGCGGCGCGGCGTGCGGGTGAAGCTGCCGCTCGGTTTGACGAGACCCTTGGCCATCGAGACGTAGCGCACGCCGTCGGGCGTTTCGGCATGCTGCACGACGATGCGGTCGGGGATCGCGACCGCCTCGTGCACGATCCATAACGGGCAGGCACCGCCGAAGCGGGCGAACTGGAAACGCGTGGCGCTGTGCCGCTTGGTGATGTTGCCGGCCATGTCGACGCGGCAGAAATAGAACGGAATGCCCTCAGCCCCGGGGCGTTGCAGCGTGGAGAGGCGGTGGCAGGCCTGTTCGAAGCTCACCCCAAAGCGGCGGCACAGCCGGTCGATATCGTGGCGCGTCTCGCGCGCGGCGGCGCGGAAGGCGGCATAAGGCATGGTCAGCGCGCCGGCGGCGTAATTGGCGAGGCCGATGCGCAGCAGATTTTGCGCTGCCGGGCCGCCGTCGATATCGGCTTGGCCGACGATATCCTCGATCTCGCGCGCGAAGGCGATCGCGGCGAGGCGGTGCGCGATCTGGAAACGGCGGCTCTCGGGCGGCATGGTCGCGTCGAGGGTGAGAATATCGTGGTCGAAGGTCGCCAGCGGGCCGATCGTCTGATCGCTCAGGCGTACCTTGATGCCGTGGCTGGCCAGCGTGGTTTCCAGCGGATCGGCGGCGAGGCGCTCGGCGGCACGATCGAGGATATCGATGTAATTGCCGGCATCGTGGAACCAGTCGCGCACCGCTTCCCACGGCCTGCGTCCGCCGCCGCCGGTGGCCTGTTCCTCGACCATCTGGAGCCGTTCCTCGGCCGCGCGCATCGCGGCGTGGAGCGCGATGAAGCGATCGGCGATCTCAGGGCGCTCGGATGCGAGACGCGCGATGGCATCGGCGGCGGGCGAGGGGGGTAGTAGCGGATCGGCGAGCGCATCGGTGAGCGCGGCGAGCCGTAGCGCGGGCGCGGCGTCCTCGATATCGGTAAGCGCCGCGGGGTGATGGCGGCGCAACGCGGCGGTGACGCTGGGGGTGAGCGGGCGCACGCCGCCTTCGAGCTGCGAGAGATAGCTGACCGACACGCCGAGCCGCGCGGCCATCGCGGCCTGGTTCAGCCCGACCGAGGCGCGGAGGGCGCGGAGCTGGTCTCCGGCGAACAGGCGGGCGGGGCGGGGGATGGGCGGTTCCTTTTTTTAGCCCCTCCCCTGAAGGGGAGGGGCGTTAGAGCGGCGTTACTTCGCAAACCCGCTATTCGCAACTTCGCAAGTTCACATTTGCATTTGCGCGGCGACGGGCGGAGAGAGACGTCCGCATCTGCTCATCCGGAGTCTGCTTATGTCCTCGACCCTCGCCGAACTGGAACGCAAGCGCGAAGCGGCTCGGATGGGTGGCGGAGAAAAGCGCATCGCCGCGCAGCACTCGAAGGGCAAGCTGACCGCGCGCGAGCGGCTCGACGTGTTGCTCGATCACGGATCGTTCGAGGAACTCGACATGTATGTCGAGCACAATTGCGTCGATTTCGGCATGCAGGACCAGATCATCCCGGGCGACGGCGTGGTCACCGGTTCGGGCACGATCAACGGCCGGCTGGTGTTCGTGTTCAGCCAGGACTTCACCGTGTTCGGTGGTTCGCTGTCGGAACGCCATGCACAGAAGATCTGCAAGATCATGGACATGGCGCTGAAGGTCGGCGCGCCGGTGATCGGCCTCAACGATTCCGGCGGCGCGCGCATTCAGGAGGGCGTGGCGTCGCTCGGCGGCTATGCCGAAGTGTTCCAGCGCAACGTGCTGGCCAGCGGCGTCGTGCCGCAGATTTCCCTGATCATGGGGCCATGCGCGGGGGGCGCCGTCTATTCCCCCGCGATGACCGACTTCATCTTCATGGTGAAGGATAGCTCCTACATGTTCGTCACCGGGCCCGATGTAGTGAAGACCGTTACAAACGAGATCGTCACGCAGGAGGATTTGGGCGGAGCGGTGACGCATACCACGAAGTCGGGGGTCGCTGACGTGGCCTTCGAAAACGATATCGAGGCGCTGCTCGCGGCCCGCGACTTCGTGGACTTCCTTCCGCTCTCGAACCGCGAGGCGGTGCCGGAGCGACCTTCGTCCGATCCGTGGGACCGGCGCGAGGACAGCCTCGATACGCTGGTGCCGGCGTCGGCCAACCAGCCGTACGACATGCACGAACTGATCCGGAAGGTTGTCGACGAGGGTGATTTCTTCGAGGTGCAGCCTACCCATGCCGGCAACATCATCATCGGTTTCGGGCGGATCGAGGGCCGCAGCGTCGGCTTCGTCGCCAACCAGCCTATGGTGCTGGCCGGGTGCCTGGACATCAACTCCTCGAAGAAAGCCGCGCGCTTCGTGCGCTTCTGCGACGCGTTCGACATTCCGATCGTGACGTTCGTGGATGTGCCGGGCTTCCTGCCGGGCACGTCGCAGGAACTGAACGGCATCATCAAGCACGGCGCGAAACTGCTTTTCGCCTATGCCGAGGCGACCGTGCCCAAGATCACCGTCATCACGCGCAAGGCCTATGGCGGCGCATACGACGTCATGGCGTCGAAGCATCTGCGCGGAGATCTCAACTATGCGTGGCCGACCGCCGAAATCGCGGTGATGGGCGCCAAGGGCGCGGTGGAGATCATCTTCCGTGGCCGCACGCCGGCCGAGATCGCCGAACAGACCGCGCAATACGAGGCACGCTTCGCCAACCCGTTCGTCGCGGCGAGCAAGGGTTTTATCGACGAGGTGATCCAGCCGCACTCCACCCGCCGCCGCATCGCGCTGGGCCTGCGCAAGCTGCGTGGCAAGGCGCTGGAGAATCCGTGGAAGAAGCATGACAACATTCCGCTGTGACCGTGCGTTACCGCTCCGCGACATTCGCATTATAAGGTGATGTGAAGGACAATCGCCGATGCAAACCGAACGTGTCACCTTTCTCACCACCCCCGATCACAAGGCGGCGCTCGATGCGTTCGCCGCCAATAGCGGCATGTCCGTCGGCCATGTCGTCCGCGAGGCGACCAGCCGCTATCTCGCCCAGCCCGCAGCTGCGCGTGACGAGGAAGAGGAAGCGCTGGCGCTGCTCGTGCCCGAGGTAGAAGCCGCGGTCGCCGACATCAAGGCGAGGATCAGCGCGATGCGCGCGGATATCGTGCGGACCTGCGCGACGGTGGATGCGGTTCTGGCGGGCGAAAGGAGATGAGCGCCGGTGAGAAAGCATTCGGGGTGATCAAGACGGTTCTGACACTCAAGGATCAGTTGGACGGGCTTGGCAGGGACCTGGGCGATCTCAATGAAGGGCTTGCGCGCTTGGCCGAAGCGCATGGCACGTTGCGCGACAGGGTCAGTCGCCTCGAAGGTGTGATCGAGGGCGTCGCAATGGCTGCGGGACGCGGCGTTCAGCCCCGGACCGGCGAATGAGCCGGGATTACTTTTTTTTGGACAGATCGAGGTGATGGCATGATCCCAATTTTTCTTCTGCTGGCTCAGGCTGCCACTCCCGCCCCGGCCGCCCCCGCGCCGGCGGCCGCTCCGTGGGAGCCGCGCGAGCGAACCAATGCCGATGGCAGCGTATCGACCTCGGCCGCGGTGATCGCGCGCGACGGTTCGTCGCGGCTGACGGTGAAGTGCGACAAGGGGGCGGAACCCGTCGTGTCGGTACAGTTCGTCGCCAAGCAGGCGTTGGCGGAACCCGCCGAAGACGGCTCCTACGCCCCCAAATCGGTCGGGCTGCGTTTCGATACCGGCCCGGCGATCGCTTATGACTGGCAGTTCCGCGGGCGCGTCGCCTACACCGCCGATGCCGCAGCCGTGACTGCGCTCACCGGTTTCTTGGTCAAGGCGAAGGCGGTTCAGGTCGAGACCACGACGGCAGCGAAATTCGCCTTTCTGGCGACGTTCGACGGCCCGCCGAGCGATGCGTCGATCCGCAAGGTGCTTTCGGCCTGCGGGTACGCGCTAGGTGAGGTTCCGCCGCCGTTGCCGGTCAAGAAGAAATGATGCCGACTGCCACCGGTCTGGGCAGGGTCAATCACGTCGGAGTCGCGACGCCTTCGATCGCGAAGTCGATCGAGACGTATCGCATCCTGCTCGGCGCGGTGGAGATCGGCGAACCGTTCGATCTGCCCGCGCAGGGGGTGAAGGTGTGCTTCATCGATGCGCCCAACACGCAGATAGAACTGATCGAGCCGTATGACGACAGCTCGCCGATCGCCGGATTCCTGAAGAAGAATCCGGCCGGCGGGCAGCACCACGTCTGCTTCGAGGTGGCGGACATCCACGCAGCGGTGGCGGACCTGAAGGCCAAGGGTGCGACGGTACTGGGCGAGCCCCGCGTCGGCGCGCACGGCACGCCGATCGTGTTCGTCCATCCCAAGGATTTCGGCGGCCTGCTAGTCGAGTTGATGGAAACGCCGAAGGGGGGTCACTGATGGCCTATGAAATGATCCTGAGCGAGCAGCGCGGCGACGTACTGGTGTTGACGCTCAACCGGCCCGAGCGATTGAATGCCGCGCCGCCGAAATTGTTCGACGAACTGCGCGATGCGATCGCAAACCTGAATGGCGCGCGCGCGGTGCTGGTGACGGGCGCGGGGCGGGCCTTCTGCTCGGGTGCCGACGTTGCGGGTGGCAGCTTCGCCGCGGCCGATCCGGCGCAGGCGACGTTCGAGGCGCTGACCCAGAACTACAATTCGACCATGGCGGCGTTCGCCGATCTGGCCGTGCCGGTGGTCAGCGCGGTGCGTGGGCCGGCGGCAGGGATCGGCTGTTCGCTCGCACTCGCGGCGGATTTCTGCGTGGTGAGCGAGACGGGCTATTTTCTACAGGCGTTCGTCAATATCGCGCTGGTACCCGACGGCGGCGCGAGCTGGATGCTGCCGCGCCTGATCGGGCGTGCGCGCGCGACGGAAATGATGATGCTGGGCGAAAAGGTGCCGGCGGCCAAGGCGCTCGACTGGGGCATGGTCCACAAGGTGGTGGCGGACGATGCGCTGGATGCCGAGGCGTTCGCGCTGGCCGAGCGGCTGGCGTCTGGACCTACGATCGCGCTCGGGCTGATGAAGCGCGGGCTGACCTACGCGCTCGAGCACGATTATCCCGCCGCGATGCTGCGCGAGGCGGAGAATCAGCGGGCCGCACGGCGCACGGCGGATTCGATGGAGGGCGGTCTGTCCTTCATCGAGAAGCGCAAGCCGGTGTTCCGGGGGGCGTGATGATTGTCACGCCAAACCCGTCACCCCAGCGAAGGCTGGGGTCTCACGCGGCTCCTGTCGCGCGCCATCCGCATGAAGCCCGAGCTTTCGCCGGGATGACGGACTTGACGAAGCAATGACCGATAAACCCTCCCTCGACCAATGGTCCGCCGCCGCCGCGAAGGAGGTTAAGGGCAAGGATCTCACCTGGCCGACGCCCGAAGGCATCGAGGTGAAGCCGCTCTACACCGCGGAGGACGTGGCCGAAATCGATCCCGGCCTGCCCGGTTTCGCGCCGTTCACACGCGGCGTGCGCGCATCGATGTATGCCGGGCGGCCCTGGACGATCCGCCAATATGCCGGCTTCTCCACCGCCGAAGCCTCGAACGCCTTCTACCGCCGCAATCTCGCCGCCGGTCAGAAGGGGTTGTCGGTCGCGTTCGATCTTGCCACACATCGGGGTTACGACAGCGATCACCCGCGCGTGACCGGCGATGTCGGCAAGGCGGGCGTCGCGATCGACACGATCGACGACATGAAGATCCTGTTCGACGGCATCCCGCTCGACAAGATGTCGGTGTCGATGACGATGAACGGCGCGGTGATCCCGATCCTCGCCTTCTTCATCGTCGCGGGCGAGGAACAGGGCGTGCCGCAGCACCTGCTCGACGGTACGATCCAGAACGACATCCTCAAGGAGTTCATGGTCCGCAACACGTACATCTACCCGCCCGAGCCGAGCATGCGGATCATCTCGGACATCATCGGCTACACCTCGGCGCACATGCCGAAATTCAACTCGATCTCGATCTCCGGCTATCACATGCAGGAGGCCGGGGCGACGCAGTTGCAGGAACTGGCCTTCACGATCGCCGACGGCCGCGAATATGCCAAGGCGGCGATGGCGAGCGGGCTCGATCTCGATGCGTTCGCCGGGCGTTTGAGCTTCTTCTTCGCGATCGGCATGAATTTCTTCATGGAGGTCGCCAAGCTGCGCGCGGCGCGCAAATTGTGGCATCGCGTGATGACCGATCTCGGCGCGAAGGACGAACGCAGCAAGATGCTGCGCACGCATTGCCAGACCAGCGGTGTCTCGCTGACCGAACAGGATCCGTACAACAACGTCATCCGCACGACGATCGAGGCGATGGCGGCGATGCTGGGCGGCACGCAGAGCCTGCACACCAACGCGCTGGACGAGGCGATCGCGCTGCCGACCGATTTCTCCGCCCGCATCGCGCGCAACACGCAGATCGTGATTCAGGAAGAGACCGGGATGACCAAGGTCGTCGATCCGCTGGGCGGCAGCTATTATATCGAGAGCCTGACGCAGGAACTCTACGACAAAGCGTGGGAGATCATCGAGCGCGTCGAGAGCGAAGGCGGCATGGCCAAGGCGGTCGCCGCCGGCTGGCCCAAGGCGATGATCGAGGAAGCGTCCGCCGGGCGCGCGGCGCGGGTCGACAAGGGCGAAGACGTGATCGTCGGCGTCAACAAATACCGGCTGGCCGAGGAGGATGCGATCGACATCCTCGACGTGGACAATGTGGCGGTCAGGGAATCGCAGATCGCGCGCATCGCGCGGTCCAAGGCCGGGCGCGACGAGGCGAAATGCGCCGCCGCCCTGGATGCGCTGCGCGAAGGTGCACGGGGGAGCGAGAACGTGCTCGGCCTCGCGGTCGAATGCGCGCGCCAGCGTGCGACGCTGGGCGAGATCAGCCAGGCGATGGAGGACGTGTTCGGGCGTTACGGCACCAATCCGACGCCGGTGTCGGGCATCTATGGCGGCGCGCACGAGTTCGACGTCAAGTGGCTGGGCCTGATCGAGGGCGTGGGATCGATCGAGCAGCGCATGGGGCGCAAGCCGCGCCTGTTCGTCGCCAAGATGGGGCAGGACGGGCATGATCGCGGCGCGAACCTGGTGAGTTCGGCGTTCGGCGATCTCGGTTTCGAGGTCGTGCCGGGGCCGCTGTTCCAGACGCCGAAGGAAGCGGCGGCGCTGGCGATCGAGAAGGATGTGGACGTGGTTGGCGCGTCAAGCCTGGCGGCGGGGCACAAGACGTTGATCCCGGAGCTGATCGGGCATCTGCGCGATGCCGGGCGCAGCGACATCAAGGTAATCGCGGGCGGGGTGATCCCGGCCCAGGATTACCAGTTTCTGCGCGATGCCGGGGTGCAGGGGATTTTCGGACCGGGAACGAACCTGGTGAGCGCGGCGGGCGAGGTGCTGAAATTGCTCGGGCACAATATGCCGCCGGTGGAAGAGGCTGCGGAATGACGATGATCCGGTCGATGATGATGGGCGCGGCGCTGATCGCGGCACCTGCCGTGGCGCAGACCCAGACGCAGATGAATGGGGAGGCGGGGGCCGCCTTCGCCAAGGCCGATGCCGCGATGGCGCAGGTTTGGAAGACGACCTATGCGCGGATGAAGGCGCGCGATGCGGCGGACACCTCGCGCGGCGGCGGATTCGGCTATGCCGGCGCCTTGCTCGAAAGCCAGCGCGCCTGGTTGAAGTTCCGCGATACTGAGTGCGTGATCGAGGGCGGCGAATTCGCCGGTGGATCGCTGCAGGGCATGGCGATGGCGCAGTGCAAGACCCGGCTGACGGGCGAGCGGACGGCGCAATTGCGCAAGCTGGAGTGGCGGCGTTGAATGACATGATGACTGCCTCGCAATCACGTCACCCCCGCGAAGGCGGGGATCCCGCTTCTTCTTCTTTTTCGACCGATCACAACACGCAGGAAGGCAGCGGGATCCCCGCCTCCGCCGGCATGACGGATGCAATGCGCACCGATTGGACCCGCGCCGAAATCGCCACCCTGTTCGATCTGCCCTTCGACGACCTGATGTTCCGCGCGCAGACCGTGCACCGCGCGCATCACGCCGCCGGCGAGGTGCAACTCTGCACATTGCTGTCGATCAAGACCGGCGGTTGCCCGGAGGATTGCGGCTATTGTTCGCAATCCAAATCCGCCGACAGCGGCGTCAAGGCGACCAAGCTGATGGACCCTCGCGCGGTGTTGCAGATGGCGGCGCAGGCCAAGGATGCCGGATCGCAGCGTTTTTGCATGGGCGCCGCGTGGCGCAACCCCAAGGACCGCGACATGCCCGCGATCGTCGAGATGGTGAAGGGCGTGCGCCAAATGGGGCTGGAGACGTGCATGACGCTCGGCATGCTGACGCCGTCCCAGGCCGAGATGCTGGCCGATGCGGGGCTGGATTATTACAATCACAACATCGATACCTCGCCCGAACGCTACGACCAGGTCATCACCACGCGCACCTTCGCCGAGCGGCTCGATACGCTGGAGCATGTGCGCGAGGCCGGGATCAACGTGTGCTGCGGCGGCATCGTCGGGATGGGCGAGACGCGGCAAGACCGGGTCGGCTTCGTCCACGCGCTGGCCACGCTGCCGCGCCATCCGGAAAGCGTGCCGGTCAACGCGCTGGTGCCGGTGAAGGGCACGGTGCTGGGCGACATGCTCGCCGACACGCCGCTGGCCAAGATCGACGATATCGAATTCGTCCGCACCGTCGCCGTTGCGCGGATCACGATGCCGCTGAGCATGGTACGCCTGTCGGCGGGGCGCGAGAGCATGAGCGAGGCGACTCAGGCCTTGTGCTTCATGGCCGGGGCGAACTCGATCTTTACCGGCGACAAGTTGCTGACCGCGGGCAATCGCGGCGACAGCGCGGACGCGGCGTTGATGGCGAAACTCGGGCTGCGCGCGATGACCGGCGCGGAGCCGATGCGAGTGGCTGCGGCGTGATCCTGTCGTCGCTCCTTCTCGCCGTGCAGGTGCCGATGTGCGACGACCGCGATGGCGATCTCGCTGCCGCGGAATGTTGGTACGAGGCAGGGCGAGCAGCCGACGCCCGACTTAACAAAGTTTGGCCCGACATACTCGAGGCCGCGCGTGAAGCCGACAGAGTTTTCAGCGCTACGCCGCACAAATCGCATGCAAGCGCTGCGGCTGATTTGCTGGCCTCCCAGCGAGCGTGGCTGAAGTATCGCAACGCGCAATGTCCGCTGGAGGGCGACTATGCACAGGGCGGTTCGCTGGAGAACGTCATCGTCGGACGGTGCGAGGCCGAATTGACACTGCAGCGGATCAAGCAACTTCAAGACATAGCTGCAGGTTTCAGGGAAAACTGATGTTCAAGAAAATCCTGGTCGCCAATCGCGGCGAGATCGCGTGCCGTGTCATGCGCACCGCCAAGAAGATGGGGATCGCCACCGTCGCGGTCTATTCGGATGCCGATGCGCGCAGCCCGCATGTGCTGATGGCGGATGAGAGCGTGCGGCTCGGGCCGCCGCCGGCGGGGGAGAGCTATCTGCTCGCCGATCTGATCCTGCTGGCGGCCAAGGAGACGGGGGCGGATTGCATCCATCCGGGCTACGGCTTCCTGAGCGAGCGCGAGAGTTTCGCCAGGGCCTGTGCCGAGGCCGGTATCGCCTTTGTCGGCCCGCCGCCGAACGCCATTGCCGCGATGGGCGACAAGATCGAATCCAAGAAACTCGCGCGAGACGCGGGCGTCAACGTCGTGCCGGGGTTCCTGGGCGAGATCGCCGACACCGAGGAGGCGGTGAGGATCGCCACCGATATCGGCTATCCGGTGATGATGAAGGCAAGCGCCGGCGGCGGCGGCAAGGGCATGCGGCTGGCCTATAGCGAGCAGGACGTGCGCGAGGGCTTCGAGGCGACGAAACGCGAGGGGCTGGCGTCGTTCGGCGACGACCGCGTGTTCATCGAGAAGTTCATCGAAAGCCCGCGCCACATCGAGATCCAGGTGATGGGGGATCAACACGGCAACATCGTCTATCTCGGCGAGCGCGAATGCTCGATCCAGCGCCGCCACCAGAAGGTGGTCGAGGAAGCGCCTTCGCCGTTCGTAACGCCCAAGATGCGCAAGGCGATGGGCGAACAGGCGGTCGCGCTGGCACGCGCGGTGGGGTATTTCAGCGCCGGGACGGTCGAGCTGATCGTGTCGGGCGCGGATACGAGCGGCGAGGGGTTCTACTTCCTCGAGATGAACACGCGGCTTCAGGTCGAGCATCCCGTGACCGAGGCGATCACCGGACTCGATCTGGTCGAACTGATGATCCGCGTCGCGGCCGGCGAGCCCTTGGGTTTCACGCAGGACGATGTGACGCTGACCGGCTGGGCGATCGAGAACCGGGTCTATGCCGAGGATCCGTATCGCGGCTTCCTGCCGAGCATCGGGCGGCTGGTGCGCTATTCGCCGCCGGAGAGCGTGGAGACGCCGTACATATCCCCCTCCCGCTTGCGGGAGGGGCTAGGGGAGGGCAGTGCCGAAAACGCCGCGTCCGATCTTCTGGCAGGCCCTCCTCCGACCTCTCCCGCAAGTGGGAGGGGAGAAGAAAGGGAGCCCTACGTCCGCGTCGACGACGGCGTGCGCGAGGGGGGCGAGGTCAGCATGTTTTACGATCCGATGATCGCCAAGCTGATCACCTGGGCACCGACCCGCGAGGGCGCGATCGATGCGCAGATCGCGGCGCTGGATGCGTTCGAGATCGACGGGCCGGGCAACAATATCGATTTCGTCTCCGCGCTGATGCAGCATCCGCGCTTCCGCTCGGGCAAAATCACGACCGGGTTCATCGCTGAGGAATATCCGGAGGGCTTCCATGGCGCACCGGCCGATGTCGATCTGATCCGCAGCCTTTCCGCGATCGCCGCCTTCGCCGCCACCGCCGAGGCGGATCGCGCGCGCCGGATCGACGGGCAACTCGGCAAGCGGCTGCGCCCGCCGGCCGATTGGGCGGTGAAGATCGGCGATGCCGAACACGCCGTTTCGATCTCGACCGACGGGGTGACGGTGGATGGCGAGGATCTCGACATCGCGCTGGAATACACGCCGGGCGACCGTGTCGTCGTGGCGGAGGTGGGCGAAGAGGAACTGATCGTGCGCATCGCCAGGACGCGCGGCGGCTTCAGGCTGACGACGCGCGGCGCATCGCATCAGGCGCGCGTGCTGCCGGCGCATATCGCGCCCTATGCGCGACACCTGATCGAGAAGATTCCGCCCGATCTGTCGAAATTCCTGCTTTGCCCGATGCCGGGGTTGCTGATGCGGCTTGATGTCGGCGCGGGCGACAAGGTGGAGGCCGGGCAACCGCTCGCCGTGGTCGAGGCGATGAAGATGGAGAACATCCTGCGCGCGGAGAAAGCGGGCGTGGTCAAATCGGTGAACGCCCAGCCGGGCGATAGTCTGGCGGTGGACGCGGTGATTTTGGAGATGGAATAGTTTAGCGACCCAAAAAACCCGTCCGTGCTGAGCTTGTCGAAGTACTGTCCTTCTGGTCGGCAGTCGAAAGGAAAGACAGTCCTTCGACAGGCTCAGGACAGACGGTATTGGGGGTGAGCGTTCGCTGAAGACGTCTCGGACGACGTACAAATTGCGACAATAAATCGGTGGACGCTGGCGCGCGCGCTTGCCATCTCACCTGCATGGTTCGTAACAGACTGTTGCTGGCGCTCGGCGCATCCACGGCTTTGGCGGCGTGCACGGTCGGGCCGGACTATCGCCCGGCCGCCCCCTCCGCTCTGGGCGTGCCGGAGGGCTATTCGGTCAACGTGCCGGCGCAGGCGCCCGAGGATATCTCGGCGTGGTGGAACCGCTTCGACGATCCGCTGCTCGCGCGCATCGTGGAGCAGGCGCGGACCAACAATCTCGATATTGCCCAGGCGGTCGCGCGACTGCGGCAGGCGCGCGAGAGCCTGAAGCAATCGCGCGCGCAATTGCTGCCGACGGTCGGCGCGTCGGCGGGCTATTCGCGCTCGTTCGATTTGGCGGGCGCGAGTTCGGTGACGCTGCCGGACGGCACGGTGACGAACATCTCGCGCGGAACGGGCGACAGCTTCTCGGTCGGTGGCGACGTATCGTATCAGGTCGGCCTGTTCGGCGAGGTGCGCCGCACGGTCGAGGCGACCTCCGCGCAATATGCCGCCAGCGGCTACGATCTCGCCACGGTGCAGATTTCGACCGCGGCGGAGGCGGCGCGGAATTACGTGCTGGCGCGATTGTATCAGGCGCAGCTGGCCAACGCCAAAAACTCGCTTGGCATTCAGGACGACAATCTCGAGATCGCCGGTTTCCGCGTGCAGGCCGGCCTCGTCTCCTCGCTCGACAGCGAACAGGCGCGGACGCAGCGGGCGCAGACCGCCGCGACGATCCCGACGATCGAACAGAATTACAACGCCGCGGTCTCGCGCCTCGGCGTGCTGACCGGCCAGGCTCCGGGGGCGCTGAAGGCCGATCTGGAAGCGGTGAGGCCGATTCCCAAGGGCCCGGCGAACATCGCGGTCGGCATCCCCGTCGACACCTTGCGCAACCGGCCCGACGTGCGCGCGGCCGAACGCAACCTCGCCGCCGCGACCGCGCAGATCGGCGTCGCCAAGGCGGCGCTCTATCCGGCGCTGGCGATCAGCGGATCGGTCAGCACCAACGCGACGGTGATCGGCGGGCTGTTCGATCAGATCGCCGGGCAATTGTTCGCCGGTCTGACCCAGGCGATCTTCAATGGCGGGCGGTTGCGCGCGCAGGTCCGCGCCAACGAAGCGGCGGCCGAGGGCTCGTTCGCCTTGTACAAGTCGACCGTGCTGACCGGCCTGGAGGATGTCGAGAATGCCGTGGTCGCGCTGGACGCCGCGCAGCGCCGCGCCGCGCAATTCACCATCGCACTGGACGCGGCGAACAATTCCGCGATCCTGTCGCGCAGCCAGTATCGCGCCGGCCTGACCGATTTCACCACGCTCAACACCACCGAAAGCAGCCTGCTCAGCGCGCGCAACGGCCTGTCCCAGGCCCAGTCTGATCAGGCGACGGCGGTGATTCAGCTCTATCTCGCGCTCGGCGGTGGCTGGAATGCCGCGGCCGGTGCACCGCAAGCGCCGCAAGGGTAACACGATGGCCGATTCCAACCTCGACGAATTTCTCGGCACGAAGCCGGTGCCGGCGTGGCGGCGCTACGTGAAATGGGTCGTGGTCGCGATCGGCGTGGTCCTGCTGCTGTTGCTGCTGAAAAGCTGCTTCGGCGGCGGCAACGCGGTGGAATATTCGACCGAGAAGGTGTCGCAGGGCTCGTTCCAGGTGACCGTGTCGGCGACCGGCAAGCTCGCCCCGACCAATCAGGTCGATGTCGGGTCGGAGCTGTCGGGCCTCGTCACCAAGGTGGTGGTGGACGTGAACGATCGCGTCACGGCGGGCCAGCCGCTCGCGTTGGTCGATCCCTCGCGCTTTCAGGATACGGTGAACCAGAGCAAGGCCGCGTTGGCCGCGAACGTCGCCGCCGTCGAGCAAGCACGCGCGACGCTGGCGCAGGCCAATGCGACGCTGGCGCGCTACCGCGAGGTCAGCCGCCTGTCGAACGGCCGCGTACCGGCCAAGACCGAGCTGGACACCGCCGTCGCCGAACAGGCGCGCGGCGTCGCAAACCTGCGCGCCGCGCAGGCCAACGTCCAGTCGGCCCAGGCGACGCTCTCGTCCAACGCGACCCAGCTGGTGAAGACGGTGATCCGCTCGCCGGTCAACGGCGTGGTGCTGGCGCGCCAGATCGAGCCGGGCCAGACCGTCGCCGCGTCGTTCAGCACGCCGACCTTGTTCGTCATCGCGCAGGATCTGTCGGCAATGAAGCTGGAAGTGGCGATCGACGAGGCCGATGTCGGCGCGGTCAAGCAGGGCCAGGCGGCGACCTTCACCGTCGATGCGTTCCCCGGCAAGACCTTTCCGGCGACGATCACCCGGGTCGATCTCGGCTCCAATCTGAGCGCGCAAAGCTCGACCAGCACGACCACCAGCAGCACGACGACCAACACCGTCGTCTCCTATGCCGCGACGTTGAGCGTCGCGAACGCGAACCAGCAATTGCGCCCCGGCATGACCGCGACGGCGGATATCGTGACGACCGCCAAGACCAACGTGCTGCTCGTGCCCAACGCCGCCTTGCGCTTCAAGCCGGTCGATCCGAACGCCGGCGCATCGGGCAGCGGCGGTGGCGGGATCGCCGGATCGCTCACCTTCCGCCCGCGCCGCGGTGGGCAGGAGCGCACCGCGACGGTCGGGCGCGGCGCGACCCAGACGGTCTACGTCAAGGACGAGACCGGCAAGCCCAAGGCGATCAGCGTCGTCACCGGCGAGACCAACGGCTCGGTCACCGAAGTGACCGGCGGCGATCTGAAGCCCGGCATGGAGGTGATCACCGGGCAACTGGCCAACGGCGTCGAGGCGAAGCGCGGCGGCGGCCGGCGCTCGGGCGGCGGCGGTGCCGGTGCCGGTGGCGGCGGATCGGGCGGCGGACAGCGCAGTGGCAACTGACGCCGGCGCCTTTTCCGGGACCGGGCCGATCATCCGCCTGCGCGGGGTGACCAAGACCTATGGGCAGGGCGCCACCGCGTTCCAGGCGCTGAAGGGCGTGGACCTCGATATCGCGGCGGGCGATTTCGTCGCGGTGATGGGCGCGTCGGGATCGGGCAAGTCGACGACGATGAACATCCTCGGCTGTCTCGACGTGCCGAGCGCGGGCACGTTCGAATTCCGCGGCCATCATGTCGAGAACCTCGATCGCGACCAGCGCGCGCTGCTGCGCCGCAGATATCTCGGTTTCGTGTTCCAGGGATTCAACCTGCTCGCCCGCACCTCCGCGCTGGAAAATGTCGAACTGCCCCTGCTCTATCGCGGCGATGCCAAGCAGGCGCGGCGCGACGCGGCGATGGCCGCGCTCGACAAGGTCGGGCTGAAGGAATGGTGGGATCATACCCCGGCGGAACTCTCCGGCGGACAGCAGCAGCGCGTGGCGATCGCCCGCGCGATCGTGACGTCGCCGCAGGTGCTGCTGGCGGACGAGCCCACCGGCAACCTCGATTCCGAACGCTCGGTCGAGATCATGCAATTGCTCACCGACCTCAACCGCGAGAACGGCATCACCGTGCTGATGGTCACGCACGAACCCGACATGGCCGCCTTCGCGCGCACCGTGGTGCATTTCAAGGACGGGCTGGTCGAACGGATCGAGGCGCAGCACCGCCAGGGCGAAGAGGTGGCGTTGTGAGATTTGCGTGCCTCAAACGTTCCGTCATCCTGAACTCGTTTCAGGATCCAGGCGCGGTCACCCGCCAAACTGGATGCGCGCGTGGATCGGCTGACCGCGCCTGGATGCTGAAACAAGTTCAGCATGACGGGGTATTTTGGGCGGGCGACAAGTAATGTTCGGCACCACCGTCACCCTCGCGCTACGTTCGATCATGCGGCACAAATTGCGCTCGATCCTCACCGCGCTCGGCATCATCATCGGCGTGGCGGCGGTGGTGACGATGGTCACGCTCGGCCGCGCGACGACCAAGGCGGTGCAATCGTCGATCTCGTCGCTCGGCAGCAACATCCTGCAGGTGCGCCCGGGGCAGGGCTTCGGCCGCGGCGGCGGCGGCCCGCGTCCGCCCGATTTCAAGCCCGAGGATGCCGACGCGATCCGCGAACAGATCGCCGGAGTTTCCGCCGTCGCCCCGCAGGCGCAATCGACCACCACCGCGATCTATGACGGCGCGAACTGGTCGACCACGATCAACGGCACCACCAGCGCCTATTTCCAGGTCCAGCCCTGGCCGCTGACCGCCGGACGTGGTTTCATGCCGGCCGAGGAGCAGGCGGGCAAATCGGTGTGCATCATCGGCAGCACGGTCAGCCAGAACCTGTTCCGGGGCGGGCAGGCGGTCGGGCGGCGCATCCGCCTCGGGTCGGTCTCGTGCGACGTGATCGGCACATTGTCGACGCGCGGGCAGGCCGGGTTCGGCGGCGATCAGGACGATGTCGTGATCATGCCGATCAAGACCGTGCAGCGCCGCTTCACCGGCAATCGCGACATCCGCCTGATGCTGGTCGGCGTCGATCCGGCCTATGCCACCGCGACGGTGCAGGCCGCGATCACCGATCTGCTGCGCGAACGGCGCAACATCACCGGGTCGAAGGACGATGATTTCAACATCTTCGACACCAAGCAGATCTCCGACACGCTGACCGCGACCACCACCCTGCTGACCGGTATCGTAACGGCGGTGGCGGCGATCAGCCTGATCGTCGGTGGCATCGGCATCATGAACATCATGCTCGTCTCGGTCACCGAGCGCACGCGCGAGATCGGCATCCGCCTCGCGATCGGCGCGGTCGCGCGCGAGGTGTTGCTGCAATTTCTGGTCGAGGCGGTGGCGCTGTCGTGCCTCGGCGGCGTGATCGGCCTGGTCATCGCGCAGATCGCGATCATCAGCCTGGCCCCGGTGATGAAGGTGGATTACCTGTTCGTGCCGGAGATCAATCTGATCGCGTTCGGGATTTCGGCGGTGATCGGGGTGGTGTTCGGATACTTCCCGGCAAGGCGTGCGGCGGCGCTGAACCCGATCGACGCGTTGCGGCACGAGTAGGGGCTCGCCCCTCGCACCCTCGTCACCATCGACGCTACCACGACCAACACAACCATTATCGTCACCCAGCGCAGGCTGGGGTCTCATGCGGCTGTGCAGGCCGGCTGCCCCAAGCCTGAGACCCCAGCCTGCGCTGGGGTGACGATCATGGGGGGAGAGCTTGACAGGTGAGGGGACCGCCGCATCACCGCAACGCCCGCAACCGCTCCAGATCCTCGGGCCGGTCGATATCCAGCAGCTCATGCTCCGGCGCGATGACGTGCTTGCCGCCCGCGACCATCGCCCTGGCACCCTCGTCGCCCTCCAGCGCGAGCAATGTCTCGAAGCGGTTCGCCCCGAATATGGCGGGCGGGCACGGCTTCACCCCGTCGCTCGACGCGACCACCGCATCCGGCCCCGACGCCGCATCCAGCAGGCGATAGACATGGGTCGCGGTGACGCGCGGCATGTCGGCCAGCGCGATCAGCACCGCGTCCGCGCCGTCCGCCTGTGCCGCGGCGACGCCGAGCTTCACCGAATTGGACATGCCGATCTCGGGCTGTTCGTTGTGGATCACGCGATAACCGCGCGCCGCGAAATCCAGATTGGTCCCGTTCTGCACCACGATCCGGTCGCGGAACGGCACCGCCTCCAGTGCGGTGACGACGTGGAAGGCGAGCGGCTGGCCAAGAAAATCCTGCTCCAGTTTGTCGAGTGCGCCGAACCGCTCGGACCGACCGGCGGCGAGCAGGATCAACACGGTCCGGTCGGCTACGATCATGCCCCGGCCGCAAGCAGCGAGGCGGCCGGCTTCTTGAGGCCGTCGCGGGCATTGAACGCGGCGATCATCGCGGCGGCGATCGAAAGGGCGATCTCCGCCGGGCCGATCGCGCCGATATCCAGGCCGACCGGCGCGTCGATCCGGTCGATCCGATCCTCGCTCACGCCGGCCGCCGCGAGCCGCTCGCGCCGCGCGGCATGGCTGCGGCGCGATCCCAGCGCGCCGATATAAGCGGCGTCGCTGGCGAGCGCGGCGATCAGTGCCGGATCGTCGATCTTGGTGTCGTGGCTGAGCGTCACCACGGCCGTCGACGGGCCGGGCGCATAGGCGGCGACCGCCTCGTCCGGCCAGCCATCGTCGAGCGCTACGCCAGGGAAGCGCTCCTCGGTCAGGAAGCGCGCGCGCGGATCGATCACGACCGTCGCGACGCCCAGTTCGCGCGCGAGGCCCGCCAGCGCCTGAGCGATCTGCACCGCGCCGACGATCAGCAGGCGGCGCGGCGGATCGTAGCGGTTGACGAACGTCGCTCCCTGCGCCGGGCGCAGCGAACTGGCACCGCTGTCGAGATCGGTCGTCACCGACAGCCCCTTGCCGCTATCACGCGCTTCGGAAATGCGGTCGAACAGTTCGGGATCGAACCCCTCGGCCGACACCGGCTGCACCATCACCGCGATCTCGCCGCCGCAGGGCAGGCCGACTTCCCAGGCGGCGGCATCCTCGACGCCGTAGCTCTTCACGACGAACGGCGCGCCGGCGATCACTTCCGCCGCGGTGGCGAGAATGTCGCTTTCCACGCAGCCGCCCGAGACGGAGCCTTCGAATCGGCCGTCGCGGTGCACGATCATATGGCTGCCCCGCGGGCGCGGCGCCGAACCCCAGGTGCTCACCACGGTGGCGATCGCCATCGGCGCGCCCTTCCAGGCGGCGGCTGCGGACAGTACGGAATCGTTATCGGCCATGGCGCATCGTCATTCTGTCATCATTCCCGTGCATCGCCTGGCCGTGAGTCGAGCACCGCGCCATGGACGGCACGGTGCGGGCTCGCCCCCGTTGCGCTATGGCGCAGTAACGCGCTGGATTGGGATCGTTTCCGTATGACGCATTTTAAGGCCAGACGGTATATCACGGCCATCGCGGCGCTGCTGACCGCCGCAAGCGCCACTGGGCAGGACGCCGTAATGACCAAGCAGAAGCTGCTCTCGCCCGTCATCATCATCGCGCATCGCGGCGTCAGCGGTCTGCGGCCGGAACATACGATCGCGTCCTACACGCTGGCGATCGAGCAGGGCGCGGACTTCATCGAGCCCGATCTGGTGCTGACCAAGGACGACGTGTTCGTCGCCCGTCACGAAAACGACATCACCGAGACGAGCGACGTCGCCAAACACCCCGAATTCGCCGATCGCAAGACAACCAAGGTGATCGACGGCGAAAAGCATGTCGGCTGGTTCACCGAGGATTTCACGCTCGCCGAGCTGAAGACGCTGCGCGCGAAGGAACGCCTGCCGCTGCTGCGCCCCGACAACGCCAGATATGACGGCCAGTTCGAGATCCCGACTTTGGCCGAGATCATCGCGCTGGCGAAGAAGCATTCCGTCGGCGGTCGCGTGGTCGGCATCTATCCCGAGACCAAGCATCCGAGCTACTTCGCCGGCATCGGCCACCCGATGGAGGCGCATCTGGTGCGCGAACTGAAGGCGGCCGGCTGGGACAGCGCGAGTGCGCCGGTATTCATCCAGTCGTTCGAGGTCGACAATCTCAAGGCGCTGCACAAGCTGACCAGGATTCGCCTGATCCAGCTGATGGACAAGAAGGGCGCGCCGGCCGACAATGCTACGCCGAGTTATGCCGCGATGACCACGCCCGAGGGGTTCAAGGCGGTGGCCGCCTATGCATACGGGATCGGCCCGAACAAGGACATGGTCGACGCGACATTGGTCGCCAATGCGCATGCAGCGGGCCTGCGCGTCCATCCCTGGACGTTCCGCGCGGAGAATTTCTTCCTGCCGCCGGCCCTGTGGTCCGGCGTCAATCCGCGCGCGCATGGCCGTCTTTCGGACGAAATTCGGCGCTATCTCGATCTCGGCATCGATGGCTTCTTCACCGATTTCACCGCGATCGGGGTCGAGGCGCGCGCTGCGTCGCGATCGGGGAAATGATGAATGCGTAAGGCCGTCCTTCTCCTCGCCCTGCTGCCGATCGTATCGGGCGGCTGCGTCCGCACCGTCGCGAGCATCGTCACCGCGCCGGTCAAGGTGGTCAGCAAGGGCGTCGACTGGACGACGACCAGCCAGAGCGAGGCGGATCGCAATTACGGCAAGAAGATGCGCAAGGACGAAGCCCGCGAGGGCAAGGAACGGCGCAAATGGCAGGAGCAATGCCGGAAGAATCCGGAATGTCCGCCCTATGACGGATTCCGTGCGGGGCGGGACTGAGCCTCAACGAACACCCGTCATCCTGAACTCGTTTCAGGATCCATGCGCGATCATTTGCCAAAAAAGACGGTGTCCGTGAGCCGGCGGATGACCGCGCCTGGATCCTGAATCAAGGTCAGGACGACGTTTCAGTTTTGAGGATCCACCCCACCCAACACCCCCGCCACCGCCGCCAGCACCTCGGCGCGCATCTGCACCCACAAGTGGCTGCTCCGCACCTCGACCGCCCGGCAGCCGGGTTCGTCCTCCACCCGGCAGATCGTGCCGTTGACCAGTCCGTCGCTGCGGCTCCAGATCGCGGTGGCGGGGACGGGGAGCGGTGCCAGGATCTCCGCGCGCTGCAGGGTGACGCGATCGGCATCGACCTTCTCGCCGCTGACCAGTTCGAACACGCGCCACACGTTGGTCGCGCGCGGGTGCCCGGCATAAGGCGAGCTGATCGTGATCACCTCGCGCACCGCGTCGCTCAGGCGGTGCGCCGCGAGCCGCGCCATGATCCCGCCCAGGCTGATGCCGATCAGCGTCACCGGCTCTCCGGTTTCGGCGTGCAACCGGCGGATGCGGTCGAACAGCAATTCGCCCTCGGCACCGATCGCCCGGCTGCCGAGATTGCGTCCCAGCCCCCAGCCTTCCGCGCGATAGCCGAGCGCGTTCAGATAGCGCCTGAGTACGAAGGTCGAACGGTCCGAATTGACCAGACCGGGCAGGATCAGCACCGGCCGCCCGTCGCCGCGTGGCATCGCCATCAGCCGGCGCCGCGCCGCGATCAGTGGCGGCAGGCTGGCGAAGGCCCGCGGCACTTCCAGCGCCCAGAGCAATTTGGAAGGTGGGCGTGCATCCGTTTCCTGCGGCATGCAGCCTGTGATATGGCATTCGCATGACCGACGATACGCATGTTCTGAACAGCCCGCCGAATGCTTCCGCCGATTGGACGATCCCGCAGGATTGGTCGCATTATACCGCCGAGGATCATGCGACCTGGGACACGTTGTTCGAACGGCAGGCCAAATTGCTGCCCGGTCGCGCTTCCAATGCGTGGCTGCGCGGGCTCGACGTGCTCAAGCTCAGCAAGCCCGGCATTCCGGATTTCGAGGAATTGAGCGAACGGCTGATGCGATTGACCGGCTGGCAGGTCGTCGCGGTGCCGGGGCTGGTGCCGGACGACGTGTTCTTCGATCACATGGCCAATCGCCGCTTCGTCGCCGGAAATTTCATCCGCCGCCCCGATCAGCTCGACTATCTACAGGAGCCCGACGTCTTCCACGACGTGTTCGGCCATGTGCCGATGCTCGCGGATCCGGTGTTCGCCGATTACCTCGCGGCCTATGGGCGCGGCGGGCAGCGCGCGCTGGGGCTGGACGCGCTGAAATATCTCGGGCGCCTGTACTGGTACACGGTGGAATTCGGCCTGATCGCGGAGCCGGAGGGCCTGCGCATCTATGGCTCGGGCATCGTCTCAAGCTTCGCGGAAAGCCGCTTCGCGCTGGACGATCCGTCGCCCAATCGGATAGTCCTCGATCTGGCGCGGGTGATGCGCACCGAATACCGGATCGATGATTTCCAGCAGAACTATTTCGTGATTCCCAGCTTCGACGAACTGCTGCGCCTGACCGTGGAGACGGATTTCGCGCCGCTCTACGAGGAACTGAAGGCGCTGCCCGACATCCCGGTGGCGCAGATCGAGCCCGGCGACGAGGTGATCACGCGGGGCACGCAAGCCTATGCTTCGGGTAATAGTTAGAGTTAAAGCCCTAACCATATCGAGCGCGTTTATCGCGAGCGCTTGCGGTACGGGTTTTTGCGGCTTAGCCGGCCGCTGCATTCTCTGATGGATTAGATATCCAGCGCCCAGCCATCGCGACCCTTGGGATCGAACGGCTTGGTCGGCTCATAGCGTTCCGCACTGGCCGTGAGCCGCAGGATCGTCCAGTCGCCGCGCCTGTCCACCGCGTCCAGCGTCGCGCCGCAGGCCGTAAACGCATCGACCACCGCCTGACGCTGCGTGTCCAACAGTCCCGCCAGCACGATCGTCGCGCCCTCGTCCGAGATCGCGGCCAGTTCCGGTGCCATCGAGACGAGCGGGCCGGCAAGGATGTTGGCGATGACGAGGTCGTAGGGCGCGCGCGACGTGATCGTGTCGTCCAGCGCGCCGTCCGCGGTGACGAGCGCGATGCCCTCCACGCCGTTGCGCGCGGCGTTGTCGCGCGTCACCTCCACGGCGGCGGGGTCGATGTCGGTTGCCATGATCGCGGCGCCCGGCCACAGGTGTGCCGCCGCGAAGGCGAGCAGGCCGGTGCCGGTGCCGATATCGATCACATTGGCGAAATCGCGATCGGCCAGCCCGTCGAGCATGTTCAGGCACCCGCTGGTCGTGGCATGATGCCCGGTGCCGAAGGCATTCCCGGCATCGATCAGGAACGCCCGGCCGCCCTCCGGAGGGTCGATCGGATGCGCGCTGGTGTGCACGACGAAGCGCCCCTCGCGGATCGGCTCGAGCCCCGCCTGGCTCATCGTCACCCAGTCTTTGGGGCTGAGCGCTTCGATCACGGGGTCGATATCGGCGGCGCTCGGTACCAAGGCCTTGAGCGCGGCGATCATCGCCGGGCCCGGTTCATGCTCGCTATAGGCGTCCAGCCGCCACGTCTCGACATCGTCCTCGACCGTTTCGGTCGTCATGATCACCGCGTCGATTGCAAGATCGTCGGCGGCGTCGATCGCCTCGGCCTCCGCGCGCGTGCACGGCAGAGTGAGCTTCCAGGAATCGATCATCTGTCCGACAGTCCGTCCGGTCGTGCTGCGGCGGTCCCGCTTTCAGGTTCTGCCCGATGCGAACGGTCGGGGATCGGCGGCATCGCGCTGCCCCCTAGCGCACCACCCATTGGACCGTTGGGCCGCAGGTTTTGGTGTTCCACTCGTCCTTCTTCCAGCAGATCGGGTCCATGCGCGGGACGAGGATGGTACGGTCGAAGCCGATGCCGCGCGGAAAACGCTGTTCGCCCCACGGAACGAGCGCGTTGCGGAATTCGCGCATGCGCTGCTTGGCGAGCGTGTGCAACGAACCACGCGGCAGGAAGATCGCGTCCCGACCGATGTTCGAGGCGACCTGGCAGAAGCCGTATTGCGCGGCGGTGGTCGAAAAGCTGCCGTAGATGCGCGTGCCGAACTGATCGAGCGCGTTCTGCGCCGCCTTCGGTGCCTTGTTCTTGCGCGCGAAATATTTGGCGAGTGTGGCATAGGTCGATTTCAGCTCGGCGGCGTGGTCGATCATCATGCCGTTATATTGCGGCACGGTGAGCAATGTCGGGGCGAACTGGCATTGCAGCGCGGCGATGTTGAGTGCGGCACGAAGGTTCCAGACCAGACCGGCGGTCAGTTCCGCCTCGGTCGCATCGGGCAAATCCAGTCCGATGCCAGGTTCGTCGCCCCGCACCGGTTCGCCGCTGAAATCGTGCGATTTCATGAAAAACTGTGCCGATGCCGGGCTGGCGGCAAGCACGCCGGCGGCCATTACGGTCGCCAGAACGGAACGCAACACTGTCATCTGCAACACCCTTAACCAAATCGCACGGCACTGCCCGATTAAGGCTTTTCGCGCAGGTTCCCAACCATTTTTATGCCGCCATTACAGCGGTCCGGCGCATCTTCGCCGCCGCGCCGTCCGACGCGGGATCGGCGGGATTTCCGACGGCAGAATCGAAAGGGGCCGCCCGGTCGCCCGGACGGCCCCTTCACGGATCAGTCCCGAAAGGCTGATTACATCGAGGTGTTGGTCGTCGTGGTGTTGGTCGTCATCATGGTGTCGTTCGACATCATGGTGTCGTTGGCCATTGCGCCATTGTCCATCGCACCGTCGACGGCGGTCATGTTGTCGGACATCGTGTCCATGCCTTCGGTGGCGTTCAGATCGGTGACCATCGTGTTCTCGGTGGTCGTTTCGGTCTTCGGGCCGCAAGCCGATACCATCAGCGCCGCGCCGGCGATCATGGAACCGGTCAGAACCTTGGAGATGAGTGCACGCATTTGGAAAGCTCCCTAGATAACGGATTTGGCGACGCCTGCTGGCTTTTTGATACCCAAACCGATGTTGACGTTAACGCGATTACGAATCCGCCTCAAGCGGAGTTTTGTGCGCCACAAGAAAGTGTTTCGAGAAACGCATCGCGATGCAACGCAAGCGCGGCATCAAAAGTTGCAAGATCCGCGCTTTTACCGAGGGTTGCCGCACTCGTCACGCCGTAATCGGCGATGCCGCACGGCACAATGCCACCGAAATGCGCGAGGTCGGGCGACAGGTTGACCGAAAAGCCGTGCATTGTGATCCAGCGCTTCACCCGCACCCCGATCGCGCCGATCTTCGCCTCCCGGCCGTCGTCCAGCGTCCAGATGCCGATCCGCCCCGGCGCGCGGAACGCCTCGATACCGATCTCGCCGAGCGCTGCGATCACCCATCCTTCGACACTGTGGACGAAGCATCGCACGTCACGCCCGCGCTGGTTGAGATCCAGCACGAGATAGCCGATCCGCTGCCCCGGCCCGTGATAGGTATAGCGCCCGCCGCGTCCGGCGGATACGACCGGGAAGCGCGGATCGATCAACTCGTCCGCCGCCGCGCTGGTGCCGGCGGTGTAAACCGGAGGGTGTTCGAGCAGCCACAGCAGTTCGCGCGCATCGCCCGCCGCCACGGCGGCGGCGCGCGCCTCCATTTCGGCGAGCGCGGTCGCGTAATCGACGAGGCCGGGCGACACGCGCCATTCGGGGGAAGGATCGGGTATCACGCCACCGCATGTGCGCACGCAAAGGGTCGCGTGCAAGCTCGGGGGGCGCATGCAAGCATTGGCAAGCGCCGCCGCCATGCGCTAACGCGTGGGTTCGAGCGTGTTGCGATGGGGAATTGCGTGAAGATCAGCGTCAACATGGGCAATGTGTGGGACCGCGCGACCGAATTCCTCGGCGACCATCTCGCCGCGATCCTGCCGATCGCCGTGCTGGCGATCGTAGTGCCGTCGACCGTGTCGGCGATCATCGCGCCGCTTGGTGCGGCTGGCGGGCTGGCGGCGCTGCCGGTCAATCTGATCTCGCTGGCGCTGACTTTGGTGACCGTCTGGGCGCAACTGGCGATCGTCGCGCTGGCGCTCGACCGGATCGTGGGGCGTGGGGCGGCGATGCAGGTGGCGCTCCGGCGGCTGCTGCCGTTCCTCGGTGTCCTGCTGGTGCTGCTGGTGGCGTTCGTGATCGTGATGCTGCCGATCCCGTTCGTGCTAGCGGGATACGGCATGGATATGCAGGCGGCCATGGCCAATGGCGCGCAGGTCAACATTCCGCCGGCGGCCGCGGGGATCATCTCGATCTACACAATCGTTCTCGTGCCGGTGCTGATCTTCGTCGGCGCGCGGCTGGCGCTGCTGACGCCGGTGGTGGTGTGCGAACGGCGTGGGTTGGGATCGATCGGCCGGTCCTTCGCCCTGTCGCGCGGGCTGGTGTGGAAGATCATCGGCATGCTGATCCTCTACGGCATCGTCGCCGGGGTCGCGATTTTGGCGACGCGCACGGTGTTCGGCTCGGTGCTGCGGCTGGCGCTGGGCGGGGAGGGGCTGATCACGCCGGCCGGCGTGCTGACGGCGTTGATCGTCGCGATCGTGCAGACCGTGTTCGTGCTGCTCGCCTGCGCCTTCACCGCCAAGCTGTACCTCGCCGTCGCCGATGCGCGCGGGACGATCGTCGAGCCGGTATGAGGCTGGATATGATGGGCGTCCTGCGCGACGCCTGGGCGCTGTTCCGGCGCGATGCCGACCTGTTGGTGCGCATCGCCTCCGCTTTCCTGTTCGTGCCGCAACTCGCGATGCTGATGATCGTGCCGGCCATGCCGACGATCGCGCTGACCCCGGACATGGGCGAGGCGGAGCAACGCGCGCTGGCGCAGGTGCTGGCCAACTGGATCGCGGCCAATGGCGGCTGGTATCTCGGCGCGACGGTGCTCGTGCATTTCGGTACTTTGGTCGTGCTGTCGCTATATCTGCGCCGCGACCGGCCCGACGTGAAGCTGGCGATGACCGGCGCGGTGCGGCAATTCCCGCGCTTTCTGCTGGCGATGATCATCACCGGGTTGCCGCTGGGGATCGGATTGTACTGGGCGGTGCTGCTGATCCCGGCGCTGTATCTGCTCGGCCGGCTGATGCTGACCGGGCCGGTGCTGGCCGATCGGCGCACGGAAAGACCGCTTGGCGTGCGTGCGGCGATCGGGCGCAGCTGGCGGCTGACGAAGGGCAATGGCCTGGTCCTGTCCGGGCTGGTCTCCCTCACCGTCATTGGTGGCGTGCTGCTCGGCGCGCCGTTCGTACTGATCGACAAAGCGCTCCGGGCGGATGCGCCGAACCCGATCGTCATCGCGCTCGCCGATATCGGCGGCGCCGCGGCGGTGGCGGTGATGTTGCTCGCCGCGATCCTGCTTCAGGTCACGGTCTATCGCCGGCTGGCGAACGACGGGATCTGAGGCGCGGCATCGGCGGGCAAGGCACCGCTGATCCGCGGATCGGGGAACGTCTCGATCGTGCGTGACACGGCGGTGAAGCCGGACGCGCGGTAGAAACCGAGCGCACTCGGGTGATCGAGCGTGCAGGTGTGCACCCACACGCGCTCGACCCCCTTGGCCCAGGCGAGCATCAGCGCGTGCGTCATTAGCCAGCGGCCATGGCCCTGCCCGGTCAGTTCCGGGATCAGCCCGACATAGGACAGCTCGCAGGTGGCGGGGTTGCGGAAATCGAGTTCGAGCATGCCGATTTCGATCCCCGCCGGATCGGTCGCCGCGAATATGCGTACGTCCGGGTGGTGGATGATCGCGGCGAGCGTCGCATCGTCCATCATCAGGCGCGAAAACCACAGCCACGGCGCACCGACGCGCCGAAACAGGGCGCGATACGCGTCCGGCGACGGCAAGTCCCAGCGCACCAGCCGCAGCCGCGATTCGGGTAGCGGCCGGGCCGGGGGCCGCTTCGACATCTCCAGCGTGGTGACGATCGTCGCCACCTCGTCGGGAGCGACCGGGATCAGTCCCACTCGATCACTCCCACGTCGCGACGGGCGGCAGGCTCATTAGGATCGCGTCGATATTGCCCCCGGTCTTCAGCCCGAACAACGTGCCGCGATCGTAAACGAGGTTGAATTCGGCATAGCGCCCGCGCCACGCGTGCATCGCGGCAATGTCGGCATCGTCGAACGCATCGTTCATCCGCCGCCGCACGATTCGCGGGTAAGTGTCGAGAAACGCGCGCCCGACATCCTGCGTGAAGGCGAAGTTCGCCGCGAAATCGCCCTCCAAATGATCGAAGAAAATCCCCCCGACGCCGCGATGGACCTGGCGGTGCGGAATGTAGAAATAGTCCTCCGCCCATTTGCTGAACCGGGGATAATCCCCCGGCGCATGCGCATCGCACGCGGCCTTCAGCGTGGCGTGGAAATCCTCGGTGTCCGCCGCCACCGGGAGAGGCGGGTTGAGATCCGCGCCGCCGCCGAACCAGCGCTTGGTGGTGACGAGGAAGCGGCAGTTCATGTGCACCGCCGGCACGTGCGGATTGGCCATGTGCGCGACCAGGCTGATGCCGGTAGCGAAGAAGGCCGGATCATCGGCCGCGCCGTTGATCGACTTGGCAAAATCGCCCTCCAGCGTTCCGCCGACGGTCGAGACGTTGACCCCGACCTTCTCGAACACCCGCCCCTTCATCACCCCGCGCACGCCGCCACCGCCCGGCTCGCCACTAGGGTCGGTGCGGTCCCACGCGATATAGTCGAAATCCGCGTCGGAGCCCGCCTCGCGTTCGATCGCCACGAACTCGGCGCAGATCCGGTCGCGAAGGGATTCGAACCAGGTTCGGGCGGCGGTCTGTTCGGAATCGAGTATCATGCCGTCGCCCATAACCGATCCTCCCCGGCACGGGGAGGGGGAGGATTGAGGCCTGCCCCAAGTCGTGCGATCCAGATCCCATCAGCCTTGTCGGGGGAGAGGGATATGCGCTGGATATTGGGGGTGGCGATCCTGCTGGCCGGGTGTGCCAAGGCACCGGATGTCGCGCATGGCCGGCGCATCGCGACCTTCATGGGCTGCATCAGTTGCCACGGCGAACGGCTCGACGGTCATCTCTTCGAAGAGAATGCCGATTTCGCGATCGCATACAGCGCCAACCTGTCCAGGATCGTCCCGCGCCGGAGCGATCCGGAACTGGCCGCGACGCTGCGCACCGGCCGGCGCCCCGACGGCAGCGCCTTGTGGTTCATGCCGACCTTTGCGCATCGGGCGATCGACGATGCCGACCTGCGCGATCTGCTCGCGTGGCTGCGCAGCGTACCGCCGAGCGGGAAGGATCATCCCGCGATCGTGCGCGGGCCGCAATTCGCGCTGGCGCTCAAGGCCGGATTTCAGGATTCGGCGAGCGAAGCGGAGCGATTGAAGGGGCGCGAGCCGATCGAGACCGGCCCGGCGACCGAGCGGGGCCGGTACCTGACCCGATTGGCCTGCGCGGAATGTCACGGCCCCGATCTGCATGGGCCGAAGGATCCGAGGCCCGGCGATGCGCCGGATCTCGCGGTGGCCGCCGCCTATGGCCTGCCCGAACTGACGACGTTGCTGCGCACCGGGCGCGCGCGGGGTCACCGTCTCGTCGGCCTGATGAGCGAGGAGGCACCCAAACGGCTTCATGCCTTGTCCGATGCCGAGATCGCGGATATGCACGCCTATCTCGAGGCGAGGGCGCAGCGACGCTAGTCCGGCCAGCCTCCGGTCTGCCGCAGCGCCTCGCTCGCCACGATCGCCGCCGATACCGAGATGTTCATCGATCGCATGCCGGGCCGCATCGGGATCACCACGCGCAGATCGGCGCGATCATGCACCGCTTCCGGCACGCCCGCGCCCTCGCTGCCCATCAGCAGCAGGTCGTCGGCGCGGAACTGGGCCGCGTGCAGCCGCACCGCGCCCTTGGTCGTGAGCAGCACGATCCGCCCCCGCACGCCGGCGGCAAAGGTTTCCCAATCGGCATGGCGCACGACATCTACCGCGCCGACATAATCCATGCCGGCCCGCGCCAATGCCTTGTCGCTCCACGCGAATCCCATCGGTTCGATCAGATCTACGCCGAGCCCGAGGCAGGCGGCGGTGCGGAGGATGGCACCGACATTGCCGGCGATATCGGGCTGGTACAGGGCTATGCGCATCTGCGAACCATTCGCACATAGGGCGTGCCCGCGACAACAGGCCAAAATGCTGTTGGCAAAGCGTATCTCCCGCGTCTATCAGCACGGCGGCCCCCGCGGGAACGGGGGATCGGGGACGCGTATCTGATCTCGTCGCGTGTGCGGCCCCGATGAATCGCCGGATAAGTTGCAAGGGCAAGTGCATGGCTAGTGTGGATACCGCTGTCCCCCCCGGTGAAGATCCGGCTCCTTACCACGAGGAGGTCTCCGACCCGCGTCGGCGCGACTTCATCAACATCGCAGCCGTCGCCTGGATCGGCGTCGGCGGCGCGACCGTCCTGCTGCCGCTCATCAACCAGATGAACCCGAGCGCGGACGTGCTGGCGCAGGCGACGACCGAGATTGATCTGTCCAAGATCGTGCCCGGCCAGGCGATCAAGACCTCGTTCCGCAAGCAGCCGCTGTTCGTGCGCAACCTGACCCCGGCCGAGATCGCCGCGGCCGATGCCGTGCCGGTCAGCGAACTGCGCGATCCGCAGACGCTCGAGCAGCGCACGAAGGAAGGCAAGAAGAACTGGCTGATCACGATGGGTGTCTGCACCCATCTCGGCTGCGTTCCGCTGGGCGCCGGCGAGGGCGAGAATCGCGGGCCGTTCGGCGGCTATTTCTGCCCGTGCCACGGTTCGGCCTACGATACCGCTGCGCGCATCCGCAAAGGCCCGGCACCGCTGAACCTGCACGTGCCGGACTACAAGTTTTCGTCAGACACGACCGTGACCGTCGGTTGAGGATCCAGATATGAGCTTTCCCTGGGCCAAGCATTACGCACCGACCAATCCATTCATGAAGTGGATGGACGAACGGCTGCCCGTTCCGCGTCTCGTCTACAACGCGGTCGGTGCGGGCTATCCGGTGCCGCGCAACCTCAATTACTTCTGGAACTTCGGCGTGCTCGCGGGCGCGGCGCTCGGCATCCAGATCATTACCGGTATCGTGCTCGCCATGCACTACGCGGCCAATGGCGGCGTGGCGTTCGATTCGGTCGAACACATCATGCGCGACGTCAACGCCGGGTGGTTCCTGCGCTATGCCCACGCAAACGGCGCGTCGATGTTCTTCATCGTCGTCTATCTGCACATCTTCCGCGGACTCTATTACGGATCCTACAAGGCTCCGCGAGAGATGGTGTGGCTGCTCGGCGTCGTGATCTTCCTGCTGATGATGGCCACCGCGTTCATGGGCTACGTTCTGCCATGGGGCCAGATGAGCTTCTGGGGCGCGCAGGTGATTACCGGCTTCTTCTCGGCGATACCGGGGGTCGGCGAAACGATCCGCGTGTGGTTGCTCGGCGGCTTCGCGCCGGACGACGCGGCGCTCAACCGCTTCTTCTCGCTGCACTATCTGCTGCCGTTCGTGATCGCAGCCGTCATCATCCTGCACATCTGGGCGCTGCACATTCCTGGGTCGAACAACCCGACCGGCGTGGCGGTGAAGGGCGAACAGGATACGGTACCGTTCCATCCTTACTACACCGCGAAGGACGGCTTCGGCCTCGGCATCTTCCTGCTCGTGTTCGCAGGCCTGCTATTCTTCTACCCGAACTATCTCGGACACCCGGACAACTACATTCCGGCGAACCCGCTCTCGACGCCCGCGCACATCGTTCCGGAATGGTATTTCTGGCCGTTCTACGCGATCCTGCGCGCCTTCACCGCGGATTTCATCTTGCCGGCGAAGCTGTGGGGCGTGCTGGCGATGTTCGGTTCGATCCTGCTGCTGTTCTTCCTGCCCTGGCTGGATAGCTCGCCGGTGCGGTCGAACAATTATCGCCCGAAGGCGCGGATTGCGTTCTGGGTGCTGGTGCTCGACGTGCTGATCCTCGGCTATTGCGGTGGCTCGGCGGCCGATCCGGCCTATGTCATCACCAGCCAGATCGCCGCGATCTACTATTTCGCGCACTTCCTGATCATCCTGCCGATGATCTCGCGTTCGGAACGGCCGCTGCCGCTACCGAATTCGATTACCGAGGCGGTGCTGGCGAAGCATGGCGGCACCAGCCCCGCGCACAGCGCGCTGGCGTCGTAAGCGAACAAGAGGGGTATCGACATGGTTCGCTTTATCGCAATGCTCGTCGGGATCGCCTTTGCCGGCGTCCTCGCGATCGCTCTGTTCAGCAGCGTTTCCGGGGTGATCACCGATCCTCCGGCACCGACTGCCGAGCATGAATTCCATCGCCATCCGAAGGACCTCGATCTGGCCAGCAACGGCCCGCTCGGCAAATTCGACATGCGCCAGGTCCAGCGCGGCCTGCAGGTGTACAAGGAAGTCTGCTCGGCCTGCCACTCGTTGCGCCTGGTGTCGTTCCGCGACATCAAGGACATGGGCTATAGCGACGGCCAGGTGAAGGCGTTCGCCGCAAGCTACGACAATATCCCGTCGATCAATCCGGACACGGGCGAGGTTGCCACGCGCAAGGGCGTTCCGTCGGATCGTTTCCCGTCGCCGTTCGCGAACGACGTCGCGGCCCGCGCCGCGAACAACAACGCGCTGCCGCCAGATCTGTCGCTGATGACCAAGGCGCGTCATGACGGCCCGGCCTATATCTATTCGCTGCTCACCGGGTTCCAGAACCAGCCGGCCGAGCTGCTGAAGAAGTTCCCGGATGCGAAGACGCCGGCGGGGCTGCACTACAATCCGTATTTCGCGAACCTCAACATCGCGATGGCGCCGCCGCTGACCGCCGATGGCCAGGTGACGTACAGCGACGGCACCAAATCGACGGTCGACCAGATGGCGAAGGACGTCGCGGCGTTCCTCACCTGGACCGCCGAGCCGAAGATGCAGACCCGCCACAGCGCCGGCCTCGCGGCGATGCTGTTTCTGTTGATCTTCTGCGTCCTAGCGTATGGCGCGTATCAGAACGTCTGGCGCAACGTTAAGCATTGATCGGGCAGCGGATTAGCGAAAGCTAATCCGCGTCTCGGCCTCGATCACGGCCGGCGGGCGCAGCCCGACCGACGGCGCGGCTTTGCCGCGACGCCGGGCCGGACGTCGAGCCAGTTTAAGGCATGCTACATACCCCGTTCGGGCTGAGCCTGTCGAAGCCCAAGCGCTGCGCTTGCCCTTCGACAGTCTCGGGGCGAACGGAGTGGGCGTGGCGAATCCGGTCTCAATCGCCGTACCCCGTCATCCCGGACGTGATGCGGGATCCCGCTTGTTCATTTGAGCGCGGGCAGGGCAGCGGGCTCCCCGCCTTTGCGGGGATGGCGGGATAAGATCCAATCGTCCTCAATCGACCCAGCACACACCTCGCCGCGACGGAACGATATCCTTCAGCCCCTCGTTCTCTCCGGGTCTGCGGCGCGTGTCACGCCGCACTCCGCGTTCAGGAGAGTCGAAATGCTTCCCACAAAGATCAAACTCGCCGCACTTGGCTTCGTCGCAGCAATCGGCCTTGGCGGCTGTGTCGACGATTACGGCTATGGCGGGATGTCGGTCGGCTACAACAATGGCGGCTATTACGGTGGCTATGGCGACGGCTATTATGGCGACGGCTATGGGTATCCTGCCAATTATTACGGCGGGTACGGCGGTGGCTATTTCGGCTGGTACGGCGACTATTATTATCCTGGCACCGGGTATTACGTCTATGGCCGCGATCGTCGGCCGTATCGCTGGAACGACCAGCAGCGTCGCTATTGGGAAGGCCGGCGCGGGCATGGCGGCAATTGGGGCAACGGCCAGGGGCGCCCCAACTGGCAGGGCTTCAACGGCGATCGCGGGCAGCAGGGCGGACGTCCCGGCTGGCGTGGCGATCGGCCAGGCGTCCAGCAGGGGCAGGGCACCCGGCCCGACTTCCAGGGACGCGGCGGCAACCGTCCGGGTTTTCAGCGCGGTCAGGGCGCTCGGCCCGATTTTCAGGGGCGCGGTGGAGATCGTCAGTCGATCCGGCAGGACAACCGTCCGTCAGCCGGGCAGGGCGGGTTTCAGGGACGCCAGCAGGGCAACCGCGGCGGCGGTCGGCGCGGTCGTGATTGAAGTCATCCTTTAACGCCCCGTTCTTCCTGAGCCTGTCGAAGAGCCCGTGTCGACCGTGCCCTTCGATCGGCTCAGGGCTATAGGCCGTTGTGCACCGTCGATGCGAATAACGCACCGGAATTAGACGAGTGCTATTTCGGCCGGGTCTGCACCAGCCCGATCGACGTGAAGGTCATCACCGGCACGTCGTCCTGGTTCAGCACCACCATCTTCGAGCGGAAGCTGCCCATTTCCGGCCGGCTCTGCGACGCGCGCTTCTCGACCACCTCGGTTTCGCAGCGCAACGTGTCGCCCGGAAATACCGGCTTCAGCCAGCGCAGTTCGTCGATGCCCGGCGATCCCAATCCCGCCTGCTTGTTGGCCTTCAGATTGGCGACGACCATCGACATCACCATCCCGCACGTATGCCAGCCGCTGGCCGACAGCCGCCCGAAATGCGTTCGTGCCGCCGCCTCGTCCGAGAGGTGGAAGGGCTGCGGGTCGAACTTCTCGGCATAGGCGATCACCTCGTCGCGGGTGACATGATAGTCGCCGAAACTGGCCTTGCTTCCGACCTCGATATCCTCGAAATATTGCATGCGTCTCAGTCCTTCAGCACGCCCCGGAACGGCGCGTCGGTTCCGTCGATATTGGTCGCTGGGGGCAGGCCGATCAAGCGCCGCATCAACGGATAGATATCGACATTGTCGAACGCGGGCAGCACGCCCTGCGCCTTGATCGCCGGTCCATTGGCAATGAACAACGCCGCCATGTCGGGCGCGAAATTGTCGTAGCCGTGCGTGCCCCGGTCGATCGTATCGTCGGGCTTGGGCGCGCTCTTGTTCAGCATCCAGCCGGTCTCCGGCAGGCAGAAATAGGGCGGCACTCGCGGGTTCGCACCGTAATGGAAGCGCGCCGGAATCTCCGCCTTGCGCCAGCAGTCGAAATGCTCGTGATGCCCGAGCAGCGCGCGTTCCAGCGCCCGCTCATGCCCGGCCACGGGATAGAAGCTGGCGAAGGGGCCGGAATCGAACTGGCGGTAGGTCCGGGGATCGGCGATCTTGTCCATCGCGATCGTGCGCGCCGGCGAGATCGCGGCCATGCCGTGATCGGCGACGATCACCAGATTGGCCGGCTGGCCCAATGCGCGCAGCCCGGCGACCAGCGCCCCGATCGTCCGGTCGATATCCGCGACCGCCGCGGTCACTTCGGGCGAATCCGGGCCGTACTGATGCCCGGCGGTATCGACCGTGTCGAAATAGAGCGTCAGGAATTGCGGCCGCGTCTCGGCGGGGCGGCGCAGCCAGTCGAGCGCGCCTGCCACGCGCTGACTGGCGGGCACCGCGCCGTCGAACGGCCACCAATCCTCGGGCCGCATGCCGCCCACCGCATGGCCGCCATGATCCTTCGCCCAGGTGCCGCCCCAGGCGACGTTCGATCCGGGCCAGAACATCGTCGCGCTGCGGATGCCGGCCTTCTCCGCCGCCACCCACAAAGGTTCGGCGGCGTTCCACCAGAACGGATCCTTCGGATCCTCCATGGTGAATTTGACCCCCGGCAGTTGGGCGTCTTCCATCGAATTGGCGACGATGCCGTTGCGATCCGGGCGCAGGCCGGTGACCAGCGTCCAGTGGTTGGGAAAGGTCTTGGACGGAAAGCTGGGCCGCATCGCCGCGCTGACGCCCCCGGCGGCCAGCGCATCGAGATTGGGCGTGACGCCGCGTTGCCGGTAATCGGGCCGGAATCCGTCGATCGAGATGAGGATGGTCACGGGCACGCGAACCTCGGCCGGTGCGACCTGCGCAACGGGCGCGGGCGGGGCTGGCGTTGTAGCGCAGGCGGAAAGCAAAGCCATGATGGCCGCGGCGGCGATAGGTCGGGTCCAGTGCATCACCGCTCCTTGCTGTGTTCCTGCGACATGATTGTGACGACGGCCTGGAATCGGCATATTACCCCGGCGAATTACGGGGTCCGCCGTGCCGCAAATTCCATCCTCGGAATATGTGCGGCACGGTGGCTGCCGGAACAAGTCCGGCATGACGGTTTGTCGTCGGGACGGGATCAACTCCCCAGCGACACCTTGGCGAACAGCGTGAAGCTCACCGGCATCTTGCTATATGCCCCGTCCAGTGCGGCGGGCAGGAAATACGTGCCCACCGTCCCGCCGAGCGCGACGTTCACCGGCCCGACCAGCTTCACGCGCCGGGCATAGCCGCCCTCCAGCTTGCCGACGCGGAAGCGGCGGTGGTGGAGCGGGCTGGCCTCGTCGGGAAACAGCTCGTCGTTCGCGACATTCTCGAACCGGCCGAACAGGCTGTTATGCGCATCCAGATCCCAGTTCACCTCGCCCAGGAACGCGGTCAGCGTACGATCCGGGCCCTTATCTTTGGCCGAGAAGGCGAAGGTCGTGGTCAGCGCGCCCGTAGCGTATTGGACGCTCGCGGTGGTGCGGCGTTCGTTGCCCTCCGGTTCGAGCTCCTCGGGCGATTTCAGGTGGCCGTAGCTGACCTGCACCGCCCAGGCGGGCGACGGCGTCCAGGTGCCGCGCACGCTCCACGAATCGAGCTTCGGCGTCTCGATGCCCCAGCGCCGCTCGTCCGGCTCGCGTCCGCGAAAGGCGGAGGCCTCGATCTGCACCTTCGGCGTCGCATAGCCTATGGTCACCACGCCGTAGGTGATGTGCGTGCTGTCGAACCAATGGTGCGTGATCGGCGCCATCGGATTATATTGCGCCGACTTGCGGTGCATGAACGCCGAGGGCCCGAGCGCCGGCTCGCCCACCGGCCCACCGTACAGGAACACGCGGCTGTTGCACCCGACATCCACGTCGAGCTTGCCGGAGAGTTCCATGAACAGATCGTGCGGATGCTGCCGGTCGATCAACGGCTGCTCGTTCGCCGCCTCGCCGGTGGCGAGCAGGCTGGGATAGCCCCGCGCGCCCATCAGCGGCTCCAGGCTGAGCATCGTCTGCAGCCGCAGGTTCACGCCGTCGCCCAGGGGCCGTTCCGCGGTGAGCATCGCCATGGACTGCACGAACGCCATGTTCTCGCCGCGTGGCCCGCCCTGGTCGGTATAGGCGCCCCAGGCATAGCCGTGCGCCATCAGCATCCAGTCGCCGGTCATCAGGTGCGCGCCCTGCATCATGCCCTCGTTGGCGGGCAGGCGCGACGTGCCGGAGCCTTCGGCATAATCGCTGCCGCCCCTGCCCATCTGCATGGGCAGGCCGGGCATTGTGGACATGTCGTGGCTCATCGTGCCGTGGTCCATCCGGGAATGATCCATCGGCATCGGGGCAGGGGTTGGGGTGGGGGTTGGAGCCGTTTCCCCCTCCTGCTTCCCCGGCGAGGGCCGGGGCCCAGTCGCGACGTCCGGAGTAATGACGGGTAGCGCTTGGTTACCCTCGTCTCCCGACCGGGTCCCGGCCTTTGGCGGGGAAGGGCGGGGGGCGGGGGCGGCGCGCCTCTTCTTCAGTGCGGGTGTAGGCTTCGCCTTCGCCTTCTCCGCCGGCTTCATCGGCATCGTCATGCCGTGCATATCGTGCTCCATCCCCTGCGCCATCGCCGGCACAGGTAACAGAAGCACCGCGGCACCCGCCGCGAGCAAACTACTTTTCATCTTCGTATCTTTCGCATCGACGTCATGAATGATCGGGGAGCAGTTCCCCGTCGATCATGCGCCCATGCGTGGCGGAGGCGTCGCGGGCGGCGAGGGCCGCCGCGCGTCGAACCGGGCAAGCGGCGCCACCAGCATCGCGCCCTCGGGCCGCAGCGGCACCGCGAACGCCGGGCGCACCATGGAAGCCGGCGGAATGCACCCCATGCAGCTATGCACCGCGATCGCCTTGTCTTGATCCCGCGCGGGAGCAGGCGAGGGCGCATCATGACCCATCGTCATGCCCGCCATCCTGCCCGACCCTTCATGGCACGGCGCGCTCGCCATCGCCGGCAGGGCGAAGGCGGCGAGCAGCAGCGCGAGGATCAGGCGGGCGATCATCTCAGCTGTGCAGGAAGTGCATCACGTCGCCGTCCTGCACGACATAGGTCTTGCCCTCGGCGCGCAGCTTGCCGCCTTCGCGGGCGCGGGCTTCGCCGCCCAGGGTCACGAAATCGTCGTAAGCGATCGTTTCGGCGCGGATGAAGCCCTTTTCGAAATCGCTGTGGATCTCGCCCGCCGCCATCGGTGCGGTCGCCCCGACATGCGTCGTCCAGGCCCGCGTCTCCTTGGGGCCGACGGTGAAGAAGGTCAGCAGGCGCAGCAGGGAATAGCCGGCGGTGATCACGCGGGCGAGGCCGGTTTCCTCCAGTCCCAATTCGCTCAGGAATTCGCCGCGTTCGTCCGGTGCCATCGTCGCGATCTCCGCCTCGATCGCCGCCGAGACGACCACTGCCTGAGCACCCTCCGCCTTGGCCTTCTCGAACACCTTGGCCGACAGTGCGTTGCCGTGCGCGGCATCGCCCTCGTCGACGTTGCACACGTACAGCACCGGCTTGGACGTCAGCAACTGCGCCTGCGCGAACACGCGCGCCTCGTCCTCGTCCTTCGGCACCGTCAGGCGCGCGGGCTTGCCGTCGCGCAGGAGGTCCAGCGCTTGGCCCAGCACGGACACGGCGACCTTCGCCTCCTTGTCGCCCTGCGTCGCCTTCTTGGCGAAGGCCGGCACGCGTTTTTCCAGCGACTCCAGATCCGACAGCATCAGCTCGGTCTCGACCGTCTCGGCATCTGCGATCGGATCCACCTTCCCTTCGACATGCGTCACGTCGGTCTCGGTGAAGCAGCGCAGCACATGGACGATCGCGTCCACCTCGCGGATGTTGCCCAGGAACTGGTTGCCGAGGCCCTCGCCCTTGGAGGCGCCACGCACCAGCCCGGCGATGTCCACGAAGCCAAGTTGCGTTTCGATGATCTTCTGCGATCCCGCGATCGCCGCCAGCTTGCCCAGCCGCGGGTCGGGCACCGCCACGTTGCCGACGTTCGGCTCGATCGTGCAGAACGGATAATTCGCCGCCTGCGCCGCGGCCGTCTCGGTCAGTGCATTGAACAGGGTCGATTTGCCGACATTCGGCAGGCCGACGATACCACAACGAAAACCCATCTTGGACGCCTTGAGATCATGGATGCCGGGCATGCCGGCGACATGGTCACGCGCGATAGGGAATACGTGCCGAAAACGCCAGCACGCTTAGGCGGTCTCGCGCTCCCAGTGCAGATAGCCCGAGGTGAAATCGCCGACCTGTTGCAACCCGCGCCAGTCGGCCACGGTGACGGAGCGCTTGTTGCGCGTGATCAGTCCGTCCGTTTCAAGGGCTTTCAGCGTTCGGTTCACGTGCACCGCCGTCAGCCCCAGCGTATCGCCGAGCTGCTCCTGCGTCATCGGCAGGTCGAAGGTCTCGCGCGGGCCAAGGCCGGCATGTTCGCGCCGCATCGCCATCTCGCACAGCATGTGCGCGGTGCGGCTGCGGGCATCGCGCCGCCCGACATTGGCGACCCATTCGCGCATCAGCGACGCCTCGACCAACGTTTCGCGCCACAAAGCCTTGGCGATCGAGGCGTGGGTCGTGGCGACCAGGATCAGATCCTCGATCGGCACCATCAGCACCGCTGCGATGGTCAGCGCCTGGATATTGTGATCGGATTCGTTGAGCAGGATGTTCTGCAGATCGACGAGATCGCCGGCCACGTGGATCGAAACGATCTGCCGTCCGCCGTCGCCGACGATCTTGTGGCGATAGACGTAGCCGCTTTTTAGGAACGAACAATATTTCGGCCGGTCGCCCTCGCGCAAAAGATACTGGCCGGGTTCGAATTCGCGCGCGATGAAATCGAGGTCGTCCAGCGCGGCGATCTCGCGCGGGCCTTGTGGGTAATGAGCGGCCAGGCGGTCGCTCAACCAGTGATGATGCGTTGGTCCAGCCACGATCTTCCTTCGAATGCGGAAGAGGCGGCTGGCTCCTTAGCAGAGCCGGCAATTCCGTTGAGCTACGGCTAGGGCGAAAGGTCCGATCGGTCGTTGATGTAGAGCGGGCAGTAGTAGCACAACATTTGTTGTGAATATCGGGTTATATTCGCGACGAGATCATCGAACGAATATCCCGGTCGAGAAAACTCAGCGATAGTTGAAGCTGATGCTGATCCGGTCCTGTTTGCCGTTCCCGGCGGGGACTTCGTGCCGCAGCCAGCTTTCCCACAACAGGATCGTGCCTTGCGCCGGCGTGACGTAGACGAAACTGCGCAGATCCTCCGCGGCATCCTCGGCGCGGGTCGGCGCGGCCATCATCAGCGGCAGGCGCGGGTCTTCCAGCTTCAGCCCGGCGGCACCTTCCGGCAGCGCGATATAGATCGTGCCCGACACCACCGAATGCGGGTGGATATGCCCCGAATGCGCGCCCTTGGGCTTCAGGACATTGACCCACAGGCTGTCGAGCTTGAGCTTCTTGCCGCCCAGATCGAATGCGCAATCCCGCGCGAACGCCGCGACATGCTTGTTTAGATGCCGCACCAGATCGCCGAACGCGGGGTCGCGATACGGCAGATCGGCCAGCGAGGCGTAGGAGGTATAGCCGCGATAGCCATGCGCCTTGGACCAGGCGCGCCCGGCATGATCGTCCTCGGCCAGCATGCGGCACGATTGATCGAGATCGGCGAGCAGGTCGTCGTCGCCGAGCGGCGCTTCGTACAGGCGGGTGGCGAACAGCGAACGGACGGTCATGCCGCCAGCCTTACCGCAACATCGCTCATGAATCGCCCGTCGTCGCCGTTCGCCAGCCACGGGGCCTCGGCCGATACCGCGCCGAGCAGATCGGCCAGCGGGTCCATCTCCGCCTTGGCATAATTGCCCAGCACATAGCCATGCACGCGATCCTTGTGCCCGGGATGCCCGATGCCGAGCCGCACGCGGCGGAAATCCGGCCCGAGATGCTGGTCGATCGATTTCAGCCCGTTATGCCCGGCCGTGCCGCCACCGGTCTTCACCTTCACCTTGAACGGCGCGAGATCGAGTTCGTCGTGGAAGACGGTCAGCGCGGACACGTCCAGTTTGTAGAAGCGCAGCGCCTCGCCGACCGACCGGCCGCTTTCGTTCATGAAGGTCGCGGGCTTGAGCAGCAGGATCTTCTCCGTGCCGACGCGGCCTTCCTGCGTCCAGCCGAGGAATTGCTTCTTGGGCGGCGAGAAGCCGTACAGATCGGCGATCGTGTCGGCGACCATGAAGCCGACATTGTGTCGGTTCAGCGCATATTGCGTGCCCGGATTTCCGAGGCCGACCCAGAGTTGCATGTTCTACCTCCCTCTCCCCGCTCGCGGGGAGAGGGTAGGGGAGAGGGGCAGTCGCGAGCCTGACGCCCGATCATGCTCCTCTCCAACCCTCTCCCCGCGAACGAAGAGAGGGGCTTTCAGATTACTCGGCCTTGTCGCCTTCGGCGTCATCGCCTTCGGTCGCTTCGGCTTCAGCCTCGGCCGCTGCTTCGGCATTCGCCTCGGCAACCGCTGCGTCCAGCTCTTCGTCCTCGGCCGTCGGCACGGTCGGCGGAACGATCGTCGCGATGGTGAAGTCGCGGTCGGTGATCGCCGGCTCGACGCCCTTGGGCAGCGTGATGTTCGAGATGTGGATCGAATCGCCGATCTCACGGCCCTTCAGCGAGATGCTGATTTCGCTCGGGATCTGCGATGCGTCGCAGACCAGCTCGATCTCGTGCTGCACGATGTTGAGCACGCCGTTGCCCTTGGTGATGCCGGGCGCGTCGTCTTCATCGGTGAACACGACGGGCACGCTGACATGCACGGTGGTGTGCGCGCCGATGCGCAGAAAATCGACATGCGTCGGGCGATCGCTGACGACGTGGAACGACACGTCCTTGGGCAGCGTCAGCACGGACTTGCCGCCGACTTCGATCGACACGGTGGAATTCATGAAGTGCCCGGTCATCAGGGCGCGCATCAGGGCCTTTTCCTCGAGGTGGATCGAGATGGGCTCTTGCTTGTTGCCGTAGATCACGGCGGGTACGCGGCCTTCGCGGCGCAACGAACGGGAGGCTCCCTTGCCAACCTGTTCGCGCGTCTCGGCTGCGAGCGTCAATTGTTCGCTCATGGTATTGCTCCGAAATGCAGGTTCAAATCCGCCCCAGGCCTCCAGGGATGACCCTGACGCGGAAGCGCGCGCCTATAGGCGAGAGCAGGGCAGAAGGCAAGGCGGGGTGGGTTGGTCGGTGTCGGGAAGAAGGAGGGGGTTTCACACGAAGCCACGAAGCCACGAAGCCACGAAAAGAAAGATAATGAAGGAAGAAGGATTGCTCGCGCTAAGACGCAAAGACGCGAAGCAGAAAATATAAGCCTATGGCGAATGATCGGCTTTTTGATATATTTCAATCTCTTCGCGCCTTAGCGCCTTAGCGCGAGCAACCCTTCTTCCCTTTTCCTCTGCTTTTTTTCGTGCCTTCGTGGCTTCGTGCGAACAAATCAACGCCAGCGCAAAGCACCGCCGTTCACTCCACCCGAGACACCTTAAAACCCCGCGCCGCCAGCATCGCCACCACAGAATCCCGTCCCACCAGATGCCCCGCGCCAACCGCCACAAGGACCCGTCCAGGCGCTCTCATCCGCCGCGCGATCCAGCCGGACCAACGCGCATTGCGCGCGGTTTCGAGCGAACGCTCCAACTCCGGTGCCCCACGAAACGCCGGTCCGAAACTCGCCGCCAGCGCCCGCACGTCGCCCGCCTCCCACGCGGCGAGAGTCGTCGCATACCCCCCCGCATCCGCCAGCGCGCGCGCCAGCAACACGCGCTGCGCCGCTTCGGGCAGCGCGTTGAAGATCGCCAGCTGCTCGCTTTGTGTCTCCAGCGCCGCCCGCCGTCGCCCGGCGAAGCGCGTCGCCAGCGTCGCCTCCACCCCATTGTCGGGCGATGCCCCCGCCGCGCGCATCGGCCCGGCCGCCAACGTCACCGCCGCCGCCCAGGTCCGCAGTCCGTTCAGCGTCTCGACGGACACGCCCGCTGCCCGGGCCGCGTCGGCCAGCACCGCCTGCTGCCCCGGCGCCACCCGCACGGCAATCGGCGGCAACCCCTTCGCCTGGGCGAACTTCGCAAACACGGCCCCGGCGACCTCGGGCGAGGCCGCCGCGATCTCGGTCACCAACGTATCCGCCTGGGCGATCGCGCGCGTCACCGCCGGCGTTTCCCACCGCACGCCGGGCGGCAGCGCGTGGATCGTGCCGAGCAGCCAGATCTCGGTGTCGCCGTCGCTCACCCGCCACAGAGCGGGCCGCGCCTCGATAGCCGGCTTGCCGCACGCCGTCAGCGCGACTGCGAGCAGCGCCGCGCACAGCCCGCGCGGCAGGATCAATATTGAACCCGCTTCGAGGCGACGTGGCGTTTCGTCAGTTCCTCCAGCACGCTGCCCTTGCCCGCCAGGTGCCCCGCGCCCACCGCGACGAAGACTACGCCTGGTTGATCGAGCCGATTCTTGATCCAGTCGGCCCAGCGCTTGTTGCGATCGAGCAGCAGCACCTTGGCGACTTCCGGCGTGTCCTGCATGTCGGCGTTCATCGAACGGGCGAGCGCCGTGGGCTGGCCGTGCGACCAGTCCGCGACCATTTCGGTCAGCTTCGGCCCGACCTTGGGCAGGTCGCGCACCGTGCTGGTCAGGAACTTCACCTGCACGTTCTCGGGCAGCTTGGCGAAATAGCCCAGTTGCTGCTCGGCCGTTTCCAGCCCGATCACCGTCTTGCCCGCGCTCTTCGCCGCCGCGGTCAGCACCGTTTCCGGCCCGTTGGCGGGATCGTACCCCAGCTTCAGGATCGGCAGCAGCGTCAGGTTCGTCGCCGCCAGCCACGGCTGGAACCGGTCGAACGCCGCCGCCGGCAGCCCCAGACCGGTCACCGCCTTCGCATAGGCCGGGCGATCCTTCGCCGGCAGGCGCTCGGTCAGCGTCGGCCCGGCGGGCGCGGTGCCCAGCTTCATCACCAGCGCCTGCATCACCGGCGTGTCCGGGGCGACCATTTCCAGCACCAATTGCTGGCTGGAATCGAACGCCGTCTTCACCGCGTCGTCGAACCAGGCGATGCCGGGTTTGAGCACATGGATCGTACCGAACAGATAGATCGTCGTGTCGGCATCCTTGACCACCCACAGCGCCGGATCGGCCTGGGTCACGGCGGGGGCGGGCGCAGCGGTCTGGGCGACGGCCGGGGTGGCGAGAAGGGCGACGAGCGCGGCGAGCGGGCGACGTAGGTTCATGCCGCTTTCTCTAGCCGCCTTCCGCGCGGATGCAACGGACGCATGTTCTCGTAACCGTCACCCCGGACGTGTTCCGGGGTCCAACGTGCCGCCAGCTCAGCGCCCAACTCACTATTCGTAATCGAAAGCCGCTTGGTGGACCCCGGAACACGTCCGGGGTGACGGGGAGAGTGCCCAAACGTCGATGCCCTCCCACGATCGTCCTCGGGGCACCCATTAACCTCGCCCGGTTGACCCTGTCGGAGCCTTGCGCCAAAGCGTCGGCGCTTGTCTTTTCGCACCTGCGAACGCGTCTTTTGGGGTTTCAATTTTGGGCCAGCCGCTCAGCTTCCAGCGCATGATCCTGAAGCTCCACGATTACTGGAGCGAACGCGGCTGCCTGATCCTGCAACCGTACGACATGGAAATGGGTGCCGGCACCTTCCACACCGCGACGACGCTGCGCGCGCTCGGCCCCGAGCCGTGGAACGCCGCCTTCGTCCAGCCCTGCCGCCGCCCGACCGATGGCCGCTACGGCGAGAACCCGAACCGGCTGCAGCATTATTATCAGTATCAGGTGATCCTGAAGCCCAGCCCGCCCGACCTGCAGGAACTGTATCTCGGCAGCCTCGCCGCGATCGGCATCGACTTCACCAAACACGATATCCGCTTCGTCGAGGACGATTGGGAATCCCCGACATTGGGCGCCTGGGGTCTAGGCTGGGAAGTGTGGTGCGACGGGATGGAGGTGACTCAGTTCACCTATTTCCAGCAGATGGGCGGCTTCGACTGCAAGCCCGTGGCCGGCGAACTGACCTACGGCCTCGAACGCCTGGCGATGTACATCCAGGACAAGGACAGCGTGTACGACCTCGCGTTCAACGATGCGGGCGTGAGTTATGGCGACGTCTTCCTCGAAAACGAGAAGCAGATGTCGAAGTGGAACTTCGAGGTCGCCGATACCGAGGCGCTGTTCGATCTGTTCCGCAAGCATGTCGCGGAATGCGAGAACAGCCTGAACGCCAAGCTGCCGATCCCGGCCTACGAACAGGCGATCAAGGCCAGCCACGTCTTCAACCTGCTGCAGGCGCGCGGCGTGATCTCGGTGGCGGAGCGCCAGGCCTATATGGGCCGCGTCCGTGATCTCGCGAAGGGCAGCTGCCAGGCCTGGATCGACCACCGCACGCCCGACTGGCAAGCGGCCTATCCGGGGTGGACGGCATGATGTCTTTTTCCCCAATTAACTCCGGAGCCGTCATCGTAGCGAAGGCTGGGATCTCAGGCGAAGGCGCGGGACGAGAGCCGCTCGAGACCAGTGCGGGGTTGAACATGCCCTGCATGTTCAAGGATGGTCCGGGGGACCATCCGACCCCGCACTCCTCCGCTGGGGTGACGATGATGGTTGGCGGACGCCACCACTTCGCGCGTCAGCGCAAACAAGAAGATTTGCTCGCGCGAAGGCGCGAAGGCGCGAAGATGTTGTCCTCTGCGTCCTCTGCGGCTCTGCACGAACCAGTCTTATTTTTTGCGCGCAGAGGCGCGGAGGACGCGGCGATAAAAGAACTCCTCTTCGCGTCTTCGCGTCTTCGCGCGAGCAAATCTTCTTCCCTTCCTGCTTCTTCTCTTCGTGCCTTCGTGTCTTCGTGCGAAAAAAATCTGCTCGCACGAAGCCACGAAGCCACGAAGAAGGAGATGGCCAATGGCTGATTTCCTGCTGGAGCTTCGCTCCGAAGAAGTCCCCGCGCGCATGCAGGACAAGGCGCGCGACGATCTCGCCCGCCTGTTCGCCGCCGAGCTGACGAAAGCCGGCCTGCACACCGATGCGATCGTCACGTTCGCCACGCCGCGCCGCCTGGCGCTCATCGCCCGCGACCTCCCCACCGAGACCGCCGCCGTCAGTGAGGAGACCAAGGGCCCCAAGACCAGCGCCCCCCCACAGGCGCTCGAAGGCTTCCTGCGCAAGACCGGCCTGGCCCGCGACCAACTGGTCGAGCGCGACGGCATCCTGTTCGCGATCGTCGACAAGCCCGGCCGCGCCACCGCCGATGTGCTGGCCGAGGCGATCCCGAACATCGTCCGCGCCTTCCCCTGGCCGAAATCGATGCGCTGGGGTGCCGCCAGCAGCACGACCGAAAGCCTTAAATGGGTCCGCCCGCTGCAAGGGATCGTCGCCCTGCTCGGCGAGGAGATCGTGCCCTTCGAGATCGCCGGGATCGTATCGCGTGCCGCCACGGTCGGCCACCGCTTCCACCATCCGGGCGTCATCACGATCGGCAGCGCCGCCGATTATGCCGACAAGCTCCGTGCCTGCCACGTGATCGTCGATCAGGACGAACGCCGCCAGATCATCGCGCTCGGCGCGACGATGGCCGCGCGCAAGGCCGGGCTGGAACTGGTGCAGGACGAAGGCCTGCTGACCGAGAATGCCGGCCTGACCGAATGGCCCGTGCCGCTGCTCGGCCGCTTCGACGCAGCGTTCCTGGACGTGCCGCCCGAGGTGATCCAGCTCACCGCACGCGTGAACCAGAAGTATTTCGTGTGCCGTGATGCGGACGGGAAACTGGCGAACGCCTTCGTCTGCACCGCCAATATCGACGCGGCGGACGGCGGCGGGAAGATCGTCGAGGGCAACCGCAAGGTGCTCGCGGCGAGGCTGTCGGACGCGATGTTCTTCTACGATACCGATCTGAAGGTGCCGCTCGACGTTCAGCGCGAGAAACTAGGCCAGATCGTCTTCCACGAGAAGCTCGGCACGGTCGCCGACAAGGTCGATCGCGTCGCGAAACTGGCCCGGTGGCTGGTCGAAGAGGGTATCGTTGGGAGTGGGACTCCCTCCGGAACCGCTACCCGTCATCCCCGCGAAGGCTGGGATCCCGCTTCTTCTTCTGTTTCGTCCGACGCCAGAAGCGGGATCCCCGCCTTCGCGGGGATGACGGAGGAGTTGCGTGTAGCTCTCGCCTCCCAGGCCGAACGCGCGGCGCGCCTCGCCAAGGCGGATCTTGTCACCGGCATGGTCGGCGAATTCCCCGAACTGCAAGGCCTGATGGGCGGCTATTACGCGCTGGCCCAAGGCGAGGACGCGGCGGTCGCCGAAGCGATCCGCGATCACTACAAGCCGGTCGGCCAGGGCGACGACGTCCCCACCGCGCCGGTCACGGTGGCGGTGTCGCTGGCGGACAAGTTGGACAGCGTTGCTCAGTTTTTCTTCGAAGGGCTGACCCCCACCGGATCAAAGGATCCGTTCGCGTTGCGTCGTGCCGCGTTGGCAATTCTGCAGACGATAGACGAAAATGGGCTGCGAGTTCCTCTACTGAACGCGATCCGTATGGCGATGTTGCTGCGGATTATCGACGACAAGACCGTAAGTCTGTCTGCAACGGCGCTTCGAAGCTCATTAATGTTCGGTGAACTTTCTAAAAGCGACGATGGAATTGGAAAAGCTTTCCGGGCCATCAACGAGGCGGAAAAGGCTGCTTACAGTCAACGGTTTGGACAGCAATGGGATGCCGTTTGGGAGCGGTCGCAAGCGGTCCTCGACTTCTTCGCCGACCGCCTCAAAGTACAGCAACGCGAAGCGGGCGTCCGGCACGACCTGATCGATGCGGTGTTCGCTTTGGGGGGCGAGGACGATCTCGTCCGCCTGCTCGCCCGGGTGCATGCGTTGCAGGCGTTCGTCGGCACGCCCGACGGCGCGAACCTGCTCGCCGGGTACAAGCGTGCGGCGAATATCCTGAAGAAGGAAGGCGTCGCCCCCTCCAACACCGTCATCCCAGCGCAGGCTGGGATCTCGGGCGAAGGCGCGGGACAAGAGCCGCTTGAGACCCCAGCCTTCGCTGGGGTGACGAGCGGGGCTGGGGCGGCGGAATTGGCGGCGGGCGAACAAAATCCGCTGTCCTACACGCCGGAAAAGGACGAAGCTGCCCTCATCACCGCGCTCGACGCCGCTGCCCCCCGGGCGCGGGCCGCCGTCGAACGCGAGGATTTCGAGGGGGCGATGGCGGCGCTGGCCACGCTGCGCGCCCCGATCGATGCGTTCTTTGAAACCGTGACCGTCAACGATCCCGAGCCCGAAAAGCGGATGGCCCGTCTCGCCCTGCTCGCCCGCGTGCGCGCCGCGGTCCACACGGTCGCCGATTTCTCGAAGATCGAGGGCTGACGCACCCTCGTACCGCGTGAACATGTGTGAACTTCGCCTCCCCGGCGAACGACTAGAAGCTACGGCTAGAAGCTACAGGGACAGACGATGACTCAGTACGTATATCGGTTCGGCGGTGGTGTGTCGGACGGCGGCAAGGGCGACAAGAACCTGCTCGGCGGCAAGGGCGCGAACCTGGCGGAGATGGCCTCGATCGGCCTGCCCGTGCCCCCTGGCTTCACCATCTCGACCGAATTCTGCGAAGTCTATTACGACGAGGGCCGCGCCTTCCCGCAAGGCCTGCGCGACGAAGTGGCCAAGGGCATCGCCCATATCGAGGGCATCACCGGCAAGACGTTCGGCGACGCGGCCGATCCGCTGCTCGTCTCGGTCCGCAGCGGCGCGCGCGCCTCGATGCCGGGCATGATGGATACCGTGCTGAACCTCGGCCTCAACGACGAGACGGTGAAGGGCCTCGCCGAAACGTCGGGCGACGCGCGCTTCGCGTGGGACAGCTATCGCCGCTTCATCCAGATGTATTCCGATGTCGTGCTGGAACTCGATCACGCAGCGTTCGAGGATGCGCTGGAGATCGCCAAGGAAGATAACGGCTATTATCTCGACACCGATCTGACCGCCGAGGACCTGCAGAAACTGGTCGCCGAATACAAGACGCTGGTCGAGCAGCAGTGGAACAAGCCGTTCCCGCAGGACGTGCACGATCAGCTCTGGGGCGCGGTCGGCGCGGTGTTCGGATCGTGGCAGTCGGAGCGCGCCAAGGTCTATCGCCGCCTGAACGACATTCCGGCCGCCTGGGGCACCGCCGTCAACGTGCAGGCGATGGTGTTCGGCAATATGGGCGACACCTCGGCGACCGGCGTCGCCTTCACCCGCGATCCCGCCAAGGGCGACCGCGCCTATTACGGCGAATTTCTGATCAATGCGCAGGGCGAGGATGTCGTCGCCGGCATCCGCACGCCCCAGTATCTGACCGTCGCGGCGCGCGAGGCGGCCGGCGCGAAACCCGCCTCGATGGAAGAGGCGATGCCCGAGGTGTACGGCGAACTCGCCAAGGTGTTCGACCTGCTCGAGACGCATTACCGCGACATGCAGGACATCGAATTCACCGTGCAGCAGGGCAAATTGTGGATGCTGCAGACCCGCTCGGGCAAGCGCACCGCCAAGGCCGCGCTGAAGATCGCGGTCGACATGGCCGAGGAAGGCCTGATCACGAAGGAGGAAGCGGTCGCCCGAGTCGATCCGCAGGCGCTCGACCAGTTGCTCCATCCCACGCTCGACCCGAAGGCCAAGCGCGACGTGCTGACCAAGGGCCTGCCTGCCTCGCCCGGCGCGGCGAGCGGCATGGCGGTGTTCGACAGCGACACGGCCGAGAAGCGCGCGGCGGCGGGCGAGGCGGTCATCCTAATCCGCACCGAAACCAGCCCCGAGGACATTCACGGCATGCATGCGGCGAAGGGCATCCTGACGGCACGCGGCGGCATGACCAGCCACGCGGCGGTCGTGGCGCGCGGCATGGGCCGGCCCTGCGTCTCCGGTGCCGGCACGATCGCGATCGACGCCAAGGCCGGCGTGATGCGCGTGGCGGGGCGCGAGATCCGCACCGGCGACATCGTCACGATCGACGGCACCACCGGCGAGGTGATGGCCGGCGCGGTGCCGACCGTGCAGCCCGAACTGTCGGGCGATTTCGGCACGCTGATGGCCTGGGCCGACGGCGTCCGCCGCCTGAAGGTCCGCGCCAATGCCGAGACGCCGTTGGACGCCAAGGTCGCGCGCGAATTCGGCGCCGAGGGCATCGGTCTCTGCCGCACCGAACATATGTTCTTCGATGCCGCGCGGATCACCGCCGTGCGCCAGATGATCCTGGCCGAGGACGAAGCCGGCCGCCGCGTCGCGCTCGACAGGTTGCTGCCCGAACAGCGCAGCGATTTCGTCGAACTGTTCGAGGTGATGGCCGGCCTGCCGGTCACGATCCGCCTGCTCGATCCGCCGCTGCACGAATTCCTGCCGCACGAGGAAGCCGAATTCGCCGAAGTCGCCAAGGCGGCTGGCGTCGAGGTCGATGTGCTCAAGCGCCGCGCGGCGGAACTGCATGAGTTCAACCCGATGCTCGGCCATCGCGGCTGCCGCCTGGGCGTCACCTATCCCGAAATCTACGAGATGCAGGCGCGGGCGATCTTCGAAGCGGCGATCGAGGTTGCGGTGAAGTCGGGCGCCGCGCCGATCCCCGAGGTGATGATCCCGCTCGTCGGCACGCGCCGCGAACTGGAACTGATGAAGCAGGTCGTCGACAAGGCCGCGCAGGCGGTGTTCGCCGACAAGGGCCGCGAGATCGACTATCTCGTCGGCACGATGATCGAACTGCCGCGCGCCGCGCTGATGGCGGGCGAGATCGCCGAGATCGGCGAGTTCTTCAGCTTCGGGACGAACGATCTGACGCAGACGACGCTCGGCGTGTCGCGCGACGATGCCGCGCGCTTCCTGACGACCTATGTCGAGCGCGGCATCTATGCCAAGGATCCGTTCGTCAGCCTCGACATCGAGGGCGTCGGCCAGCTGATCGAGATGGCGGCCGAGCGGGGCAGGGCGGCGCGCCCGGGCATCAAGCTCGGCATCTGCGGCGAACATGGCGGCGATCCGGCCTCGATCGCGTTCTGCGAGGCGACCGGGCTCGATTATGTCAGCGCCTCGCCCTACCGCGTGCCGATCGCGCGGCTGGCGGCGGCGCAGGCCGCGCTCACGGCGAAGGGCTGAGCCTTCTATCCATCCTCGCCGGAAGCCGATATCATCGGTGAAAATGGCGGGGATGGATCGATGAAACCCTGGGCGCGCTATCTGATCTGTACCGTCGCCGGCGCGTGTCTCGGCCTGGGCGCGGCGGTCTACACGGTGCGCGCCGCGGCGCTCGGCAACAACGTCACGATCGGCCCCTGGGCGACCGGCACGCAGTTCGGATCGGCCGATGCCGACCCCTATACCCGCGCGGTCGTCGCGCTGAAGGGGCTGCTCGCGCTTCCCGCCCACGAAGCGCGTTACTACACCGCCGCGACCGATAGCGCGGGGCGATTGCTCGACGGACGCTGCCGGTATCGCATCACCGGCGGTGCCTTGCCCGCCGCGTGGTGGAGCCTGACCGCCTATGATCCGGACGGCTATCTCATCGCCAATCCCGCCAACCTCTATTCGGTCGCCGGTTCGGCCTTCCCGGATCAGGGGGCGAACGGCTGGGCGCTGACGCTGTCGCCGGGGCGGCAACCCGGTGCATGGCTGCCCAGCGGCGGGATCGCGCATCTCGAACTCACGCTGCGCACCTATCTGCCGCGTGACGGCGGCGGAGGCAATCCGCCGGCATCCGTCCTGCCCAGGATCGTTCGGGAGGCCTGCTGATGCGCCGCTGGCTGCTTCCGATCCTCGCCGGACTGATCGTCGCCGGCGGCGCCTATTACGTCGCGTTGCTGCGCACCCCGGACGTGCTGATGACGGCGGCGATCAAGCGTGTGTCGGCCGGCGGCGTCAACCGCTTCACCCACAGCCCGCTCGCCACCGCGGCGGCGCGCAAGATCGTCCGGCCCAGCCCCGATCTGGCCTATTCGTCCTGCCCGTTCGACGTGTCCGACGGCCCGGTGCTGATCGATGCGGTGCCGGTGCCGGCGCCCTATTGGTCGCTCTCGATCTTCGATTCGCGCACCGATACGGTGTTCGTCCGCAACGCGCTGCAGGCGAAGGGCATGCCGTTCAAGCTCGCCATCGCCCGCGCCGGGCAGGTCGTGCCGGCGGGCTATGAAGCCGTGCAGGTGGGGGGCGATCGCGGTATCGCTCTCGTCCGTGTCCTGGTCACCGATCGCGCCCGCTTCGCCACGCTCGATGCGACACGGCGCACGACGACCTGTGGGCCGCTCGAATAGCGTCAGTCCCGGGGGAAGCGTTCCGCCTGTTCGGCGTCCTGACCGGTGCGCAGCAACCGCGCCTGCTCCCGCCACTGCTCGCGTGTGATATAGCCGGCGGGAACACCGAGGCGCTGCTCCAGCGCCATCTCGTCCTCGTCGGTCAGGTTCTCGATATCCGCGAACTCCGTTACGCCGAGGGCGAACAACTTGGTCTTCAGGACCGAATCGATGCCCCGGATGCGGGAAAGATCACGATTGCCGGAAGCCGGCGCGGTGGAGGCGACGATCGGCGCGGCGGTCGCCGCCGAAGCCACGACCATTGGAGTTCCGACCGTCGAAGCGGGGGTCTTCGGAGTGGCGACGGTCGCCGGTTCGGTCTTCTCCAATCGGGCAAGCTCGGCCTCCAGTGCACTGATGCGCTGATTGGAGTCGCGCTGCGCCTTGTCGGCCACGCGGCGGAAGGCGGCGTAATTGTCGCTCTCGTCCTTGAACCGCTTCTTCCACTTCGCCCCGCCGGGATGCAGGCCGAGCCCCACGAACAGGCCGGCGACGAAAAGGATCAGCAGCGCAATCACTTGCGGGAAGGTGGTGAACAGCATCGTCGTCGCCTGTCTAAAGTGGTGCACCCATCCTGACCGCGAGTCCGCCCGCGATCAAGGGAGGTTAGATCCCACCCTTGAACGCGTCGGAGATCGAGCAGGCCGCCGGGCCGAGGATGACGATGAACAGCACCGGCAGGATGAACAGGATCAGCGGCACGGTCATGATCGCGGGCAGGCGCGCGGCCTTTTCTTCGGCGCGCATCATGCGCTCGTTGCGGAATTCGGCGGAGAGGACGCGCAATGCGGACGCTAGCGGCGTGCCGTATTTCTCGGTCTGGATCATGGTGGTGACGACGCCCTTCACGGCATCGAGATTGACGCGCATCGCCAGATTTTCGAACGCCTGGCGACGCTCGGACAGGAAACCCAGCTCGATCGCGGTCAGCGTGAATTCGTCGCCCAGTTCCGGATAGGCTCGACCCAGTTCGCGTGCCACGCGCTGGAACGCGGCGTCCACCGTCAGGCCGGCCTCGGCGCAGATCACCAGCAAATCGAGCGCGTCCGGCAGGCCCTTGCGGATCGCGTCCGAACGCTTGCTGATCTTGTTCTTCAGGAAGATGTCCGGCGCCTTGTAGGCGAGGACGAACGTGCCCGCGACGATGCCGTAGCGCTTCAGCGATCCGTAATCGGGGAACATCTCGGCGATATAGACGATGTAGATCGCCAGCGCGCCGAAGATGATCGGCAGCACCAGGCGGCCGAAGATCACCGCGACGGCATATTCCTTCGACCGGATGCCGGCCTGCATCAGCTTGATCTGCGCGGCCTTGACCTGGCTGTCCTGCAGCACCTTCATTCCGGACAGGATCGCCTTGATCCGGTCGGTCGTATCGTTCTTGTTGACCAACTTCGCACGGCGCTTGGTCGATGCGGTGATACCCGCCTTCAACTGTTCGCGGCGGTCGTTCAGCGCCTTGACGCGCTTGGTGCCCGGATCGCGCACCGTGGTCACGGCGTAGATCGCCAGCAGCACCGCGAACGCGGCGACGCCGGCGAGCAACGTCACCACCGTCATCACATCGACCCCGAGGATCTTAGGTCCGCCCGTTGCGATCATGGCTGCTGTCAGAGTCCCGTATCAGATTTCAAAATTGATCATCTTGGCCATGATGAATGCGCCGATGCTCATCCAGCACAGCCCGCCGCCACCGGCGACCATCAGCCGCTGATCTGAAAAGAAGGTTTGCATGTAGCTGCTGTTGATCATCCAGATCATGCCGAAGACGATGAACGGCAGCGATCCGATGATATAGGCCGACGCCTTGGATTCGGACGACATCGCCTTGATTTTAAGTTTCATCTGTCCGCGCATGCGCAACACCGTGGCCAGATTGGCGAGCGTCTCGGCAAGGTTGCCGCCGGTTTCGCGCTGGATCGCGATCGAGATGACGAAGAACTGGAATTCGGGCGTGCCGAGCCGATCGGCCGTGTCCTGAAGCGCGACGTCCATCGTCCGACCGATCTTCATCTTGTCGGTCACGGCGCGGAATTCGACGCCGACCGGTCCCTGCATCTCGCTGCCGACGACGGCGATCGTCTCAGTGATGGGCAGGCCGGAGCGGAGGCCGCGAACGAGCAGTTCGATCGCATCGGGCAGCTTGACGGTGAACTTGTTGATACGACGCTTGATAAAGAAGCCGACCGCGAAATGCGGCAGGCCCGCGCCGAGCATCACTCCGAGCAGCAGCGCAAGGAGCAAGGGCAAGCCCTTGAGCCAGGCAAGCATGGCGACGACAATGATGATGCCGAGCGTTACCATGCCATACTGGCCGACCGTCCAGGGCTTGCCGGTTCGGGACAAGCGTTTCTTGAGTTCGGCCGGGCGCGGGAGGAAGCGCGCGGCGAAGCCGTCCATCTTGTTGCCGCGGGCGGCCGCGATGCGACGCGCCATCTGCGCTTCGACCACGAGCTCGCCGGCGCTATGGCGCGCCTTCAGCGTCGTAAGCCGGCGCGTCTGCGCCCGCTGCGCCGAAGGCCCGGAAAAGGCAAAGGCAAGCATCGCCAAGAAGACGCATGCGCCTCCGACCATCATCATGAACGGCATCAGTTCCATGCTGCTATCATGCGCCCCGCTTCGTTACCGTGCCGTCAACCGACGGCACATTTTCGCCTGTTTATTTCTTCGGTTTCTTCGACAGCATCGCTTTCAGATCGAATTTGCCGATCAGCGATCCTCCCGATTTGGCCCCGCCCTTTTTCGGCGAGTCTTCCGCCGCTGCGTCGCCGGACACCATCAACTGCGTGGCGAGTTCGCCGATCGGGACGACCGTTTTCGATCCCTTGCCAGCCTCCGTCATCGGCTTGCCGAGCTTGGCGGCCTGTGCGGCGAGCTTCTGGTCGAACGGCACGACGAAATCGATCTTGCGTTCGATCGAGCCTTCGAAGTCCTTGCGGCTGATCTCCAACTGCCCGGCATGGACACGATTGGCGACGACGAACACGTTCGTCTGCGGCGCGTTAGATTTCAGCCAGGACAGGATACGGATCGTGTCGCGTGCGGCCGCCAGCGTCAGTTCGGTGACGAGCACGGCGATCTGCACATCGGCGATCAGGTGCGGATGCTGCACCAGCATGCCACGCGGCAGATCGACCACGGTGCATTCGAACGCGGCCCGCATCTCTTCCTGCAACTGGTAGAAGGCGCTGCCGTCGGTCATTACCGGCGAATTGATCGGAGCCTCGGCCGACAGCACCGACAGCGTGTCGCTCGATCGCACCATCGCGCGTTCGATGAACAATCCATCGATGCGGCTGGGGTTTTCGATCGCGTCGGTCAGGCCGCGGCCGGGTTCGAGATCCAGCGTCAGGGCGCCGGTGCCGAAATGCACGTCGAGATCGAGCAGCGCGGTGGTGCGCTTGGCCTTGTCGCTCAGCAGCCATGCGACCGACGTCGCGATGGTCGATGCGCCGACGCCGCCCCGCGCACCGATCACTGCGGTCGAGCAATGCGGGCGTTCGGTGCCGACCTCGGCGTTTTTCGGCGCGTTGAGGATGGTCTGCGCATGCGTGAACGCCTCACGCAGCATGTCCGGGCCGAGCGGCTTCAACAGATAATCCTGGATGCCGCTGACGACGAGGTCGCGGTACAGCCGCACGTCGTTGACCTGGCCCGCCGCGATCACGACGGTGCCAGGCTCGCACACTTCGGCCAGCGCGTTGATGTCATTCAGCGGATCGCCGCTTTCGGACAGATCGACGAACAGGATCTGCGGAGACGCCGAGACGGACAGAGACTGAACCGCGTTGCGCAGCCCGCCCTTGTTTACCTTCTCGGGAGCCCAGCCCATTTCGCCGACGATCGGGCGCAGCGCCTCGGCCGTCGTTTCGTCGCAGACATAGGCGACGAAGGGGTCGCGATGCGCGAGCTTGGCGGGATTGAAGGGTGCGTTCATGGCTTATTTGCTTCCCTTGCCCGGTGCGGCCTTGCGATACACGTCGACCGCCTTGGCCGCGATGGCCGTATCGGTAGCGTCCGCGCCGGGCTGGCCCAGCACGAGATCCGCCGGGTTGGCGACCATGCTGGCGAGGTTCGAATTGATTCCGCAGCCATGGTTGGACGACGTGTTGCTGTCGAACTCGATGCCCGAGACGCGGCTGTAATCCGGGCATCCCGGCACCGTCGCCTTCATGCGGCTGACCACGATGCGCACCATGCCGGGCGCGATCGGTGCGTTGGTCGGCGGGGCAGTGTCGGCGACCAGCAGGCCGTAACGCGAAAGCTGCGTCTGTACGTCGTCGCGCACGCCGTTGCTGGCGCCGGCCGGGTCGTCGACCGATACGTGGTCGCCATAGCCGAGGCGCAGGCCCGCCATCCAGCCGGCAAGCCGCTGGCTCTCTCCGGGCGCGAGGCGGTTGCCCGTGGTGCCGACGTCGAACACATAATCGGTGCGGGCGACGACCGGCTGGTGCACAGGTTCGAGGCCGCGATTTTCCGTGCCGCACGCGCCGAGCAGCAAAGCCGGGGCCAGGGCGGACGCGATCAGGATGCTACGCGTGAAGTTGGGCATGAACATGGGGCTTCTTCCTGCCTGAACGATCAATTGAACGAGAAGCCGGGCGCGGGGGTCGCGCCCTTCTTCGATTTCGGCGGCTCGGCCTTTTCCTCGCGGCGGACGTCGGCCTTGGGAGCGGGCAGCGCGGGCGCGACCGCGCCGAGCGCCGGCGTCGCCGTTTCCGGCGCGGCCATGCTCGGCTTCGGCCGGCTGCCGCCGGAGACGCCGCCGCCAAGTTTGCCGAGCAGCACGCGTTCCAGATCGGTCGGTGCCTGATAGCCGTCGGTCGGCAGGACGATGTCGTTCGCGTTGACCGGTTTCACCAGATACGGGGTAACGACGATGACGAGTTCGGTCTCGTTGCGCCTGAAGCCGTTCGATCGGAACAGCGCGCCGAGGACGGGCACGTCGCCGAGACCGGGGGTCTTCTCGATCGAATTGTTATGATCGTTTTGCAGCAGGCCGGCGGTCATGAAGCTCTGGCCGGAGCCGAGCTCGATCGTCGTTTCCGTGCGCCGCGTGCTGATGCCCTGTATGACGGTGTTGTTGAGCTGTACCGAACCGGCGGCGGTCAACTGCGACACTTCGGCGCGCAGGCGCAGCGAGATCCGGCCGTCGGCCAGCACCGTCGGGGTATAGGTCAGGCTGATGCCGTAGGGTTTATATTCTACCGACACGGCCCCTTGCCCCTGGCTGATCAAAATGGGGACTTCGCCCCCAACCAAGAAGGTGCCGGTCTCGCCCGACATCGCGGTGAGGTTCGGCGTGGCCAGCGTGGACACCTGACCGACGGTTTCGCCGAGATCGAGCGCGGCGAGGAAATTGGTCCCCAGTGCGCGCCCGGCCAGACCGAGCGTCGAGCGGAACGCGCCCGTCGCCAGGGTCGAGGACTTATATGCCTGTCCGGTCGACGGATCGATCGCGTAGGTGATCGTGCCGGCATTGCCGGAGTTGGACTGCACGATCGTACCGGTCGTCAGCGGGACAGTGGGGCTTGCGGAGGTCGCGCCCAGACCATCGCTCGTGTTCAGTCGCACACCGATGTTCTTGATGAAACTGCGGCTGACTTCGGCGAACTTGACCTGGAGATTCACCTGCAGCGGTGTCGCGGTCTTGAGGTGACTGAGGACCTTGGTCGCGTCGCCGACATAGGCCTGGACGAGACGCGCGGCCTCTTCCGCATCGGAGGGGGACAGGACGACGCCGGTGAGCAGGACCAGGCCATTCATCGGCGTCGCGGTGATCTGCGCTTCCGGCATCGCCAGGTTCAGCATCTGCTGGATCGAGTCGAAATTGTTGCCCACCCGCACGGTGGCGGAATAAACGACGACGCCGCCCTTGCCGGTCGCCGAGATGGTCGTCTCGCCGGGCCCTTTGCCGAACACGTAGATCTGTGTCGGAGACTTCACTTGCACATCGGCGATCGCATCGCTGGCGACGAAGATGTCGGTGATCGGGCGGGGCAGGGTGATCAGACGGCCACGGCCGGTATTGACCTGAAGGACCGGTGTGCCGGCAGTGCTCTGGGCCGGTGCCTGCGATGCCGTGCCGGCCATGGTGGCCGCCATCATCGCGGCGGCCAGCGGCCAGCCGATCGGCGTGTTGACGAAACGCATCACTTCTTCCCCCCGACCGGAACTTCGGTCACAGAATTACCGCGCGCGATGCGCACCATCGGCCCGGTCGAAACCGCTGCCCCGGGATATGTGCCGGCTGCCACCGGGACTGGTGCCCCGCTCGGCGTTTCCGGCATGCTGACGCTCTTGCCGGGCACGGTGCGGCGCTGGAAGCGCGACACGTCGCCGCCGACGGCGAAGGTGTTGTTGCCGGTTGCCGGCTGGCTCGCCAGCTTCGCGAACATGGCCTTCTCGGCCTTGGGGTCGTTACCCTCGGGCACCTTGATATCGCCGTTGGCGATCGCCTGTTCGAGTTCCGACGAGTTGTCGGCGATCGACCGGAGCGACAGCGAGAGCGTGCCCAGCGTCTGGGCGACGGCGATCCGTTCGGCGAGCGAGGGCGAAGCCTCGATCGTCACGTTGGAAAAGCCGCGCACCACCGTCTTGCCGTCTTCGCCGACCGTATTGTCGGTGCGCTGGTCGGTCGCCAGGACGCGCAGGTTGCGCATGATCGTCTCGGATGCCTTGAGCGGGGGGCCATCGCCGCCGCCAGCCACCGTCTGCGTCAGGATCAGGTCGATGCGGTCGCCCGGGAAGACGAAGCCGGCGACGCCGGCCTGCGACGAAATCGGGATCGTCACCGCGCGCATGCCCGGCCCGAGCGCTGCGGCGAGGAAGCCGCGATCGCCCGGCTTGACCAGCGAGCCCTGCGTCAGCGGCTGACCCGCCGTGATCGCGGCGCGGACCACGGTGCCCTGCAACGACTTCAGGTCGGTGCCCGCCTTCAGATAATAAGCGTTCTCGACGAGATCCTTCGGCCATGGCTGAAACTTCAGCGCGGTGGCATCCAGGATCGTGCCGACCGGCAAGGCGCGGGTGGCGACGAGCACTTCGGGGCCATCGACCGGAACGCCTGCCACCACCGCGGCGCCCGCCTGGGGCGTGGCGCTGCCGGAGATCAGGCTCCTGGCCATGAATGCGGTAAGGGCTGCTACAAACAGCGCACCCACCAGCAGGACGATCTTACGGGTATCCATGACGCTTCGTACCTCTCGGACGCGGATCGGTTGATCCCGCGTTAATCAATCACGTAAATTGGTTAAAAATCGGTTCGCGAATGGCGAATAAAGCGGCGATCGCGATCGCCACACCGTAAGGAATTTCGATACCGCCGGACTTTTTCTGCAGTTTTTGTTCGATCATCATCAGAATCGTCAGCGCGCCGCCGATCAGCGACATAACGATCAGCAGCGAAGACAAGGCGACGAACGGAAACCACAGCGCCAACGCGCCGATCATCTTCACGTCGCCGCCACCCATCCAGCCGAAATGGAACGCGACGCAGAACAGGCCGAAGACGGTGAAGGCGACGCCCAATTGGACGACGATGTCCGGCCACATCTGCAGACCGTTCGCCCACCACCACAGGGGCGCGAGCAGGGCGATGGCGGCGTTCTTCCAGTTGGCGATCTCGCGGACCCGCGCGTCCTGGATTCCGGCGGAAACCAGAAGGAGCACCAAAGCGCCCAGCAGCAACGTCGTCGGATTTCCCCAGCCCATAGGGGAATTTCCTAGACTATCGGCCTTTCCAAAAAGTAACCATCGCCCGATGCCTTTTGCCCCTGCTCATTATCGTCGCGAGATTCCCGCCGATGCCGCGATCACATCGTGGCGCGCACCCGACGGCTGGGCGCTGCGGCGGTTCGACTGGCCGGCGACCGGGGCAGCGTCCGGGTCCGGGCGTGGGTCGATCCTGTTCCAGACCGGGCGGGGCGATATCTTCGAAAAATATCTCGAGACCTTCGCGCACTGGCACGATGCCGGCTGGTCGGTCAGCGCGCTGGACTGGCGCGGGCAGGGCGGCTCCGGGCGGCTGTCGCCCGACCCCCATGTCGGTCACGTCGAGGATTTCGCGACGTACATTGCCGATTTCGCCGCTTTCTGGCCGGCATGGGCCGCCGCGACGCCGGGGCCGCATGTGCTGATGGGCCATTCGATGGGCGGACATCTCGTGCTCCGAGCTATGACGGAAGGCGTAGCGACCCCGAATGCCGCCGTGTTGATCGCGCCGATGCTGGGGCTGCATTCTCCCGTCGGGGCCCGGGCGGGGGAGCGGCTGGCGCGGATCGTGAGCGGCCTCGGCAACCCCGCGCGGGCGGCGTGGAAGGGTAACGAGCGTCCCGCCACGACGAGCACGCGGGAATCGCTGCTGACGCACGACGCCGATCGCTATGCCGACGAGATATACTGGCAGCAGACCAAGCCGGAGATCGTGCTCGGCCCGCCGAGCTGGAAGTGGCTGGTCGAGGGATTTGCCTCGACCCGCATCCAGCGCGCCGATCCCCGCCTCGCACAGATGCGTGTGCCGACCCTGATGATCGTCGCGGATGCGGACCAACTGGTCGATCCCAAGGCTGCTTTGTCCGTCGCGAGCAAGCTGCCCGCTGCCGAAGTCGTGCGTTTCGGCAATGAGTCGGCGCACGAAATCCTTCGCGAAGCAGACGGGGTGCGCGACGAGGCGCTTGCCGCAATCGACCGATTCCTCGCTTCGCAAGCGCCGCCTCGTTGAGCGGACGTTACGATATCGCGATCGTCGGGGCCGGTATCGCCGGTGCGAGCCTCGCTGCTGCGATCGGGCCCCGCGCCTCGGTGCTGTTGCTCGAGGCTGAGGATCTGCCCGGCTATCACGCGACCGGACGTTCGGCGGCATTCTGGTCGGAAAGCTATGGCGGGCCAGGCGTGCAGCCGCTGACCACCGCCTCTGGGCCGGCGTTGCGCGATGGCGGCTTCCTGCAGCCTTTGGGATCGCTGCATATCGGTCGCGCCGAGGATACGGCGAAGATCGATGAATTTCTCGCCGAGTTCGCCGGCACGGGGGTAGTGCTGAACTCGGTCGATCCGGCAGCGCTGGTGCCGGGACTGCGGCCCGATTGGACGCTCGGAGTGATGGAGGCGAGCAGCGCCTATATCGATGTCGCGGCCCTGCACGCCGATTGCCTCGCAAGAGCCAAGCGGACCGGCGTAACTCTGGTGACGCAAGCCGGGCTGCGCGCGGCGGAGCGGGTCGGCGGCGCGTGGCGACTCGATACCGAGGCGGGCATGTTCGAAGCGGCCGTCGTCGTCGATGCGGCCGGCGCCTGGGCCGATTCGATCGCGCGGGTCGCCGGCGCGGCGCCGATCGGCATCCAGCCCTATCGGCGCACAGTCGTGCAACTTCGGACCGATCCGCCTTCGCACGAGGGCTTGCCGCACGTCGCGGACATTTCGGGCAATTTCTATTTCAAGCCTGAAGCGGGCGGACGGCTATGGCTCAGCCCGCACGACGAGACGCCGGTCGATCCGCACGACGTGCAGCCCGAGGAGCTGGACGTCGCGATCGGCATCGATCGGTTCGAACACGTGGTGGATTGGCGCGTGACGGCGGTCGAGCGGCGCTGGGCCGGACTGCGCAGCTTCGCGCCCGATCGCCTTCCCGTCTACGGCTTCGATGCTCACGTGCCGGGTTTTTTCTGGTGCGCGGGGCAGGGCGGCTTCGGCATCCAGACCGCTCCCGCTGCGGCGGAGCTGGCTGCGGCGTTGCTATTGGGCGTCACGCCGGACGAAAGCGTGGCCGCGATCGATCCCGCCGTCTACGCGCCGACGCGATTCTAGAGCGTGATAATTTCAAAAGTACCGTTCGTGCTGAGCCTTTCGAAGGACGTGTTCCACACGCTCCGGCTGTCCCTAGAACACGTCCTTCGACAAGCTCAGGACGAACGGAAGGGCGATGGTTCGACCTCACATCATAATGCTCTGATCCTTCCGGGTTCGGAGAGAATCTAGCTGCGCCCCGCCATCACCGCGGCATCGCTCGCCAGTTTGTCGACGCGCTCGTTGTCCGGGTGTCCGGCATGACCCTTGACCCACACCCACTCGATCCGGTGCGGCTTGGCCGCGTCGAGCAAAGCCTGCCACAGATCGGCATTCTTTACCGGCTGTTTCGCGGCGGTCTTCCAGCCATTCTTCTGCCAGCCCTTGATCCACTTGGTCAGGCCATCCATCACATAACGGCTGTCGGTCGACAACGTGACGCGGCAGGGTCGCTTCAGCGCATTCAGCCCTTCGATCGCCGCGGTCAGCTCCATGCGATTGTTGGTCGTCAGCTTCTCGCCGCCCGACAATTCCTTCTCCGCGGCACCGGAACGGACCAGCGCGCCCCAGCCGCCGGGGCCGGGATTGCCCTTGCACGCGCCATCGGTGGCGATCTCCACGCGCGACATTTCTTTGGTCGGCTCGGTCATGTGTTGGCGAGATCCGGAGCGTAATGGGCTAGCCGCCGCCAGTAGGCGAGCGGATCCTTGCGGGTCACCAGCGCATCGGCCGGCGTGTTCAGCCAATCCCATGCGCGCGACAAGGCGAAGCGCAGGCACGATCCGCTGGCGAGCAATGGGAATTGCGTGCGTTCGAAATGGCTCAGCGGAAAATGGGTTTCGTAGCCCGAGATCAGCGCATCGCCGACCGCCGGATCGTAGGTCCGGCCAGTCGCATCGAACGCCCAGGCGCTGTGCATGATCGCCAGATCGTAGACCCGGATGTCGCTGCATGCGAAATAGAAGTCGATCAGCCCGCCCACCTCGTCACCGCGCATCAGCACGTTGTCCGGGAACAGATCGGCGTGGATCACGGACACGTCGAACGCGCTCGCATCCCAGCGACCGACAACGGAATCGAGGGCGCGGCCGAGATCGTCGTACAGGCCGGGCGCGATCTGGTTCAGGCTATGGCCGCAGCGTTCATACAATGGCCGCCAGGTGTCGACGCCCATCGAGTTCGGGCGGGTCGGCGCAAAATCCTTGAGCGATTCGTGCATCCGCCCCAGCGCTTTGCCGGAGGACAGCGCCTGTACCGCCGTCGGATGCGACAGGGAAACTCCCGGCAGGAACTGGATCAGGCACGCCGCCCGGCCTTCCAGCGTCTGGATCGTCACGCCTTCGCGATCCTTGATCGCGGGCGGTACGGGGTTCCCGCGCTCCGCCAGATGATCGAGCATCGCGAAGAAGAACGGCAGATCCTCGGCATCGACGCGCTTCTCGTACAGCGTCAGGATGAAACGGCCCTTAGTCGTATCGACCAGATAGTTGCTGTTCTCGACCCCCTCGGCGATGCCCTTGGCCGAGATCAGCTCGCCGACGTCGTAACGCATGAGGAAACCGGCCAATGCCTCGGCCGAAACGTGCGTGTAGACGGCCACTCAGGCAGCGGCGGCTTCGAGGCCGCGGGGCAGTTTGAAGGAGACGGTCTCGCGGTTGGTTTCCACCTCGCGCTCGCTGACCTCGAAATGCTCGGACAATCGCGCGACCACTTCGCGCACCAGCACTTCGGGAGCCGAGGCACCGGCGGTGATGCCGAGCGTCCGCACCCCGTCCAGAAACGCCAGATCGAGCGCATCCGCGCGCTGGATCAGCACCGCCCGCGTGCCTTCGCGCTCCGCAACTTCGACGAGGCGAACGGAGTTGGACGAATTGGGCGCGCCGATCACCAGCATCGCGTCGCACATCGCGGCGATCGCCTTCACGGCGGTCTGGCGGTTCGATGTGGCGTAGCAGATGTCGTCCGGCCGTGGTGCCTGGATCGCCGCGAAGCGCCGCTGCAGCGTGGCGACCACTTCGGCGGTGTCGTCCACCGACAGGGTCGTCTGGGTCAGGAAGGCGATGTTGTCGGGGTCGGCGGGCATGAACGCCTCGGCATCGGCTGCCGTTTCGATCAGCGTCATCGCGCCCGGCGGCACTTGGCCGAAGGTGCCGATCACTTCCGGATGACCGGCATGGCCGATGAACACGATGTGCTTGCCCTGCGCCACCAGCCGTTCGGCCTGGCGATGCACCTTCGAGACGAGCGGGCAGGTCGCGTCGAGATAGGTCAGCCCGCGATCCTGGGCCGCCGCCGGAACCGATTTGGGCACGCCGTGGGCGGAGAACACCACCGGCACGCCTTCGGGCACCTCGCTCAGTTCCTCCACGAAGATCGCGCCCTGCGCGCGCAGCGTATCCACGACATATTTGTTGTGCACGATCTCATGCCGGACATAGACCGGCGCGCCGTGCTTCTCGATCGCCAGTTCGACGATCCGGATCGCGCGGTCCACGCCCGCACAGAAGCCACGCGGCGCGGCGATCAGCAGTTCGAGCGGTGGTTTTGCGGCGATTCCCATGGCGCTTGCCCTACGCGATTGCTTGCACGGGCGAAAGCCGGTTCCTATGGTGCGCGCCATTCCAGGCTGGCCGACATTTTCGGCGTCCGGCCCATCCCATTGAGTAAGGAGCGTATGCGCGTGACAGCCCGGAATTCCTTCGCCCCGATCCTTTTGGCGGCCGGCCTCGCGGCGTTGCTCGGCGGGTGCGCCAAGAAGGGCGAGATCGATCTGGCGGGCGGTGTCGGCATCACCGCCGTGCGCTCGGCCTGCCCCAGCGTCGGCGTTCCGGCCTCGACCGGCGACATCACCTTGTTCGATCCCCCGGCCAGCCGCGACGCGGCGGCGATCGATGTGACCGCGCTGATGACCAACGTACGCTCGACCTGCAACGAGGAGGGTGCCGACATCCAGACCAACGTCACCTTCGACATCCGCGCCAGCCGCATCAACGCTTCGGCCGCGCGCGACGTGACCTTGCCCTATTTCATCGCCATCGTGCGCGGCGGCACGGCGGTGACGGCCAAGCGCATCGGGCGCGTGACGATCCATTTCGACGCCGGACAGACCCGCGCCTCGACCAATGGGCAGGCGAGCACCAACATCTCGCGCGCCGCCGCGACCCTGCCGGACGACATCCGCAAGAAGCTGACCGAGAAGCGCAAGGCCGGCGACGACGATGCCGCGGTCGATCCGCTGTCCCGCCCGGATATCCGCCAGGCGGTGAAGAGCGCGAGCTTCGAGGCGCTGGTCGGCTTCCAGCTCACCGACGATCAGCTGAAATATAACGCCACGCGTTGATCCGCTCCGGCACCGCTCTGCAAACGGATTGACTCGTTTGCTGCGGCGCGTCACATCGGACGCGTCGATGGCGGGTGACCGGCATAGGCACTGCGCGGGAGAGCGCGGGCGAACCTTTCAGGTTCGGCCCGCCGCCGAAGGAGCAACCGCCCCGGAATCTCTCAGGCAACCGGACCGCGCAGGGCTGACGACACTCTGGAAAGCGTTCCCGCGACAGTGGGAGCCACCGAAGGGGTAAGCCGCGCGGCAAAAGCGTGGTCAAAGCTCTCAGGTTCCGTGACAGAGGGGGCAGCGAACCGTGGCGCACCAGCGCCGGCGAATCGTTGCACCCCGGACGGAGACCGATAGTGAGCGAGCAGGAAGAAGGCCCCGAAATCGAGAACCAGTTGCTGCCGCTGGATGCGTGGCATCGCGCGCGGGGTGGCCGCATGGTGCCGTTCGCGGGCTATGAGATGCCGGTCCAGTACGAAGGCATCATGGCCGAGCATCTGTGGGTGCGCGAGAATGCCGGACTGTTCGACGTATCCCACATGGGTCAGCTTTACTTGTCGGGCGAAGGGCTGGACGCGGCGCTCGAGGCGCTGATCCCGGCGGATGTGAAGAGCCTGAAGCTCAACGCGCAGAAATATTCGCTGCTGCTCGCGGACAATGGCGGTATCCTCGACGATCTGATGTTCACGCGCTGGGAAGACGGCCTTTACATGGTCGTCAACGGCGCGGTGAAGTATGACGACATCACGCATCTGCTCGATCATCTGCCCGACGACATCACAATCAACCACATGGCCGATCAGGCGCTGCTCGCGCTGCAGGGTCCGAAGGCGGTCGACGCGCTGTCGCGGCTCGTGCCGGGGGTCGAGGCGCTGGTGTTCATGACCGGCGGGCGCTTCACCTGGCGGCACCAGTCGATCTGGATCAGCCGATCGGGCTATACCGGCGAGGACGGGTTCGAGATTTCGATTCCGGCGGAGGACGTGACGGATTTCGTCGATGCGCTGTGCGCGGAGCCGGAAGTGAAGCCGATCGGGCTCGGTGCGCGCGATTCGCTGCGGCTCGAGGCGGATCTGCCGCTCTACGGCCACGATCTCGATCCCGAGACGACGCCGATCATGGCCGCCCTGAACTTTGCGGTCGCCAGCAAGCGCCGCCGCGAGGAGGCCAATTTTCCCGGTGCCGCGCGCATTCTGATGGAACGCGAGAGCGGCGCGATCACCAGGCGCGTCGGCCTCGTCATCGACGGTCGCCAGCCGGTGCGCGAGGGCGCGGCGGTGGTCGACCGGGACGGATCCGAGGTCGGCAAGATCACCTCGGGCGGGTTCGCCCCCAGCCTCGGCGCGCCGATCGCGATGGCCTATGTTCCGCTGGCGATGGCCGAGATCGGCACTGTCATCCAGATCGCGCAGCGCGGCAAGGTCCATATCGGCACCGTCACCGCCATGCCCTTCATTCCCCATCGTTACGTTAGAGGAGCCAAGTGAAATGAGCCGCTATTTCACCGAAGACCATGAATGGATCGACGTCGATGGCGACGTCGGCACCGTCGGGATCAGCGAGTACGCGCAAGGCCAGCTCGGCGACATCGTGTTCGTCGACGTGCCCGAGGACGGCAAGGAACTGACCAAGGGCGACGAAGCCGCTGTGGTCGAATCGGTCAAGGCCGCCTCCGACGTCTATTCGCCGGCCAGCGGCACCGTGGTCGAGAGCAATGGCGAACTCACCGAAACGCCGGGGCTGGTCAACGAGGATCCGGAAGGCGACGGCTGGTTCTACAAGATCACGCTGAGCGACCCGAGCGAACTGGAAAGCCTGATGGACGAGACCGCCTACGCGGCGTTCGTCGCGAAGCTGTAGTTAGCGCGTCGCCCCGGCGGAGGCCGGGGCCGCTACGTTGTCGCTCGCAACGTCAGCCGCGTGCCTTACCCAATCGGCCCCGGCCTCCGCCGGGGCGACGGGAATTCCCATGCGCTACCTGCCCCTGACGTCCCAAGACCGTACCGAGATGCTCGCCGTGATCGGCGCGTCCTCGATCGATAACCTTTTCGTCGACGTGCCCGAGATCGCGCGGCTCGACGGGCCGATCCACGGCCTGCCGATGCACGCGAGCGAACTGGCGGTCGAACGGCACATGACCGCGCTTGCGCGCAAGAACGTCGCCGCCAGCGACGGCCCGTTCTTCCTCGGTTGCGGCGCGTACAAGCATCACGTGCCGGCCAGCGTCGACCACCTGATCCAGCGCGGCGAATTCCTCACCGCCTACACGCCGTATCAGCCGGAAATCGCGCAGGGCACGCTGCAGATGCTGTTCGAATTCCAGACCCAGGTCGCGCGCCTGCTCGGTACGGACGTGGCGAACGCATCGATGTACGACGGGTCGACCGCATGCTGGGAGGCGATCGGCATGGCGCGGCGTGTGACCAAGCGGGCCAAGGCGATCCTCTCGTCCGGCCTGCACCCGCATTACGTGTCGGTCGCGAAGACGATGGCGAAGTTCACCGGCGACGTGCTGGAAACCGCCGCGCCGCACTTGGCACCGGAAGGCGACATCGCCGATCTGATCGCGGCGATCGACGGCGATACGTCGTGCGTCGTGGTGCAATATCCCGACATTCTGGGCCGCATCGCCGACCTTTCCGAACTCGCTGCCGCGTGCCAGGCGAAGAAGGCGCTGCTGATCGCCGTCGTCACCGAGCCGGTGGCCTTGGGCGCGATCCGTTCGCCCGGCGAAATGGGCGCGGACATCGTCGTCGGCGAAGGCCAGTCGATCGGCGTCGGGCTGCAGTTCGGCGGCCCTTATGTCGGCCTGTTCGGCTGCAAGGAGAAGTACGTCCGCCAGATGCCGGGACGGTTGTGCGGCGAGACCCAGGATGCCGACGGGCGGCGCGGCTTCGTGCTGACGCTCTCGACACGCGAACAGCATATCCGGCGCGAGAAGGCGACGTCCAACATCTGCACCAATAGCGGCCTGTGCGCTTTGGCCTTCTCGATCCACATGACGTTGCTCGGCGAGGCGGGCCTGCGCGCCTTGGCCGAGACCAACCATGCCGGCGCGGTCGCCGCCGCCGAACGGCTGGTTCAGGTGCCGGGCGTCGAACTGGTGACGCCGGTGTTCTTCAACGAGTTCACGCTCAAGCTGTCGCAGGAGGCACGCCCGATCGTGCGGGCGCTGGCCGACAAGGGCATTCTGGCCGGCGTGTCGCTCGGCCGCCTGTATCCTGGCGACGATGCGCTGGCGAACGGGTTGGTGGTCGCCGTCACGGAAACGACGACGGCAGAGGATGTCGAGGCGCTGGCGACGGCATTGCAGGAGGTTCTGGCATGAGCATCAACGCGAGCGGCTGGCGCCCCGAAGCGCCACAGCAGGGGACATCCGCTGCCCCGACCTTCACCGGCAATAAGGCGTTGATGCTGGAAGAGGCGCTGATCTTCGAGATCGGCGACACGACCACCACCGGCGTCGAGGTCGCCGCCCCGGCCAAGGTGCAATCGCGTCTCGGCGAATTGGCGCGCACCACCGCGATCGGCCTGCCGGGCCTGTCCGAACCCGAAACGGTGCGCCACTATACGCGCCTCAGCCGCCAGAATTACGGCATCGACCTGGGCTTCTTCCCGCTCGGCAGCTGCACGATGAAGCACAATCCGCGTCTGAACGAGAAAATGGCGCGGCTGCCCGGCTTCGCCGACGTTCACCCTCTCGCCCCCGTCGATACCGTGCAGGGCGCGCTGGGGGTGATCAATGAGCTTGCGGTGTGGTTGATCGAGCTGACCGGGATGTACGGTGTGGCGATGACGCCGAAGGCCGGCGCGCATGGCGAGTTGTGCGGGATATTATGCATCAAGGCGGCGCTGGAAAAGCGTGGCGAGGGGCACCGCAAGGTCGTGCTGGTGCCGGAAAGCGCGCACGGCACCAATCCCGCGACGGCGGCGTTCGCCGGTTTCAAGGTGGAGGACATTCCGGCGACCGCCGAAGGTCGGGTCGATCTCGATGCGCTGAAGAGCCGGCTCGGACCGGATGTCGCGGCGGTGATGATCACCAACCCCAATACCTGCGGCCTGTTCGAGCGCGACATGAAGGCGATCTCCGATGCGGTCCATGCCGCCGGCGGCTACGTCTATTGCGACGGCGCGAACTTCAACGCGATCGTCGGGCGCGTGCGGCCGGGCGATCTCGGCATCGATGCGATGCACATCAACCTGCACAAGACCTTCTCCACCCCGCACGGCGGTGGTGGTCCGGGTTCGGGTCCGGTCGTGCTGTCCGAAGCGCTGGCGCCGTTCGGCCCGCTGCCGTTCACCGAACGTCACGCCGATGGCCATATCACGCTGGTCGAGGAAGAAACCGTCGACGATCGTCATCCCGACAGTTTCGGCCGGATGACCGCGTTCAACGGCCAGATGGGCATGTTCACGCGCGCGCTCACCTATATCCTCAGCCACGGCGCGGACGGCCTGCGTCAGGTCGCCGAGGATGCGGTGCTCAACGCGAACTATATCCTGCGCTCGCTCGACAAGACCTTGGTCGCGCCGTTCGGCCCGTCGGGTCCGTGCATGCACGAAGCGCTGTTCAGCGACGAGAACCTTGCCGAGGGCTTCTCGACGATTGACGTCGCCAAGGGGCTGATCGACGAGGGGTATCATCCGATGACGATGTATTTCCCCTTGGTCGTGCACGGCGCAATGCTGATCGAGCCGACCGAGACCGAGAGCAAGGCGGCGCTCGACCAGTTCATCGGCGCGCTGCGCTCGGTGGCGGAACGCGCCAAGGCGGGCGACGTGGCGCTGAAATCGGCGCCGCACTTCGCCCCCCGCTCACGGCTCGACGAGACGCTAGCGGCGCGCAAGCCTGTTCTGGTATGGAAGGATCCGGTGCTCGCCGAGGCAGCCGAATAGGCAAAGGGGAAGTCGCATGCAGGTCCACGCCGTCCAGCCCAACCAGTGGATTCAGTATGCGATCACCGCGGTGATCGTGACGATCGTCCTCGCGCTGCGGCTGCGCGGAATGCGCAAGATGCGCCGGCTGCGGCTGGAAACGCTGTGGATCGTGCCCGCGATCTACCTGCTGTTCGCTGGCATCATGTTCTACGAATTCCCGCCGACCGGGATCGCCTGGGCGGTGTGCGCGGCGGCGTTGCTTGTCGGGGCGGGGATCGGCTGGCAGCGCGGCAAGCTGATGGAGATCCATGTCGATCCCCAGACGCATATGCTGAACCAGAAGGCATCGCCGGCCGCCTTCCTGTTCATCGTCGTGCTGATCGTGGTGCGCATGGCGGCCCGGGGCGTGCTGGCCGAAGGCGGGGGATACGGCTTCCATCTCAACGCGATGGTCGTCACCGACGTGCTTATCGCGCTGGCCTTGGGGCTTTTCTCCGCCACCCGCCTGGAAATGTACCTCCGCGCGAAGCGCCTGCTCGACGAGGCGAAGGGCGTTCGCGCGGCTTGAGGGGGCCGATCTCCGGCGGGCCCGCAAATCGAAGGTCGTGCGTCGTGCGCGCGGGGGCATTGATTGGGGAGGAACGACCATGACGAACCGCACATTTCTGTCCGCCGCCGCTACGATCGCGTTCCTGAGCACGTCGTCCGCGGGGGCCAAGCCGTTGACCGAGGCGGATCGCACCGCGATCCTCGCCAACGTCGCGGCGGGCAAGACGCAGATGGACAAGGCCGCGCTCGAGATCTGGAAGTTCGCCGAGGTCGGCTTTCAGGAAACGAAGAGTTCGGCTCTGCTCCAGCAACAGCTGAAAGCCGCCGGTTTCACGGTCGAGGCCGGCGTTGCCGGCATGCCGACCGCGTTCATCGCACGTTTCCGCAACGGCACCGGGCCGGTGATCGGCATTCTTGCCGAATTCGATGCGCTGCCCGGTCTCGCGCAACAGGCGGTGCCCGAACTCTCGCCGATCGACGGGCAGGTGGCCGGCCATGCCTGCGGTCACAATCTGTTCGGCGCGGCCTCGGTGTCCGCCGCGATCGCGGTCAAGACATGGATGGTCGCGAACAAGGTGCAGGGCGAATTGCGCCTGTACGGCGCGCCGGCGGAGGAAGGCGGATCGGGCAAGGTCTTCCTGGTCCGCGCCGGGCTGACCAAGGATGTCGATTCGATGCTGCACTGGCATGCAGCCGACCGCAATTCCGCGTCGCAGGGCACGAGCCTGGCCAATATGAGCGGCAAATTCCGCTTCACCGGCATCGCCAGCCACGCCGCCGCCGCGCCGGAGCGCGGGCGATCCGCGCTGGAGGGGGTCGAGGCGATGGATATGATGGTCAATATGATGCGCCAGCGCGTGCCGCAGGAAACGCGCATCCATTATGTCATCACCGATGGCGGCAAGGCTCCCAACGTCACGCCGGCCACCGCCGAAGTCTATTATTACGTCCGCCATCCCAGCCAGAAGACCGTCGCCGAGATCATGGAGCGGGTGAAGAAGGCGGCCGAGGGCGCGGCGCTCGGCACCGGCACGACGGTGAAATTCTCGCAGGTCGGCGGCACGTTCGATCTGCTGCCCAACGATACGCTGGGCAAGATAATGTACGAAAATCTGCAGCGCGTCGGCGGCGTGCAGTACAGCGCGCAGGACGAGGCGTTCGCCGCCAAGTTGCGCGCGACGCTGCCGACCGGCGGCAAGGCGCCCCCCGCGTCCACCGATATCCTGCCATATTCGTCGGGCGAGATCGGCTATGCGTCGACCGATGTTGGCGATGTCAGCTATACGACGCCGACCGCGGGCATGGTCGCCGCCGCCTGGGTGCCGGGCACGCCCGCGCACAGCTGGCAGGCGGTGGCGGCGGACGGCATGGAGATCGGCCTGAAGGGGGCGGAGGTCGCGGCCAAGACGCTGGCGCTCACCGCCGCCGATCTGTTCTCGGCCCCCGACACGATCGCGGCGGCCAAGGCCGAGCTGGACCGGAGGCGGGGCGCCGATTTCGTCTATCGCCCATTGCTCGGCGACATGGCCCCCGCGCTCGATTATCGGAAGAACGGCAAGTCCGGCGATTGACGCCCGCGAGCGATCAACCGGGCATCACGCTTCGATCTCGGCCAGACCATGCCGGCGCAGCATGGCCGTCGGATCGGCGTCGCGGCCGCGAAAGGCCCGGAAGCTGTCGGCGGCCGGCCGGGTCGCGCCGCGCGAGAGCACTTCGTCGCGGAAACGATCACCGGTCCCGCGATCGACCAGCCCGGCCTCGGCGAACGCCATGAACCCGTCGGCGGCGAGCAGTTCGGCCCATAGGTAGCTGTAATAGCCCGCCGCATAGCCGCCGGAAAAGATGTGGCCGAAGGCATGCGGGAAGCGGTTCCACGCCGGCGGGCGGATCACCGCCACCTCGTCGCGCACCGCCTCGATCACCTCGATCGGATCGGATCCCATCGTGCCGAGATGGAGCAGCAGATCGAACAGCGCGAACTCGACCTGGCGGACGATGAACAGCCCGGCCTGGAACCGCCGCGCCTTCACCAACCGATCGAACAGATCGGCGGGCAGGCGTTCGCCGGTTTCGTAATGGCCGGACATGCCGGTCAGAACGTCCCTGTCCCAAGCGAAATCCTCCATCAGCTGGCTCGGCAGTTCGACCGCGTCCCATTCGAACCCGCTGGTGCCGGCGATCGACGGGCGGTTCACACGAGTGAAGAGATGGTGGAGGCCGTGGCCGGTCTCATGCAGCAACGTGGTCACGTCGTCATGGCTGAGCAGAGCGGGCGCCGCCCCGTCCGCACCGTCGGCCGGCTTCGGGGCGAAGTTGCAGACGAGATAGGCGACCGGCACGCGCACCGCATTGCCATCGTCCAGGCGCGGGCGGGCCTGCGCCATCCAGGCGCCGCCACGCTTGCCGGGGCGGGCGTGGAGATCGAGATATAGGCCGGAAACCACCGTGCCGCCCTCGTCGATGACGTCGAAGAAGCGCGCGTCGGGATGCGCCAGCGCCACGTCGTGCCGCTCGACCAGCCGGATGCCGAACAGGCGGGTGAGCAGCGCCTGCCAGCCTTCCATCACGCGATCGACCGGGAAATAGGCGCGCACGGCCTGCTCGTCGATCGCATAGCGCTCCTGCCGCAACCGGTTCGAGGCGAAGGCGACGTCCCAGGGCTGGAGATCGTCGATCCCAAGAGTCTCGGCGGCGAAGGCGGTGAGTTCGGCCAGGTCGCGCTCGGCGGCGGGCTTGGCGCGCCGCGCGAGATCGCGCAGGAACGCGAGGACTTCGCCGGCATTGGGGGCCATCTTGGTCGCCAGCGAGCGGGCGACGGGATCGGTGAAGCCGAGCAGCGCGGCGGCCTCGTGGCGCAGTTCGAGAATGCGGGCGATGCGGCCCGAATTGTCGAATGCGCCGGCATTCGGCCCCTGATCCGACGCGCGCGTGGCATTGGCGCGGTACACGCGCGCGCGCAGATCGCGGTCGTGCGCGAAGGTCAGGATCGCGCCGACGCTCGGCTGCTGCAGGGTGATGCGCCAGCCCTCCACGCCCTTCGCCTGGGCGGCGGCGCGGAACATCGCCTTGTCGGCGTCCGAAATGCCGGCGAGCATCGCCTCGTCGGTGATCACCTCGTCCCACGCCTCGGTCGCGTCTAGGACGGCGCTGCCGAACGCGGTCGACAGGCCCGACAGTTCGATCGAGACGTCCCTGAACCGCGCGCGCGTTTCGTCGTCCAGAGCTACGCCCGACAGCGTGAAATCGCGGATCGCATGTTCCACCGCGACGCGGTCGGCAACCGGCAGGTCGGCGAATTCGGGCGACACGGACAGCGCGACGAACACGTCGTACAGCTCGCGATTCTGCTCCACCTTCATGCTGTTCTCGATCAGCCGCTTCTGCCCCTCGGCATGCGCGGCGCGCAGCTCGGGCGTGTCGGCGACGCCGTGCAGGTGCGATACCGCCGACCACAAGGCGTCGAGCGCGTTTTCCGCGCGCTCGAACGGCAGCCACGCCTCGGCGAATCCGCTCGGCCGAGTCGCCGTGAGCGTCGCCACCACCGCCTCATGCTCGGCGATCGCGATATCGAGCGCCGGCAGGATCGCCTCGGGGGTGATCTCCGAAAAATGCGGCAAAGACAGCGGGTCGAGCAGGGGGGCGGTCATCGGAAAACCTCTTTCATGATCGTCCGATGCGATATGCGCGTGGGCGGGCTACGGCAATCGCTTGTCTGATCGCGAAGCCGCGCCGAACATGCTCAACCCTGCAATTTGAGCAGCTTGGCCATCGGAATCTGCACGCCGTTGACGCCGAGCGTGACCGATCCGCTGCCGCCGATCACCTCGTCGACCCGGCCGCTGGTGGTGATCGCGATCGGCACGGTGGCACCGCTTTCGGTCGTTCCGCTCAACGCGAGCGTATAGGCACCGTCCGCGGCCTGCGTGCCGTTCGCCAGCTTGCCGTCCCAGCTGAAATCGCCCGTCTGGTCGGGCGTGATCGTGCTGGTGGCGACCGTGCGCCCGGTCGCATCGGTGATCGTGGCGGTCAGCCCGGTGATTGGGGCGCTCGCGCTGTAGTTCCACTGCGCCGGCTTGTCGGCGGATAGGCCGGCGATGGCCGAATCGAACTGCGCGGTCTTGCCGATGAAGCTTGAGGCCTGCGCGACGTTCTGCGTGGTCAGCTGGGCGAGGATATCGTCCAGCGTGCCGGACTGCTTCACCGTCTGCTGCACCTGGGTGAATTGCGCGAGCTGCTGCGTATATTCGGTCGAATCCATCGGCTTCAACGGATCCTGATTCTGCATCTGCGTCGTCAGCAGCTTCAGGAACAGGTCGAAATCGACCGCGGTCTGCTTCTGCGCGACGCTGCTGGCGGACGTGGCGGTGGCGGCGGAGGCGGAGGTGGTGGTGGTTGCTGTGGTCGTGGCCATGTCAGTCTCCTCAGGCGACCATGTCGATCCCGCCGCGGGTGCGCAGCGGACGATAGGGGGCGATGATGTCGTCGGTGGTGTCGGCAACGGCGTCGTTCGACTGGCGCTGCCATTGCGGAGTGTCGTCGCCCGGGCGACCGCTATGGCCGCCATGCTGACCCCCGCCGGACCGCGTGTCGAAACGCAAGGTCTGGGCGTCGGCGCGGACCCCGGCATCTGTCAATGCGCGGCCGAGATCGGCACCGTCGCGGCGCAGCATGTCGAGCGCGACGGGATTGTCCGCCGAAACCACCGCGCGCAGCGTGCCGCTATCGTCGAACGACAGCTTCACCTCGATCCGGCCCATATCGACCGGGTTGAGCCGTAGCGTGATCGTCTCGCCCCCGCCGGTCGCGGCGTTTCCGCCGGCGACATGATGGGCGATGGCGATACCCAGTTCCTGGCCGATCCGTCCCGGTTGGGCGGCGATCGTGGCGATGGGGGCCTTGGCGATCTCGGCGGTGGCGGGCGGCGTGGCGGCCGGAACGGGCGTGGCCGGTGTGAAGGGCGGTGTCGCCTCACGCACGGCCGCGCTCTCGGCGGCCTTGCCGGAGAGCGCGGCATGCCGCGACGGGGACGGTTTGTCTTCGCCCTGGTTGGGATCGGACCTGCCGTCACGAGCTTGCACCGGGACCACCTGCTCGCGGACCAACGCGGTCGGGCCGGCGGTGCGCGTAAGGTCTGGACCGAAAGTACGGGCGGGGGAGGTCGCTTCGGTCCTTGTGTCGAGGGCGGACGCCGGCTGGTCCGCCACTGGCGTGGGCGCGGCAGGTGCGACGGGGGCGATGACGCTGGCGGGGAGGACGAGGATCGCGGGCAGGTCGGGCTTGGTCGGCGGCGGCACATCGTCCGCCGCCTGCTCCACCTTCGGCGCGTCGGTCTGGGGCTCGAGGGCTTGCGATTTCTGCTCTTTGGCCTGTTCCGCCGCGTGCGCGGTGGCATCGCCGATCGGATCCGGCGACGGTGCGGGTGGCGCGAGCGTGCTGATGATCGGCGGAGTTTCGGGTTTGCGGTTGCCGGGCAGCGGCTGCGCTGGTGGCAGCGGCACCTCCTTGCTCGCGCCTTTCGGTTCGGTCGGAGCGTCGGGCGCGGCTGGACAGACGGTCGGCGGCATATCGGGTGCCTCCGCGATGATCGGCGGCTTCGCGCTGGCGACTGCGGAACTGGTCGCCGGCTGAACGACGAGGATATTGGGCTCGGGATCCGGACGGGTGAGCGGCGTCGACACGGCCGAAACGTCCGGCGCGACGATCGAGGCTGGTGCGGTCGGGGCCGGGGCGGACATCTCGGCTGCTACAGCCGGCTCGACCGCCGCCGTGGCGAGCAGGGAGGCCAGTGCCGTGAACGGCAGCTTTCCCTCGCTCGTCGGCACGGCGGTCGCGCCGGATGGTGCGGTCGCGGCGACGCCGACCATGGCACCGAACGCGTCCGTGTCAGGCTGCGCGCCCACGTCACCGCCGCCGGGTGAAGGCGATGTCGTGTACGACGCGAACATGCTGGCGGCGACCGAGGTCATGCAGTTCCTTTCCGGGCGAATGCGCAAAGGCATGCCGTTGCATTATAGGCGATGGCGGGATCAGCCGATCGTGCCGAGCGAGCGAATGCGCGCGCGGGCATGGATTTCGTTCTGCGACAGCACCACCGTCGCCGGACGCACGCGTTCGATGATCGAGCGGACGAACGGACGGATCGAGGGATTGGTGAGCAGGCAGGGGATTTCGCCCTCGCCCGCCAGCCGGTCGAGCGTGTCGCGCACCGCCGCGAGGAAGCTTTGCAGGGCGGAAGGTGCCATCGCCAGCTGCCGGTCCTCGCCTTCGCCGACAATGCTGTTCGCGAACGCCTCGTCCCACGCGCCCGACAGGGTGATGATCGGGATCGCGCCGTCGCGCGCCTGCTGGGCGGAGATCTGCCGCGCGAGGCGACCGCGGACGTGCTCGGTGATCTGCGTCAGGCTGTGCGTCAGCGGTGCCGCCTCCGCGATGCCCTCCAGGATCGTCGGCACGTCGCGGATCGAGATGCCTTCGGACAGCAGGTTCTGCAGGATGCGCTGCACGCCCGAGACGCTGATCTTGGCCGGGATGATGTCCGCGACGAGCTTTTCCGAATCCTTGTGCACCTCGTTCAGCAATTTCTGCGTCTCGGTATAGCTCAGGAAATCGGCGATATTGTCCTTCACCAATTCGGTCAGGTGCGTGGTGATGATCGTCCCACAATCGACCACGGTGAGGCCGCGCAAGCCGGCCTCGTCGCGCAGTTCGCGGTCGATCCACAGAGCGGGCAGGTTGAACACCGGCTCGCGCGTCTCCTCGCCCGGCAGCGCGAGCGGGCCGCCTTCGGGATTGATGACGAGCAGGCGATCGAGCCGGATCTCGCCGCGCGCCGCCTCGGTCTCCTTGACGAACACGACATACTCGCTCGGCTTCAGCCCCATATTGTCGATGATCCGCACCGAGGGCAGCACGAAGCCGTAATCGGTCGCCATCTGGCGGCGCAGCGCGCGGACCTGATCGTCGAGGCGAGGCTCGCGCTGCGCATCGTTGATGATCGGCAGCAAGCCGTAGCCGATCTCGATCCGGATCGCGTCGATCGCGAGCGTGCGGGAGATCGGCTCCTCGGCGACAGGCTCGGCGGCGACGGCCATCGCCTCGTCGGCGGCGGTCTTGGCGATCTTCGCGGCGGCGGTCTTGCTCAGATGCCAGGCGGTCCAGCCGCTGAGCCCGGCGAAGATCGCGAACGGCCAGAAGGGCAGCCCCGGCAGCAGCGCCAGCGCGCCCATCAGCGCGGACACCATGCCGAACGCCTTGGGATAACGGCCGAGCTGTTCGCCCAGCGCCGCGCCCGTCTTGCCGGCAACCCCGCCCTTGGAGACCATCAGGCCGGCGGCGGTCGATACGATCAGCGCCGGAATCTGGCTGACCATGCCGTCGCCGACGGTCAGCAGGGTATAGGTGTGGAACGCTTCGGCGAACGGCACGCCGTGTTCGGCGACGCCGATGATGAGCCCGACCAGGACGTTGATCGCGGTGATGAGCAAGGCGGCGACCGCGTCGCCCTTCACGAACTTGGAGGCACCGTCCATCGCGCCGTAAAAGCCGCTTTCCGCCTCCACGTCGGCGCGGCGTGCCTTGGCCTGGGTCTCGTCGATCGTGCCGGCGCTCAGATCGGCATCGATCGCCATCTGCTTGCCGGGCATGGAATCGAGGCTGAAGCGCGCCGCGACTTCGGCGATGCGGCCCGCGCCCTTGGTGATGACGACGAAGTTGATGACGATCAGGATCGCGAAGATCGTCAGGCCGATGACGGTATCGCCACCGATCAGGAATTCGCCGAACGCCGCGATCACGCCGCCGGCCGCCTCCGGTCCCTCATGCCCATGGCCCAGGATCAGTCGGGTCGAGGCGAGGTTCAGGCCGAGCCGCAGCATCGTGGAGATCAGCAGGATCGTCGGAAAGGCGGACAGCTGCAGCGGTTTTTCGATGAACAGCGCCGTCATCAGGATCATCACCGACAGCGTGATCGACAGGGCCAGGCCGAGATCGAGCATCCAGCCCGGCATCGGCAGGATCAGCATGCCGAGGTGCGCGAGTTCGCGTTGCAACGCCAGCCCGCCCATTCCGGGCATGCGGATATCCAGCACGAAGCAATGCGGCGGATCGAGCAGCGCGGCGTCGCGTCCGCGCTCGGCCGTGCCGAACGCGCGAACCTCGTGGCCAGCAGACGACAGCAGGTCGACCACGGCGGTACGCATGTCGATATCGTCATCCACGACGATCACGCGGCCTAGTATCGGCATGTCGCTATATCCTGAGCCTTGATGTCGGTGCGCGGCGAGATCGTCGCCGTGAAGTATGGTGTGGTGAGACTGGCTCGCCGGCCTGGACGCTGATCGACGGCGTCCTCTCCGCAAAGAAAGACCGGTACGAATTTCATGCTTGGAACAGGCTGGCGATCACGCCGCGCCTGCCGGTCGATCGATTGGCAAAGGTCCGTGAACATCTCGTGCATCATGTCATATGATATACCAATGTATATGACTTGCAGCCTACTGCACGTCTTCGCTCGCAGACTTTTGTCCGTATGCTTTTCACGACGCCCAAGCCTCTTTGGTCGGTCCGATATCTTTTGGCATCGATATCGCTCGTTCGATCTTAGCACCTTGTCGGTGCGGCGGAGTTGATTGTGATAGGAATTTCGTTGTCAGCTCCGGAAAAACTCACGCACTGGCTGCTGGCACGCGCGCTCGCCCAACTCGATCGGGCCGGGAAGGACGAGGCGGCGATCCACGTCAACAACGCGCTCGAAATCCTGAAAAACAAGGCTCGGCCACACGGCTTTCCGTCCTGAGTCTACGATGATGGACATGGCGGTGAAATATAAAGAAATGATCATTTCGTTATGACATATATCAATTCTCCTGAAAATACTGGTGTGCCTTGCTGATGGCAAATGCACACGTACTGGGCCGTTATGGCCCCATTTTGCTCGGGGGGCAAAACATGATCCACGATCAGGATGGGAAAGTGCGTGTGCTGTTCGAACTCACGCTGGCCGACATGGCGTGTCTCTGGGATGCCGCCGCACTGGAGTCCGCCACCGTGCACGCGATGACGGAGGAGGAGATCGTGGAAACGCTCGGTCCGCGCGACGATCCGGACGCTGCGGCCTGTGCCGCGATGTTGTTCGATACGATCGCGCGCCGCAGCGGCGCGATCGAGGCGACCACGATCACCGTTGCCCAGTTGGACGGGAAAGCGGTGCAGTCCGCCGACATGCTGCCGGCGGCCCAGACGTTGCGCGACCGGATGGCCATCGCGCGCTGAACCCTGCGGGCCGCGACGGCTCGGTTTGGTCGGTCGAGACAGGGCGATCGCTCGGCTCAGCTCCGCTCGGCGAACACGCCGACCAGCAATACGCGCGTGAAGAGGTGGTCTTTGCCCTGCGCGATCATCGCGGTCGAGATTGCCTGCGCCAGACGACGGGCATCGATCGGCGCGAACGGCGATGCGTGGAGCCGGGCGAACTCGGCCGCGGCGATCAGCGCGGTCTCTCGCATCGCCGGCATCTGCGCCTGGATCGGCGCGACCGATGCGGCATCATGCGCCAACAGGACCAGTTTGATGCGCAAACGGCCATAAGCCTGCGCGCCGTCGACGATCGGCACGACGATTTCCGCCATCGGCACGAAGGCCGGCCCGGCGGCGCCTTCGCTGGCGTCGGCCGTGCTGCCCTGCGCGAGAGCGATCGCGGTCGCGGCAAGATACAAGGGCCGGCGCATCGGCGAAGGGTCTCCACAGTAGGGCGAGGATGTTCGGGTCGGCGTCGGACGTGCCGCCGGATCGTCGGCGAACCCTCCTATAATAGGACGAGTTGGGACAAGGTGGAGCGCGATGAGCCACGATCGTAAGCCGGGACGCGTCCGGGTTCTGAAAACCGGGGCGGACGTGCAGCGCCGCCGCCGTCATGATGGACCGGCGGTCATCATCGATGTCGCGACGGCGGCTGCGGCGCGCAAATCGACGCGGGGTGGCTGGATGATGCTGGTCATTCTGTTTCAGCTGGCAGCGATCGGCTGCGCCGTGGCCACCGAACTCTTCCTGCCGGCATGATCGCGCTCGTGATGAGCGCGGTTCTGGCCGCAGCGTCGACCGCCGGTGCCCTGTCGCCGCGACCGTCTTCCCCGCAATCGGTACCGACTGCGCATTCGAATTCGACTTCGTCGTCGCCGGCACCCCTGCCGCCGATCCCGGGCGCGGCGCAAGCCGAGGCCGGCCCCGCGCCCTTCGCCCGCATTCCGGGGTTCGCGGCCTGGTTGGCCGACCAGCCGATCGGGCCGGCGTCCGAGGCTTGGCGCGCTATGCCCGATGCCGATGCCTGGCACGCCATCGCCGTCGCCGCGTCCGCCGATCGTCAGGCGGCGCGCTGGCTCTACGTCAAGAGCCTGATCGCCACGGCCCGTGGCGCGGATGCGATCGGCGTGCTGGACGTGATGATCGCGGACGATCCGGATCTGGCACTGGTGCCGGCATGGCAGCGCGCGAGCGGAGTCGCGCAGATCCAGGCCTGGCATCTGGTCGGCGGCATCGCGGCATTGCGTCAGCCCGGTTTGGCGCGCGATCCCGAAGCCTGCCTCTGGCGCATGAAGGCGCTTTCCGATCGCGGGGAGGCGCAGGCCGCGCTGGCCGATTTCAACTGTGCGCTGCCGGCCCTGAACGCCCGGCGCGGCGCGGCGCGCACCCCGTTCATTCTGGCCGCGGCGCGCGCTGCCACCGATTCCGGTCGCCATCGGGATGCGCTGATCCTGCTCGCCAGGCTGCCGGATCAGAACACGACCGCCAATGTGCTGCGCGGCAAGGCCGATCTCGCGCTCGGCTTGGCGCAGGAGGGGCGGTTGCGGCTCGCCCGCGTCGATCTTTCGGGTCGCCCGGAGGAGCGCGCGGAAGCCGCCTTGGTCACGATCGAGGACGGTCTGGCGAAGCGCACGCTGCCGGTCCCCGAAGCGCTGAAGCGGCTCGACGTCCTGTTGATCGGCTGGCGCGGCGGCGCGATCGAGCGGCGTGCCTTGTCGCTCTCGATGCGGCTGGGCGAGCAGACGCAGGATGCGACCCGCGAATTGGGGGCAGGGTCGATCCTGACGCGCTATTTCGATCTCGGGGCGGACGCCGGGCCGCTCGTGGAGAGGCTCCGGTCGCGGCTGGCCGTACTGCTGGCACCCGGCTCGGCCATGCCGTTGACCCGCGCGGTGGGGCTGTTCTGGGACTATCGCGATTTCGCGCCCGGCGGGATCGCGGGTTTGCGCCTGGCCGAGATGCTGGTCGCGCGGCTGCAGGCGGCCGGCCTCTACGCCCGCGCCGCCGATCTGCTCGATCATCGCCTAGTAACCGCCCGCGACGTCGAGCAGGGGCCGCTGTCGATCCGGATCGCCGGTCTGCGCATACTGGCCGGTGATCCGGCGGCCGCGATCCGCGCGATCCGGGAAACCGACGATGTCGCGTATTCCGCCGACCTGACCGCGCAGCGCGGACGGCTCGAAGCGGTCGGGCTGACGTTGCTGGGCAAGAGCCGCGAGGCGCTGGCGGTGCTGGACGATGTGCCGGATGGGCTCGCGATAAGCGCCGAAATCTATTGGCGGGCGCATGATTGGGCGCGCCTGGAGGCGGTCGGCACGGCACTGTTGCCGCCCCCGGGGCAGTTGACCGAGGTGGGGCAGGCGATCGTCCTGCGTCAGGCGATCAGCTCCGCGATGCTCGGCCATAGCGATGCGCTGGAGCGTCTGCATCGGCGTTATGCCCGCGGGTTCATGGGGCTTCCTGCCGGGGCCGCGTTCGAACTGCTGGCGGGCAATCCCGACAAGGTCGATCCGGCGGCGCTGACCCGAGCGATGGGCGCGATGCCGACGGCAAGCCCGATCGGGGCGATCGGTGACATGATGGACGCCGGCCAGGCCGCGATGGCATCGCGCGCCGAGACGTCCGCTTCGGGCTGACCTCGGTCGATAGCGCCGATCGACAGCCGATACGCGAACCCGCCGTCGAATAGTCCGACCCTTATTCGAACCTGGCCGCTGGAATATCTGAAACCGCTGGTGACCCCTACGAGAATCGAACTCGTGCTTACGCCGTGAGAGGGCGTCGTCCTAACCGCTAGACGAAGGGGCCGAAGCGGGAAGCGAGCGCACTACGGGCCACGGACGCGGGCGTCAAGCGGGTCTTGGTTTCGCAGGCGGAACCATCCGCGCCCGATGCTCGTTTGCGTCGCGGGAATGCCCTGAAGTTTCGGGCAAGGCGTCGTCTTCGGACGGTCGCCGGAAGGTGGAAGAGGAACAATCGATGCTTTGGACGATCGCGGTAATTCTGCTGGTACTTTGGGTACTCGGCTTCGGTGTCTTCCACGTCGCGGGCGGATTGATCCATCTGCTGCTGGTCATCGCCGTCGTCGTCGTGCTGTTCCGTCTGATCACCGGTCGCAAGGCGGTCTAGCCCTCAGACGAAGCCCAGGTTCCATGTCGACGGATTGTAGTTGCCGATGTTGGGCAACACCGTCGCCATGTTGCCGGGGCTGACCCCGAACCATCCGGCCAGCGTGGCGGCATATTGATCGACCGATATGGTCGGCAGAAGACGCCCCTGGCCGACATCGTCCGGAGTGTTGTTGCCGATCGCCGGCGGCGTACCGTAGAAGCGCTGCCCGGCGACAGCACCGCCCGTGACGAAATGCATCCCGCCCCAGCCGTGGTCGGAGCCGTCATCGTTCGATTGCAGCGTGCGGCCGAAATCGGAGGCGGTGAAGCTCGTGACCTTGTCGGCGATGCCGAGCGCCACCGTCGTATCGTAGAAGGCCTTGATCGCATCGGCGACCAGCCCGATCTGTTTCGGATGATTGGCGACCAACGCGTCGTGCATGTCGAACCCGCCGAGCGATACGAAGAACACCTGCCGTTTCGCACCCAGTTCCTGCGATACCGATATCATTCGCGCCACGACCTTCAACTGGTCGGCCAGACTGTTGCCGGTCGGGAAGAGCGGGAAGTTGGCCGCGGGCGCACCGCCCAGGGCGGTGTTGACCTGGGCATAGGTGTCGAGCGCACGCTTGCTGACCTTGGCATGCTCGTTGGCGATCAGATGGCTCGAACTGCCGGTCATCAGGCTGCGCAGCGTGCTCGCCGCGGTCGCCGATCCGTAGATCGAAGACGCGTTGTTCAACAATGCCACCGGACCGCTGGTGCTGATCGCATATTGCACGGCGGTCTTGCCGGTTAGGTATACGGCGTTGCCGCTGGCATTGATGCAGGTGAGCGTGGAGCTGCCATTGCCGCTCTGGAACAGATCGCCGATCCGCCCGCCCCAGCCGGAGGTCGCGCCCTCCGGATTGCTCGCCTGGAAATAGCTCTGCTGATCGTTGTGGCTGAACAGTTTCGGCGGCAACTTGACCGAATTGGCGGAATATTGTGCCTTGGTCGTCGGCTGCACCAGCGTGCCGACGTTCAGCACCACCGCCGTCTTGCCGGCCGCGAACAGCTGCGCCATCGGCCCCATCGTCGGGGCCATCGCATATTGCCGGCCGCCGGCCAGCGCGACGCTCGGTGTCAGCACGGTCGCCGCGAGCGACGCCCGCGTGTGCGCGATGTTCGATCGCGCCGCGAGATATTGCGCATAGCTCGCCGCATCATAGGGCGGCAGCGTGTTGGCGTAATCGTTGCCGCCATACAGGAAGATGCACACCAACGCCTTGTAATCGGTCGCGGTCGCCGCCGCCGCCTCGCCGATCGCGCCCAGGCTGGTGACGAACGGCGTCGCCACACCGGCCAGCCCCAAGGCGGTGCTGCGCTTTAGGAAGGCGCGGCGCGATTGATCCTGGGTCATCCCGGCGTCCTTCACTTGAGCGTCAGATAGTCGGTCGAGGCGAGCGTCGTCAGGATCGCGACATAGACCCGGTTGAGCTGCCCCGCGGCGGTCGCGGCGGAGATGCTGTCCACCGCCGCACGGATCGCGGTGACCGTCGCCGCGCTCAATTGCCCGGCCGCCAGCACCATATTGATCTCGTCCACCAGAGCGGCGCTGTCGCTCGCCTTGGTGAGGATGTCCGTATAGTCGGCCTTGACGTCTCCGGTGCCGTTGGAGATCAGCGCGGACATGTAGTTTATGTACGCGACGACCGAAAGTTCGTTGGTGATCTGGAACTCCGGCGCGAGGAGACCGGCGCTCGAGATCGCGGTGTTGGGCGGCGAGTAGCCGGGCCGGAAATAGTTGAACACCGTTTGGCTGCGCCCGATCGACTGGCCGAGCCGCGTGCTGCTGCTGCTCGTATCGCCGATCGCCCAGGCATTGGACGGCGAGGTCGCGCCGAACGCGCGCGCCCAGCCGGTCAGCCGCATCACCGGTTCGCGCAACTTGCCGGCGGTGGTGCTGGTCAGGTTCGCATCGGCGCGGGCTTCGGTGTCGAGCAGGATCGAACGGATCACCGCCTTCATGTCGCCGCGCACGCCCGATCCGTTGTCGGCGAAGACATTGGCCACCCGCCCGACATACCCCGCCGAAGGGTTGCTGGTGACGAGGTGCTGGATCAGCTGCTTCGACACGAACGGCGGCAGGTTCGGGTGCGCGAAGATCGTGTCGAGCGCCACCTTGATCGCCGCCATCCCGCCGCCGCTGACGGTCGCGCCAAGAAAGGTCGCGCTGCCCGTCTCGTTGATCGCGGCGTTCATCACCAGCGGCACGCGGTATCGGTCCGGCGTGGTCGAGACATTGGTCGCCAGGCTCAGCCCGGTGAACACGCGCGCCAGTTGCGACACGTCCGCCGGCGTATAGGTCTCCAGCGGCACGCCCGCCGACATCTTGACGCTGCCGTCGATGTTGAGCTGGTACAGGCCGAGCGTGAACAACTGCATTAGCTCGCGCGCGTAATTCTCGTCCGGCTGCGCGCCGGTCGTCGCATTGGCCTTGCGATTGCCGAGAAAGGTGAGGAACGAGGCCATCGCCGCGTTGGTGGTGATCGCGTCGAGCAAGGTGCGGTAATTGCCGAACGCATTGTCGAGCAGCACGTCGATATAGCCGGCGGCAGCGAACTGCTTCCAGTTGAGCGTCAAACCGTCGATCCCGACCACCAGCATGTCGAGCAACGCCATCCCGACACGCTGGCGCAACTGATCGGGCTCGACGATCGCCTGCCGCCATACGGTCGGGTCGAAGCCGGCAGTGGAATTGATGTTGGCCGCGGCGGCATAGCCGTTCGCGGTCAGCCACTCCCAGTGCGAGGTCGCGCGGGGCAGGGCCATCTGCGCGCTGATCCAGCCGGCATAGCCGCTGGAGACGACCTCGGCGATCATCGTCTTGGTCGCGCCCATCGTCGCTTGCGCGAGAAAGCGGCTCGCCTGCGCGCTGGTGATCGCGGCGGTGGGCGTGGGCGTCGCGGTCGGGGTGGGCGTGGGTGCCGAGGAACCGCCCCCGCCACACGCGGCCAGCGTCGCCGCGCCGCCCACGATCACGCCGATATCGCGCGCGACGATCACCGGCGCCGACGCATCGTCCTCGGCCGCGATTGGTCGCTCGAACCCCTGAACCCGCTCCATGTCCCCGTCCCCGATCCCCGCACCAACGTTGCGCTAATTCCTTAATAAGGACAATAGCTTGCTGGTTAAGCTGCGATCAGTGACGTGAACCGCAAGATGAGAGGACGAATATTAGGCCGCTACCCGCCGCCGCTCGGCCATTTCAACGTTGAGCATCTCGGCCAGCAGGAACGCCAGTTCCAGGCTCTGCCCGGCGTTCAGGCGCGGGTCGCAATGCGTGTGGTAGCGGTCGGCGAGCGACTGTTCGGTCACGTCCACCGCGCCGCCGGTGCATTCGGTGACATTCTGCCCGGTCATCTCGGCATGGATGCCACCGGCGATCGAGCCTTCCGCACGGTGCACGGCGAAGAAGCCGCGCACCTCGGCCAGGATGCGATCGAACGGCCGCGTCTTGTATCCGTTGGCGGCCTTCACGACGTTGCCGTGCATCGGGTCGCAACTCCACACCACCGGGTGGCCTTCGCGCAATACGGCGCGCACCAGCTTGGGCAGGCCGGTTTCGATCTTGTCGTGGCCATAGCGCGTGATCAGCGTCATGCGGCCCGGCACGCGGTTCGGGTTGAGCGTATCGAGCAGGCGCAGCAGTTCGTCCGGCTCCAGGCTCGGGCCGCACTTCATGCCGATCGGGTTGCCGATGCCGCGCAGATATTCGACATGCGCGCTGCCCTCGAACCGGGTGCGATCGCCGATCCACAGCATGTGCGCGCTGGTGTCGTACCAATCGCCGGTCAGCGAATCCTGCCGCGTCAGCGCCTGTTCGTAGCGCAGCAACAGCGCCTCGTGGCTGGTGTAGAATTGCGTCTGGCTCAGCTGGGGCACCGTTTCCGGGCTGATCCCGCACGCCTCCATGAAATCGAGCGCCTCTCCGATCCGGTCGGCGGTTTCGGTGTATTTCTTGGTCCAGGGCGAACGGCCCATGAAGTCGTGCGTCCAGCGATGCACCTGATGCAGGTTCGCATAGCCGCCGGTGGCGAAGGCGCGCAGCAGGTTCAGCGTCGCGGCGCTCTGGCTATAGGCGCGGATCATGCGCTGCGGATCGGGCGTGCGGCCTTCCGGGGTGAAGGCGATGTCGTTGACGATGTCGCCGCGATAGCTCGGCAGTGCGACGCCGTTCTCGGTCTCCATGTCGGCAGACCGCGGCTTGGCGAACTGGCCCGCCATGCGGCCCAGCTTCACTACCGGCAGCTTGGACGCGAAGGTTAGGACGACGGCCATCTGCAGCAGCACGCGAAAGGTGTCGCGGATGTTGTTGGCGCTGTGCTCGGCGAAGCTTTCCGCGCAATCGCCGCCCTGCAACAGGAACGCCTCGCCACGCGAGACCTTGGCGAGATCGGTGGTCAGGTTGCGCGCCTCTCCCGCGAAGACGAGCGGCGGATAGGAGGCAAGCGCATCCGTCGCGGCATCCAAAGCGGCGGCATCGGGGTAGGTCGGCAATTGCCGCGCCTCGGCCTTGGTCCAGCTGTCGGGAGCCCAGGTCGTCATGTCGTTCTCCGTGCGAATGTTGATGTACCAGTCGGCGTGCGTGGCGATGCCGTTCGCGGCGATCTGGTTGACGACCGGGGAGTTGGCGCGCTTGCCGTCCTCCTCCCAGCCCTGCACCGTGCTGCCCGGCGCATCGTACCACGCGCCGAACGCCGCCCGGCTGAGGCTGCGTTCGTCGCGGAAACGCTTGATCTTGATACCTGCGAGCGTCGTCATACGCGACTCTTACCCAGTCAGGGTAACACGGGCAATACGCAATTTCCCGGATGGGGTAAATTGATTGATCAACCCGCTTCCTCAACCGCCGTCATCCTGACGAAGGTCAGGATCCACTGCGCCTGTCAGGCGATCGCCAGTGAGGCACGTTGGATCCTGAAGCCAGTTGAGGATGACGGCGTACGGACGGAGCGCTTCAGTATCCCGCGTCGAGATCCACCATGTTCTTCATCGGCTCGCCGGAAAGGAACGCCCGCAAATTCTCCAGGAACAGCGCGCCGGCGCGCTGGAACATCTTGGTCTGGCTACGGCCCGACAGATGCATCGAGTGGATCACGTTGGGCGCATTCCAGAGCGGATCGTCGGCGGGCAGCGGTTCGGGATGCACCGTGTCGAGAAAGGCGCCAGCAATCCGCTGCGTCGCCAGCGCCGCGATCAGCGCGTCCTGATCGACCATGTCGCCCCGCGCGATGTTGATCAGCCAGGCGGTCGGCTTCATCGCCGTCAGCTCGCCCGCGCCTATCATCGCCTTGGTCGCGTCGGTCGAGGGCGCCGCCAGAATCACCCAGTCGAACGCGCCGAGCTTGGCCTGCCACTGATCGGGCGTCAGCGTGCCCTCGCGCCCGCTGCGCGTCACGCCGGTCACCGTCACGCCGAACGCGGTCAGCCGATCCGCGATCATCCGGCCGATCGTGCCCATGCCGACGATCAGCGCGCTGGTCTCGAACAGTTCGATCTTGCCGGGCGCGTCGCTCGGCCATTCCTGGCGATCGGCGATCCGCACCACCTCGTCGAAGCGCTTGGCGGCGGCCAGCACGCCCATCACGGCATATTCCGCCACCGCGATCGCATTGATCCCGGCACCATTGGTCAGGATCGTGCCGCGCGCTTTCAAATCGGCGATCGGAAAGGAATCGATCCCCGCATAGATCGTGCTCAGCCATTTCAGCTTCACGCCCCGCGCGACCGTCTCGGCGGTCCATTGCGGCCGCATCTGATCGACCCAGGCGATCTCCGCCTCGCCGACCATCGCGTTCGCCTCCTCGTGATCGGCGAACCACGACACCTCCAGCCCGGCGGGCAAATGCGGTTCGAGCAGCGGGCGGGCGGTGGCGGGGAACAGAGCTTTCATGGGACTGAGCTAATCCTCCGCGGGCGGCGCGTCCAGCGGCGCGAGGGGAGCGGAAAGCAGATAACAGCAATGACCGAGGGCTTGCCCAAAGCATATCGGGCAAGACTGCCTTTTCGTCAGCCAGCACGCTGATAGCTGCTATCCAACACCTACCGATTCCCGGAACCGATCCAGAAATGGGAAGGCTTAACGTGCTATAGCCGCGAGAATGGGATCACCTTCTGATGTGCGTTCTGCTCGCGGGAGATAGATTTGCGGCCGGTAACTTTCTCGCGGGAGCCCGGCGACCGTGAAAAGTTGCTCAGTTCCTATGTCCACCTTTGCAGCCGAGCCATCGATCGTTTCATTGCTCAATGCGCCCAGCAGGTGGGCCAAATCGGTTCCCACCGTCGTAGCCCCAATCGCATCGAAGCCGATCATCAGCCCCTCGCCCATACTGCCTGTCCAATGGCCGCCCGCGACATAGACCTTGCCGGCATAGCGCGTACCGAACGGCGCGACATATTCGACGAACTTTCGCGTCGGCCCCAAAACTCGCGTTTCATAGGGAATGACGTGCATCTGGTAGGGTCGGTCGTGATCCACAAAGTGGCCCATGATCCCCCGTGCCACGCTCGTGTTGCCTCCGCTGGGAGTATCACGCAGATCAATCAGCAATACGTCTGTGTCCGCCATGGAGGCGAGCGCCTTTGAGAACGCGTCGATCAACTCCTGCCTACCAAGCGAGTTGTTAATCCGGATGACCCCGGTCGTTCCTTGCCGCTCAGTCTCTAAAAGCGGGCCATCCTCGACGTGTTGTGCTAGGTCGTTAGTCGCAGCGAGAGCGTAGGTGCGATGCCGCTGGCTATCGCTGATTTCCACCATGCGCCCCTGCTTACGATGCCCTGCAAGGGCGACGTTGAACGCGAAGCCGATCTGGACCGGGCTAAGGGCTGTGAAAGCGCGTCCGGTGATGTTCTCGATCACCGCGCGCGGTGATATGCCATCGATGCGCGAGACCACCATGCCAGGTCGTATCCCCTTGGACGCTGCATCTCCACCGGCCCGAACTTCTTCGATCAGGAAGTTCTTGCCGTCATACACACCGAACAGATCGGATGCGGTAGGAAACACTGACCAGTCGCCTCCATCGAGTGGACCAACGATGAAGTGCGGATCGGCAAAGTTGTGGGATATCAGTTGCAGGGTGTCGATGAATTCCTTGTCTGACCGGGCAGCCTTGGCACGATCGGCAAACGCCGCGAGGATTGCATTGCCGTCGACACCCGGCCTGTTGAAGTAGCCGTAATTCTCGTGGAGAAGTTTCACGAACGAAGCCCAGCCCGTTCCCGCATCAAACGACGCGACTGGTGGCGTAGTGTCCTTCGCCTCGATCGGCGACGTATAGACTAGGAGCAATCCTGTTAGGCAAGCAACAGAACGGGCTTTCTTCATAGCTTTCTCCTTGAACGGCATCAGGAGCATGCCAAGGCCAATCATCCTTCCCGATTGGAAAGTTTTAACCGGAAAGTCCTTGTGGGGTCACCGACAGACCGCAATTGGCTTCACCTTCCCAAAAATCTGTTCTCGATTGCTTTTCCCGAAACTGTCCATCGAAGATGGAGAATCGGGAAGCTCTCGTACCTTAAAGCAATCGACCGCATAGCTTGGAATGAGTGAAAGCGGTGGAGCAATTGGCCTCGCTTCGACGAGTACCCCGCCCGAAAAAATCGATCACCTCCGCGCCCTCCAACAGAAAAGCCGCCGCCCGGTTGCCCGGACGGCGGCAATTCAACTCAGTCCCGATCGGGACGGGGCGATCATTCCTTGATCAGGTAATCGCCCGCATCCGCGTCGGTGCCAGTTCCGCTGGTCGTCACCGCGCCCAGCGCATCGTCGCCCGTATCGTCCGCCACGTTGCGCAGCTTTTCGGCGGCGCGTTCCTCGGCGGCCGAATTGGCCATCGCGATCGACACTTCCGCCATCTTGCGCTGCGACACGCGCATCGCCGCGTCGCGGCTGGAGGCCGCGATGCGCATGCGGCCCATGCCGGCACCGGTGCCCGCCGGGATCAGGCGACCCACGATCACGTTCTCCTTGAGACCGGTCAGCGTGTCCTTCTTGCCCTGCACCGAGGCTTCGGTGAGGACTCGGGTGGTCTCCTGGAACGACGCCGCCGAGATGAAGCTGCGGGTCTGCAGCGACGCCTTGGTGATGCCGAGCAGGACGGGCTTGCCCTGCGCCCGGACCTGCTTCTTCTCCAGCTTGTCGTTGATCTCGTCCATCTCGTTGCGATCGACCTGTTCGCCGGCCAGCAGGGTGGTGTCCCCGCCGTCGGTTATCTCGACCTTCTGCAGCATCTGACGAACGATCGTCTCGATGTGCTTGTCGTTGATCTTCACGCCCTGCAGACGATACACTTCCTGGATTTCCGAGACGAGATATTCCGCCAGCGGCTCGATACCGAGCACTTCCAGAATATCGTGCGGATCGGGGCTGCCGCCGATCAGGTTATCGCCGCGCTTGACGTAATCGCCTTCCTGCACGTCGATCACCTTCGACTTCGGCACCAGATACTCCACGACCTCGCTGCCGTCCTCGGGCTGGATGCCGATCTTGCGCTTGGCCTTGTAGTCCTTGCCGAACACGACGCGACCGGAGACCTTGGCGATGATCGCATTCTCCTTCGGCTTGCGCGCCTCGAACAGCTCGGCGACGCGCGGCAGACCACCGGTGATGTCGCGCGTCTTGGCCGATTCACGGCTGACGCGGGCCAGAACGTCGCCGCCCTGAACCGTGGCGCCATCCTCGACCGACAGGGTCGCGCCCGCCACCAGCATGTACCGGCCGGCCTCTTCCGCACTGTCCCCGGTCAGGGTCAGGCGCGGACGAAGATCTTCCTTCTTGCTGGCGATGCCGCGGTTCTCGGTCACCACACGCTGCGAGATGCCGGTCGCTTCGTCGGCCTGCTCGGTGAGCGTCTTGCCCTCGATCAGATCGACATACTTCACGACGCCCGGATTCTCCGTGATCACCGGCATGGTGAACGGATCCCATTCGGCCATCCGGTCGCCCTTGCTGACGATATGGCCGTCGTCGAACAGGACGTACGCGCCGTACGGAATACGGTGAACCGCACGCTCGCGGCCGTCCATGTCGATGATCGCCACTTCGCCCGAACGGCTCAGCACGACGCGACGGCCGCGCTGGTCGACGATCACACGCAGGTCACGATATTCCATCGTGCCGTCGGCCACCGCTTCCAGGTTGGACGTTTCGTTGAGCTGCGCCGCGCCACCGATGTGGAACGTCCGCATCGTCAGCTGCGTGCCCGGCTCGCCGATCGACTGCGCCGCGATGACGCCGACAGCCTCGCCGATGTTCACCGGCGTACCGCGCGCGAGATCGCGCCCGTAGCACTTGCCGCAGACACCGATCTTCGTCTCGCACACCAGGGGCGAGCGGATCTTGCACGATTGCGTGCCGATCGCCTCGATCTGCGCGACCATCGGTTCGTCCAGCAGCGTGCCGGACGGGATGATGACCTCGCCGGTCTTGCTGTCGACGATATCCTCGGCCGTGGTGCGGCCCAGGATACGCTCGCCAAGCGACGCGATGGTCGAACCGCCCTGCACGATCGCCCGCATTTCCAGCGCGCGTTCGGTGCCGCAATCCAGCTCCATGATCACGCAATCCTGGCTCACGTCGACCAGACGGCGGGTGAGGTATCCCGAGTTCGCCGTCTTCAGCGCCGTGTCCGCCAGACCCTTACGCGCACCGTGGGTGGAGTTGAAGTATTCGAGGACGGTCAGGCCTTCCTTGAAGTTCGAGATGATCGGCGTCTCGATGATCTCGCCCGACGGCTTGGCCATCAGGCCGCGCATGCCGGCAAGCTGCTTGATCTGCGCCTGCGAGCCACGCGCACCGGAATGCGCCATCATGTAGATCGAGTTGATCGGCTTCTCGCGACCCTTGTTCGGGCCGTCCTCGTACTTCTTGACCGACTTGATCTCGTCCATCATCGCGTTCGCCACTTGGTCGCCGCAACGGCTCCAGGCGTCGATCACCTTGTTGTACTTCTCCTGCTGCGTGATCAGGCCGTCCTGATACTGCTGCTCGAAGTCCTTCACGAGCGCCTTGGTCTCATCGACCAGGCCGACCTTCGCGTCCGGAATGATCATGTCGTCCTTGCCGAACGAGATGCCCGCCTTGAACGCGTGCTTGAAGCCCAATGCCATGATCGCGTCGGCGAACAGCACGGTCTCTTTCTGGCCGGTGTGGCGATAGACCTCGTCGATCACGTCGCCGACGTCCTTCTTGGTCAACAGGCGGTTGACCGTGTCGAACGGCACCTTGCTCGACTGCGGCAGGCATTCGCCCAGCAGCATGCGGCCCGGCGTCGTCTCGTACCGCTTGAGGTAGGGCTTGCCCGCCTCGTCGGTCTGCGGAACGCGGCTGATGATCTTGGTGTGCAAGGTCACCGCACCGGCTTCCAGCGCCTGATGCACTTCCGACATGTCGGAAATCATCATGCCTTCGCCCGGCTCGCCTTCCTTCAGCATCGACAGGTAATACAGGCCCAGCACCATGTCCTGCGACGGTACGATGATCGGCTTGCCGTTCGCTGGCGACAGGATGTTGTTCGTCGACATCATCAGCACGCGCGCTTCCAGCTGCGCTTCGAGCGACAGCGGAACATGCACGGCCATCTGGTCGCCGTCGAAATCGGCATTGAACGCGGAGCAGACCAGCGGATGAAGCTGGATCGCCTTGCCCTCGATCAGAACCGGTTCGAACGCCTGGATGCCGAGACGGTGCAGGGTAGGGGCGCGGTTCAGCATCACCGGATGCTCGCGGATCACCTCGTCCAGGATGTCCCAGACTTCCTTGCGCTCCTTCTCGACCCACTTCTTCGCCTGCTTGAGCGTCATGCTCAGGCCCTTGGCGTCGAGGCGCGCGTAGATGAACGGCTTGAACAGCTCAAGCGCCATCTTCTTCGGCAGGCCGCACTGGTGCAGCTTCAGTTCCGGACCGGTCACGATGACCGAACGGCCCGAATAATCGACGCGCTTGCCCAGAAGGTTCTGGCGGAAGCGGCCCTGCTTGCCCTTGAGCATGTCGGACAGCGACTTGAGCGGGCGCTTGTTGGCACCCGTGATCGTGCGGCCGCGCCGGCCGTTGTCGAACAAGGCGTCGACCGCTTCCTGCAGCATGCGCTTTTCGTTGCGGACGATGATGTCCGGCGCACGCAGCTCCATCAGACGCTTGAGGCGGTTGTTGCGGTTGATCACGCGGCGGTACAGATCGTTCAGATCCGACGTCGCGAAGCGGCCGCCGTCCAGCGGCACCAGCGGACGCAGTTCCGGCGGAATGACCGGCACGACCTCGAGGATCATCCATTCCGGCTTGTTGCCCGAATCGATGAAGCTTTCGACGACCTTCAGCCGCTTGATGATCTTCTTGGGCTTCAGTTCCGACTTGGTGACCGCCAGTTCTTCCAGCAGTTCCTTGCGCTCGCCCTCCAGATCGAGATCCTGCAGCATGATGCGCACGGCTTCCGCGCCGATCCCGGCGGTGAAGGCGTCCTCACCATATTCGTCCTGCGCGTCGAGGAGTTCGTCCTCGGTCATCAGCTGATACTTTTCGAGCGGGGTGATGCCCGGCTCGATCACGATATACGCCTCGAAATACAGCACGCGCTCGAGCTGTTTGAGCTGCATGTCGAGCAGCAGGCCGATGCGCGACGGCAGCGACTTCAGGAACCAGATGTGCGCGACCGGCGCGGCCAGCTCGATATGGCCCATGCGCTCGCGGCGGACCTTCGACACGGTCACTTCCACGCCGCACTTCTCGCAGACGATGCCCTTGTACTTCATGCGCTTGTACTTGCCGCACAGGCATTCGTAATCCTTGATCGGACCGAAGATGCGCGCGCAGAACAGGCCGTCACGCTCGGGCTTGAACGTGCGATAGTTGATGGTTTCCGGCTTCTTGATCTCGCCGAACGACCACGAGCGTATCTTGTCCGGGGACGCGATGCCGATCTGGATCTGGTCGAAGGTCTCCGGCTTGGCGACCGGATTGGCGAAGTTGGTCAGTTCGTTCATGTGTGAACAGCCTTCCTTGAAATTCTAACTCCTCTCCCATCGGGAGAGGAAGGGGCCCACCGGCGAAGCCGGTGGGAAGGTGAGGGTGACCGTGACCGGCCGCAGAGCCTCAGGCTCACCCTCACCCTAAATCCCTCTCCCACAGGGAGAGGGACTTGATGGCTTACTCCGCCGCGATCGCGACGCCGTCGGTGTCGAACTGCTCGACCGTCGTCAGCTCCACGTTCAGGCCCAGCGAGCGCATTTCCTTGACGAGCACGTTGAAGCTCTCCGGAATGCCCGCCTCGAACGTGTCGTCACCCTTGACGATCGCCTCGTAGACCTTGGTGCGGCCGACCACGTCGTCGGACTTCACCGTCAGCATTTCCTGCAGGGTGTACGCCGCGCCGTAGGCCTGGAGTGCCCAGACCTCCATCTCGCCGAAGCGCTGACCGCCGAACTGCGCCTTGCCACCCAGCGGCTGCTGCGTGACGAGCGAGTACGGCCCGATCGACCGGGCGTGGATCTTGTCGTCGACCAGATGGTGCAGCTTGAGCATGTAGATGATGCCCACGGTCACCTTGCGGTCGAACTTGTCGCCGGTACGCCCGTCGAACAGGTCCGACTGACCCGACGTATCGAGACCGGCCAGCGACAGCATCGCCGAGACGTCCGCTTCGCGCGCACCGTCGAACACGGGGGTGCCCATCGGCACGCCGGTCCGCAGGTTCTGCGCGAGTTCGATGATCTGGTCGCTGTCACGCGCTTCGATCTCGGACGCATAGTGATCGCCATACACTTCGAGCAACCGCGACTTCACCGCGTCGGGCATCGCGCCCGCCACCGGCTCCGGATTGGCATCGCGCCAGTCTTCCAGCGCGGCATACACCTGCTGGCCGAGATTGCGCGCGGCCCAACCGAGATGCGTCTCGAAGATCTGCCCGACGTTCATGCGGCTCGGCACGCCCAGCGGGTTCAGCACGATGTCCACCGGCGTCCCGTCGGCGAGGAACGGCATGTCCTCCGCCGGCAGGATGCGGCTGATCACGCCCTTGTTGCCGTGACGGCCGGCCATCTTGTCGCCCGGCTGCAGCTTGCGCTTCACCGCCACGAACACCTTGACCATCTTCAGCACGCCCGGCGGCAACTCGTCGCCCCGCTCCAGCTTCTCGCGACGATCCTGGAACTTGTCGACAATCACCTTGACGGCGTCGTCATACTGCACCTTGACCGCTTCGAGATCGCTCTGCGTCTTGTCGTCGGCGACCGCGAACTTCCACCATTCGTGGCGGTCGACGCTGTCGAGCACGTCGGCATCGATCACGACACCCTTTTTGGGGCCGTTCTTCGGCACGGCCGTCGCGGTCTGCCCTTCGAGCATCTCGCGCAGGCGGCTCCAGGTCGCACGGTTGAGGATCGAACGCTCGTCGTCCGAATCCTTCTTCAAGCGCTCGATCTCCTCGCGCTCGATCGCCATCGCGCGCTCGTCCTTGTCGATGCCGTGGCGGTTGAACACGCGCACTTCGACGACCGTGCCGGCAACGCCCGGCGGCAGACGCAGCGACGTATCGCGCACGTCCGATGCCTTCTCGCCGAAGATCGCGCGGAGCAGCTTTTCTTCCGGCGTCATCGGGCTTTCGCCCTTCGGCGTGATCTTGCCGGCGAGGATATCGCCCGGCTCGACCTCGGCACCGATATACACGATGCCCGCTTCGTCGAGGTTGCGAAGCGCTTCCTCGCCGACGTTCGGGATGTCGCGCGTGATGTCTTCCGGCCCAAGCTTGGTGTCGCGCGCCATGACCTCGAATTCCTCGATATGGATCGAGGTGAAGACGTCGTCCTTCACGATACGCTCGGAAATGAGGATCGAATCCTCATAATTGTACCCGTTCCAGGGCATGAACGCGACCAGGCTGTTGCGGCCCAGTGCCAGCTCGCCGAACTCAGTCGACGGGCCGTCGGCGAGCACGTCGCCGGCGCGGATCACGTCGCCCACCTTCACCAGCGGACGCTGGTTGATGCAGGTCGACTGGTTCGAGCGCTGGAACTTCATCAGCGTGTAGATGTCGACGCCCGACTTGCCGGCATCGACCTCGCCGGTCGCACGGATGACGATACGGGTCGCATCGACCTGATCGACGATGCCGGCGCGCTTGGCCGATATCGCCGCGCCGGAATCCCGGGCGACCGTCTCTTCCATGCCGGTGCCGACGAACGGCGCCTCGGCCTGGACCAGCGGCACGGCCTGACGCTGCATGTTCGATCCCATCAGCGCGCGGTTGGCGTCATCGTTTTCCAGGAACGGAATGAGCGATGCGGCGACCGAGACGAGCTGCTTCGGGCTGACGTCCATCAACGTGATGTTGTCCGGGATCGCCATCAGGAATTCGCCCGCCTGACGCGACGAGACGAGTTCCTCGGTGAAGCCGTTGTCGCCCGCCAGATCGGCGTTGGCCTGCGCGATCGTGTGCTTGGCCTCTTCCATCGCCGACAGGTACACGACGTCGTCCGTCACCTTGTGGTCGACGACCTTGCGGTACGGCGTCTCGATGAAGCCGTATTTGTTGACCCGGCTGAACGAGGCGAGGCTGTTGATCAGGCCGATGTTCGGGCCTTCCGGCGTCTCGATCGGGCAGATGCGGCCATAATGCGTCGGGTGAACGTCGCGGACTTCGAAGCCGGCGCGCTCACGCGTCAGACCACCTGGCCCGAGTGCCGACACGCGCCGCTTGTGGGTCACTTCCGACAGCGGGTTGGTCTGATCCATGAACTGCGACAGCTGCGACGAACCGAAGAACTCGCGCACCGCGGCCACTGCCGGCTTGGCGTTGATCAGGTCGTTCGGCATGACCGTGGACACGTCCACGGAAGACATGCGCTCCTTGACCGCACGCTCCATGCGCAAGAGGCCGACGCGATACTGGTTCTCGAGCAATTCGCCCACCGACCGCACGCGGCGGTTGCCGAGATTGTCGATGTCGTCGATCTCGCCCTTGCCGTCCTTCAGGTCGACCAGCGTCTTGATCACGGCCAGGATGTCCTCGCTGCGCAGCGTCGTCACGGTATCCTCGGCATCGAGGTCGAGGCGCATGTTCAGCTTCACGCGGCCGACGGCCGACAGATCGTAGCGATCCGGGTCGAAGAACAGCCCTGAGAACAGCGACTCCGCCGTCTCCAGCGTCGGCGGCTCGCCGGGGCGCATCACGCGGTAGATGTCGGACAGGGCCTGCTCGCGCTCCTCGGCCTTGTCGACCTTCAGCGTGTTGCGGATCCATGCGCCGGTCGCGATGTGATCGATGTCGAGCAGTTCGATCCGCTCGATCCCGGCCTTGTCGAGCAATTCGAGATTCTCGGCCGACACTTCGTCGCCCGCCTCGATATAGATCTGGCCGGTGGTCTCGTTGATCAGGTCATAGGCGCTGTAGCGGCCGAAGATTTCTTCGGTCGGAATCAGCAGGTCGGTCAGGCCGTCCTTGGCCGACTTGTTGGCTGCGCGCGGGCTGATCTTCTGGCCCGACGGGAACACGATCTCGCCTGTCTTCGCATCGATGATGTCGAACATCGGCTTCTGGCCACGCCAGTTCTCGGCCTGGAACGGAATGATCCAGCCACCCTGGCCGCGCACGAAGGTGACGCGGTTGTAGAAGTGGTTGAGGATCTCCTCGCCGGTCATCCCCAGTGCGTACAGCAATGCCGTTACCGGCAGCTTGCGCTTGCGATCGATGCGGACGTTGACGATGTCCTTGGCGTCGAACTCGAAATCGAGCCACGAACCGCGATACGGGATCACGCGCGCGGCGAAGAGGTACTTGCCCGATGCGTGCGTCTTGCCGCGGTCATGGTCGAACAGGACGCCCGGCGAACGGTGCATCTGGCTGACGATCACGCGTTCCGTGCCGTTGATGATGAAGGTGCCGTTGCCCGTCATCAGGGGCATGTCGCCCATGTAGACGTCCTGCTCCTTGATATCGAGGACCGAGCGGGCATCGGTATCGGCGTCCACCTCGAACACGATCAGGCGCAGCGTAACGCGCATCGGCGCGGCATAGGTGATGCCGCGCTGGCGGCATTCGTCGGTGTCGAACTTCGGCGGCTCGAGTTCATAATTGACGAAGTCGAGCTCCGCTGTGCCGGCGAAATCGCGGATCGGGAACACCGAACGCAGGGTCTTTTCGAGACCGGAGACATAGCCGATCGAGGGATCGGAGCGCAGGAACTGCTCGTAGGATTCGCGCTGAACCTCGATCAGGTTCGGCATCTGCACCACTTCGTGGATGTTGCCGAACACCTTGCGGATGCGGCGCTTCAGCGTGCCGCCGTCATATGCCTTGGTTGCCATATTGGTCTTTTGCCCTCGGTCTTGGCCTGAGACAGGCCGAAATTTAAGTGCCCGGTTCGCCCGGGCGGGCACGCGGAAAACGCAAAAAGCCGCGTGTCGTCCGTGCTCGGATAACAGCAGCTTTCGGCGTCTTGGAAACCGGCAGACCCCAATACGATCGACATGCTGCGCGACGGCACGTCATTTCCCGAGGTCTGTGGTGAGAGCGCGATATAGGCGGGGTGTTGGATTTAGTCAACGCAGTTGGCGTGCAGACGCTTTAAATGTTGGATTTGCGACGTTACAGAATGACGGTCTTTGCCAATGACCATCGACAGACTTGCTAGGCCGCATCGAGGCTCAAGCAAACGGGCGTTTCGCGTGAACTTGTGTGAACTTCGCGCAACTCATCGATGAAAATGAACGCCTCACCTTGAAAGTGAGTCTTTCGCGGGTCCGAATCCGGGTTCCCTTCATTGAGTCTCCGTTATGAAAAACGCCATCCCCCCGCATCGCCGCGCGTTCGTCGCGCTTGTTCCAGCAGCCCTGCTGCCCGTCGCTTTGATGACAGCAGGCCCGGCCTTTGCACAGGAGGCGGCCACCCCGCCGCCCGCCGCCGCTACGCCGCCGGTACAGACGACGGTAACGCCGCCGCCAGTGGTGCCGACGTTGCCGCAGGCGAGCGCAGCGGCACCGGTCAGCCAGGGCGCGACGTCGCGTAACGGCATTGGCGATCCCAACAGCCCGACGCCGATTGCACCGGAAGCTTTGGCCCAGGCCGAAGCCGCCCGCGCCGAAGCAGCGCCGCGTCGCGCTCCCGCTCGCACCGCACGCACCGCTGCTGTGAGCCGTCCTGCTCCGGTTCGCGCCGAAGCCGCACCTGCCGCCCCGGCACCCGTCGCAGCAGCGCCCGTCACCGAAGTTCCTGCGCCGGCACCAGCTGCCGCCGCGCCCGCCGATGTAACGCCGGCCCCCGCACAACCCGCAACGGAAACTCAATCGACCGCCGCAACCCAGACGAGCACCGTTTCCGAAAGCGCCCCGGTCTGGCCATGGATCGTCGGCGGCGTGGTCGTTCTCGGCGGCCTGCTCGCCTTCTTCCTGATGCGCCGCCGTCGTGCAGACGAAGAGGTCTATTACGAAGAAACCTATGTCGAGCCGGTGGCCGAGCCGGTCGCCACCCCTGCCGCGATCCGCGCCGAAACCCCGGTCGTGGCCGAACAGCCGCAATATCTGCGCGCCGCCCCGGTGATCGCGCCGGCTGCCGCAGCTGCCTTTGCCAATGACGAAATCGCTCCGGTTGCTACCGAGGACGCCAGCTTGGCCGAGGCGGAGGCCGAGGATGTCGAAGCGCTGACCGCCGGTGATGCTCCGGTTGCCGACCGCCCGTGGCTCGAATTCGCCATGCGTCCGGTCCGCGCCGGCAGCAACGTCGATGAGGCTTTGGTCGAGATCGAGCTGACCGTCGGCAATGCCGGCAACATCGCGGCTCAGGACGTGCGCATCTCGACGTTTATGTTCGCCGACGGCTCGGCCAGCGAAGCCGAGATGGAACGCCTGCTGATCGAGCGCGGCGACGACGGTGTCGCCCCGGTGACGATCGAGCCCGGCGAAGGCACAAGGGTCGACGCGACGCTGGCGATGCTCAAGCGCGATCTCGGCGAGCAAGCCGATTTCTCGCCGGTGATCATGGCCGATGCCCGCTACCGCCTGCCCGACGGCAGCGAGGGGCGCACCTGCGCCACCTTCTCGATCGGCGTGACCGACGACGACGGCGCGCATATCGAGCCGATCTCGCTCGCCCGCCCCTTGATGCGCGAAGACATCGCGGCGCATCTGCAGGGCGTGCCCGAACACGCCTGATCCTTCGGCACGGTGAACCGGCCCGTCTTCTCTTAATGGGGAGGGCGGGCCTTCCCTTTGTCCGGCCTCGGCACCGGCTTGCCGCAAGCCGACGCCGGGCCGTATGGCACGGCTAATTCTTCCGATAAGGCGCATGTGTGCGAAGAATAAAGATCCCGGCGACCTTGCGATTGCCTCTCCTGGCCATGATCGGGCTGTCTGGAGCAGCCCGGGCGCAGAACGACGCCTCGCCGCTGATCCCGAACCTCAACGGCTTTTCCCTGCCCGCCAGCCGTTCGCCGAGCGACACGCCGGTGCCTACGCCGACGCCGACCCCGATAGCGACCCCCACGCCGGAGCCGACGGCAACCACTCTGCCGCGTGCCCCTGCGCCAAGGGCAACGCCAACTCCGCGCGTTGCGCCCACTCCAGTGGCACGCCCGACCGCGACTCCCGAACCGTCCCCCGCCGCGACATCCACCCCGACCACGGAACCAGCGGTCGAGACCAGTCCAACCCCCGCCGCTACGCCCACCGTCGCGCTTCCCGCTGCGGTGGAAGCCGAGCAGTCGAACGGACCATGGCTCTGGCTCGGCCTCGCTATTCTCGCGCTGGCCGGGCTGCTATTTGCGGTCTTTCGCGTCCGATCGCGTGGCGATCGCGACATATCGGAACCCGCACAGACGATAGACATCGGTATCAGCGATGCGGATTCCGCAACACCTCTCGTCGCCAAGGCACCCACTCCGGTTCAGCCGGCAACTGCGGCGACACCAGAAGGCCGTGCCCGCATCGATGTAACGATGCGTCCGGTGCGCGCCGGCACCAACCTGACCAGCGGCGCGGTCGATTACGAGATCGGCCTGCGGAATTCCGGCGAGATCCCCGCCACCGATGTCCGCGTCGACATCCGCCTGTTGAACGCCAGCGCCGATCAGGCCGCGATGCTGAAGCTCCTGTTTGCGCAATCGATCGAAAAGCCGCTGGTCGCGCGGTTCGATCTCGCACCGGGGCAGGCGATCACGCTCGGCGGCATGGCGATGATACCCCAGGAGGGGATCGTCCCGGTCGCGATCGGGGGGAGAAACTTCTTCGTGCCGATGTTCTCGGTCAACGTCCTGTACGGCTGGGCTGGCGGCGGGCAGGGGCAGACCGCTTCCGCCTGGGTGATCGGCATCGACCGCGGGGCCGGTGAAAAGATGGTGCCGTTTCGTCTCGATGCCGGTCCGCGGATGCACGATGCGGTCGGCCAGCGACCGCAAGGCTTTGCGATCACCCGCTGATTGTTCGCGCCACGATTGATCTTGAGTCATCCGGCGCGCAAAGCTGGAGCATCCGAAGATCGAGGAACGCTCCATGAAGATCACGCTTGCCCTTCTCGCCGTCGCCGGCCTCGCGGTGGCCGCACCCGCCCAGCAGACCCCGACCAAGAGCGCCGATGCCGCGCCGGTCGCATCTGCGCCGGGTGGCGACATCCCCGCCAAGTTCATCCCGCCGACGATGGCCGACGATTATCAGCGGCGCGAGGTGATGATCCCGATGCGCGACGGGACGAAGCTGTTCACCGTCATCGTCGTCGCCAAGAATGCGAAGAACGCGCCGATCGTCCTGACTCGCACACCGTACGACGCCGGCAGCCGCGCCAAGCGCACGACCAGCTCGTCGATGCTCTCCACCCTGCCGCTGGCCGACGAGATGTTCGTCCGCAACGGCTATATCCGCGTCTATCAGGACATCCGCGGCAAATACGGATCGGAAGGGGACTATATCGTCACCCGTCCGGTGATCGGCCCGCTGAACAAGACGAAGGTCGATCACGTCACCGACGCCTACGACACGATCGACTGGCTGGTGAATAAGGCGAACCTGCCGGAATCGAACGGCAAGGTCGGGATGATCGGATCGTCCTATGAGGGCTTTACCGTGGCGATGGCGCTACTGGGACCCCACCCGGCGCTGAAGGTCGCCGCACCTGAAAGTCCGATGATCGACGGCTGGATGGGCGACGACTGGTTCCATTACGGCGCGTTCCGCCTGGCCAACATCGCCTGGTTGGGCGGACAGACCGGTTATAAGGCCAAGGGCAGCGTCCCGCCGACCGGCGGTTACGACGATTACGACAATTTCCGCGACATCGGCTCGGCCGGGGCGTGGGCCGACAAGTCCGGCTATTCGCAACTGCCCTATTGGCAGAAGATGCTGGCCCACCCGTCCTACGACGCCTTCTGGCAGGGCCAGGCGCTGGACAAGTTGCTCGCCGCCAATCCCTCCAATGTCCCCACGATCTGGGAACAGGGCCTGTGGGATCAGGAGGACATGTATGGCGCGATCACCGCTTGGGAGGCGCTCAAGGCAAAGGGCAAGACCGGCAACAACTTCCTCGTCATGGGGCCTTGGCGCCATAGCCAGATCAACCGCGAGGGCCGCAGCCTTGGCCCGTTCCAGTGGCGCGGCGATACGGCGGAGCAGTTCCGCGAGGAAATGGTCCTACCGCTGTTCAATCAGTATCTGAAGGACGGTCCGGCGGTGACTTTGCCCGCCGCGACGATCTACAATACCGGCGAAAATCACTGGGATCGCTTTGCACAATGGCCGCTGGCCTGCGACCAGGGCTGCGCCTCGCCGCTCAAACCGATCTATCTGCAAGGCAGTGGCGGTCTCGGCTTCGAGAAGGCCGGGGCAGGGGAGGACAGCTACGTCTCCGATCCCGCAAAGCCGGTGCCACATCTGCCGCGCCCGGTGAATTTCGGCGACGGCCGCTGGGGGGACTGGCTGGTCAGTGACCAGCGCGGCGTCGATGGTCGCACCGATGTGATGACCTACGAAACCCCGATCCTGTCCGAGGCCGTCCGCGTCTCCGGCGCGCCGATCGCAGACATCTTCGCCAAGACGACCGGCACCGACGGCGATTTCGTCGTCAAGGTGATCGACGTCTATCCGGACGAGAACGCCACCGATCCGAAGATGGGCGGCTATCAGCTGCCGATCAGCCTCGACATCTTCCGTGGCCGGTATCGTGACAGTTTCGCCAAGCCATCGGCGATCCCGGCGGGCAAGGTGCAACGCTACAAGTTCCGCCTGCCGACCGTGAACCACGTGTTCCAGCCAGGGCACCGCATCATGGTGCAGGTCCAGTCCAGCCTGTTCCCGCTCTACGACCGCAACCCGCAGAAGTTCGTGTCCAACATCTTCCTGGCGAAGAAGTCGGATTACACGAAGGCGACGGTAACGATCGAGCGCGGCGGCGCGCAGGCGAGCGCGGTGTGGTTGCCGGTCGTGGCCGTGGACCAGAGCGCGGCGATGGTAAAGTAACAAAAAAAGGGCGGTCCCATTGCTGGGGCCGCCCTTTCTTTTCGCTTCGGCCAGCATGGGCAAAGCCCATGCTCGTCGGACGCGGCATGCCGCGCCGGCCGGCCTTGCGGGAGTGCGGGCCAGAATGGCCCGTCTCTCCCGCCGCGGCTTACTTGATCTCGACGGTCGCGCCGGCTTCTTCAAGCTGCTTCTTGATCTTCTCGGCTTCGTCCTTCGAAACGCCTTCCTTGATGGCCTTCGGAGCGGACTCGACCAGCGTCTTGGCTTCG